>DLLF01000034.1 GCA_002477945.1 Bacteroidales bacterium UBA7569
GACAACTCCGAGTACGACTGCGCTTTCCAGTACTATATGGCGAAGATTGGCAACGACTGGTTCATCGACTCCGTCAATACCTTCGGTTTTATCTTTCAGGCACCTATCATGCTTATGAAGCAGGACGTTCCCGACGGACGCGGCTACGGCTACACCAAGGTGGGCAACGACATCACGGAGAACTCCATGCTCACTATCAGCAGCCCGATGTTCTCGCAGCAGTACACCGCCAACCTCAACTACACCCATGTCTTCAACGATTCCCTGGAGCGCGAACTGACTGCCAATATCGACTACAACCGCAACGGCTGGGATCAGACCAACGACCAGAGCAACACCTACACCTATCCCACACGCCCTGACTCGGTGCTGCATACGGGACTGAAAATCAACACCAACCAGATAGTGGACATCTACTCTGCCAAACTCGATTTCCAGACACGCTTCTGGCAGACGGGTATGATAGAGACCGGTGCCAAGTGGGCACTCTCCAACACCGACAACCGCATGACCACCGACAGCCTGCTCAACGGCAAGGGCATTTCTTCTACACCCTCCAACTTCACCTACTCCGAGCATGTTGCAGCCCTCTACATCTCGCTGGCAAAGCAGTTCGGCAAGCACTTCAACGCCAAACTCGGACTCCGCGGCGAGTACACCCACTCCAACGGCAACTGGATTTCGGCGGACAGCACATCCGTCAAGGACTATTTCAACCTCTTCCCCACAGCCTTCCTCGGCTACAACCCTACGGACAAGTGGGCGATGAACGTGTCCTACACGCGCCGTATCAAACGACCGAGTTACTACCAACTCAACCCCTTCCGCACCTACATCGATGCCCACAACTACTCCGAGGGCAACCCCGAACTGACCCCCGAGTTCAACAACCAGGTGGACCTCAACTTCTTCTACTCGCAGTACGTGTCGTTGGCGTTCAACTTCTCGCACACGCAGGATATGTTCTCGCAGCGCATGGAGGTGCTTCCTAACGGCGACGGGCGTATGAAGTGGCTCAACTTTGGTACCTGTACCACCCACGGTGGCAACCTGTCGCTCACCGAACTGCCTATCGTGCCTAAGTTCGTAACGGGCGACGACGGCAGCCGCACTATGCAGGGCGCATGGCTTGCCCTCACGCTCAACGGCGGTTACTACCACTTCATCAACCGCTCCTACGACGGACTCTACGACAACCGCAACCACTGGGGCTACGGCTCGGCAACCCTCAACGCCTACCTGCCCAAAGACTGGACGCTCTCCGTGGACGGCTCTTACACTGCGCCTATGGTGAACGGCTACAACAGCCAGGATGCATTCTACTATATGTCGGCAGCCGTGCGCAAGATGTGGCGTGAGAAAGGGCTGATATTCAACTTGCAGGTGCAAGACCTGTTGCGCTCCATGCACGGCAGCAACGAGTCGCTCGGCTTGGCAGAAGGCAACCGAAGTTACACCCGACAGGAATACCGCAACCAGAGAGTAACGGTCTCCCTCACGTGGATGTTCGGTCAGCAGCAGTATGTCAAACACCGCAAGGTGGGTGACCTCGACGAGTCTTCGCGTCTCGGCAGTGGCGGCAGCGTCAACCAATAACAATTCCCCTACCGGGGACGCGGACGCCCTGCGGGGTCCCTATGAACCCCGTGGGCGAAATGGGGTGCTCTCCTCGTCCGCGGTAATAAACCAACTAACAAATAAACTAACAAACAAACATTTAGACAATGAAACGTATTAGTCTTTTCATTGCACTGACCATCAGTGCAGTGTGCGCTTGCGCGCAAACCATCAGCCCTGTCTATCAGCCAAATACTGACTATGTCTATCGCACGGGCAACACGTACGTCTGCAACGGGCAGGCGATGAACAAGTATCAGTACCGCGACTTCCTCGCCACGCGCTACGTGCCCGCCTACGAGCAGTTCCGCAACGGTCTCATCGTGTCCAACGTGGGTTGGGGACTCCTCGGCGGAGGCTTTGCACTCGACATTATCGGTTCGAGCCTGCTCATCGCTGCGCAGGTGCAGGGAGCCAACAACAACACGTCCGACATCTCGCAAGGGCTTGGCACGGCGGTCGGTGCCACGATGATGGCAGTCTTCGGCAGTGCGTGCTGCTCTCTCGGCGGCACGTTGAAGATAGCGTCCATACCCACCCTGTGCGTCGGCTATTCGCGTATGCACCGCAGCGCGGACACCTACAACGTCCGCCACAAAACCCAAGCGCAACTCTCCGTAGGCGTCTGCACCTCACCCAACAGCGTCGGCTTGGCATTGCAGTTCTAACCCTTATATATTCAATTAGTTATGTGCAATAATTTCTTTGCTGTTCGCTTTCGTATCGGTGCGGCACTCTGTTTCGCCCTTGCCCTCGGGCACTTGGCTTGCTTGGGCTTTCTGTGGCAGGCTTTCGATCTCTACGGCATCACACCGCAGATGCAGACGTTGGCTTCGCTGTGGCAACCGCTGCCGTACCTCATCACGGTGGGCATCGTCCTGTGTTTCACCCTTGCGGGTGTCTATGCGCTGGCGTATAGCGGTGCTGTCCGCAGGCTGCCTTTGCAGACATGGGTGGTGTGGTTCACGTGTATCGTCTTCCTGCTGCGTGCCGTGGTCGGTGTGATAGCCCTGCTATCGGACTTCACCACGCTCGAACTGACCTCCACCCTCGGTGCCGCCCTGCTCGGACTCTGCTTCGTCCCCTGCCGCTGCAATGCCATGTCCCTACGCTGACCTCACGCCGACAACTACGGTATTTTTACGGTAGATACACGGTAGATAATCGGTACATTGTGCTGACCACGTAATACCCACACAATACCCATACCGTACCTATATCGAAATTATGTGGTACCCATATCGAACTGTTGCTTTATATTGTTTCTTAGCAGGGCGATAATATCGCCCGCCCAATGCTAACGATTCAGCAAGGGATAAGCAAGGGATGCGCAAGGGATAGATAATGAATTAACGACCATTAACGGAGTCTTTCCGGGGACGTGGACGCCCCGTCCGCGGTATTTAGCGGAGAACCCGTCCGTGTTTTAATGGGCTTTTAATGGTCTTTAATGGAGAAAAAAGTGGTCACTAATGGAGAATAAACGGAGCCGACAATCAGCGATGTACGATGTGCAATGAGTTATGGAGTTATACCTTAGGTTACGATTACTCGTCATTTGTTCATTCGTTTGCCGTTGCACGTGGTACATTGCTGATTGCCCCCGCACCGAATGGATTAACGGTTGGGGGACGACGCGGCTCGCGTCGTCAATTGAGAAGAGATTAATGGTCAATTAGTGGACAATTATATGTTTGTCAATGTATTAACGGTCAATTAACGGCTATTAACGGAGAACTATTCCGCGTTTTAATGGTCTTTTAATGGTCTTTAATGGAGAATAAATATCAACTTAAATTATACGTAATAAAATGGAACAAAGAATCGAAACCCGTGAGCCGCGTGTGGCTCTCACCTATCGCCTTACAGGCGACTATTCTGCTATCAACTACGATGAAGCATGGAATGCTATGTGGAAGTGCTGTCAGGACAACCAAATCGGCTGCTGCGGCTGTGATGTGGAGTACCTGAGCACGTACCTTGACGACCCTGTGACCACGCCTGCGGCGGAGCGTCGCTGCGATGTATGTATCGCCGCTTTGACGGACAAGATTGCCGACACTCTCCGCGGCATGACCTTGGGCAATGGCGTCCGTCTCAGCACCCTGCCGGGCGGGCGTTGGATGGTCTTCACGCACCGCGGACCGTACGACACGCTGGGTGCCACGTACGGCGAGATATACGGCACCGTGATGCCCACGTTGGACTTGGACCCCGAGCGTCCCGCTCCGCTGGAGAAATACGTCACCGACCCGTACTCCACCGCCCCCGCCGACCTCGTCACCGAGATATGGATTGCCATCAAATAATATGGCAATCCATTAACGACCAATTAACGGTCATTAACGGAGCCTCTCCGGGGACGCGGACGCCCCGCGGGGTCCCTATGAGCCCCGTGGGCGAAATGGGGTGCTCTCCCGTTCGCGGTAGTTAGCGGAGCAGAAATTAATGGCTAATTACATGGTAATTATATGTTTGTCAATGCATTAACGACCAATTAACGGTAATTGACGGAGCCTATTCCCCCTCTTTGAGGGGGTTAGGGGGAGTCTTTAATGGTTCTTTAATGGGCTTTAATAGAGCCAAAACCCAACCTAAATTATACGGAATAATATGAAACTGAAATCTTTAATTGTTATGCTGGCAACCTGCCTGTTGTGCAGTTGCTCGCTTTATCGCACCGAGGTCATCGTGCTGGCGGGTTTCGATGCGGAACAGCACTTCCGCGTATCGCCTTTCCACGAACTGGATGTGCATAGTGCTATCAATGTGATTATGTGCGACTCGGTGTCCGACATCTGTGCGCAGACCGATGCCAACCTCCTGCCTTATTTGCAGATAGCGCAATCGGGCGAACGCCTTTCTGTCGGTTTCCGCAACGGCGTCCGTTGGACGGGCAATGCGCCTTGCCGCGTGCTCGTTCCTACGCAGCCTGCACTGTCGGACATCAACGTGTCGGGAGCGTCCTCGCTGTTTGTCGAACAACCGCTCACCGCACCGGACGTGGATATCAATGTCTCGGGTGCATCGGCTGTCGATGTCATTGTCGTGGCACGCGATGCCGATGTCAATATCTCGGGCAGTTCGTCCGCTACATTGCAAGGCAGCACGCACCGCATGGAGGTGAGTGTCAGCGGTGCCTCGCGGCTCCTTTCGGAGAAGGAGGACGGCATGTTCCTGCTCGTTGCCGACAAGGTGGAAGGCTCGGTGTCGGGCAGCAGCGTGATGAATGTGCATAGCGACGGTGAGATTGACTGCAACGTCTCCGGTGCCAGCACTATCTACTACACCGGCAACGCCCGCACCCACAACTCCGAGTGCACCGGCTCCTCGCTCATTATCCACGAGTAAAACATCACCTACTGACGTAAACAGATTATGAACAAACAACTTCCTTTACTTGTCTTCCGTGCCGTAGCCTTAGGGCTCGGACTTGGGGCATTGGTGTTGTCGCTAATGGACAAAATCACCGCCAACGATGCCATTGTCTTGCTCTCGCTGGCAGTCACCTGCCTCGCCGCCTGCGCCCTCGGAGAGCACCCCCGCAAGCCCAAAGCCGACTAATGCTGCATTCATAACCTATAAGATGGCTATCTCTATCTCCTCTGTAATGATGCCCTCACGAACCGATAAAGGCGACATTGTTTGTTATCTGTGTGAATGATAGGTTGAGTAACGCAACTGATTATTTTGCCAAATGAGGTAAAATTTTTCTGCCAAATGGAGTAATTATAATCCGCCAAACGGAGTAAAATTTTTATGCCAAATACGGTAATTCTATCATAAACACTTGTGTATCTGATAAAAACAAAGTATCTTTGCAGGCGAAATAACAAATGGCAAAAGTATGAATACAGAGTATAGACCGCGTATCGCAGACGACATCCTGCGGCACAAACTGCAGGGAGTGGGTGCCATCTTGATAGAAGGTGCCAAATGGTGCGGCAAAACGTCCACGGCAGAGCAACAAGCCAAGAGTATGGTGTATATGTCAAATCCGACGTTGCTGCCACAATACCTGACTTATGTGGATACTGCTCCGGAAATGCTGTTGGACGGTGAAACGCCTCGGTTGATAGACGAATGGCAGTTGGCTCCCAAGTTGTGGGATTGCATACGCTTCACGGTGGACCACCGCAAGGGAATGGGACAATATATCTTAACAGGGTCATCCGTACCGGCAGACATGAGCCATGTACACCATACGGGTACAGGACGCTTTGCACGCCTGCTAATGCGCCCTATGACATTGTGGGAGTCGGGCGACAGTAATGGTAAAATCAGTCTCAAGCAGATGTTTGACGCTCCGCAAAGCATTGCCGCGGAATGTAATATATCGCTGCAGGACATTGCTTTTCTGACTTGTCGGGGAGGTTGGCCTCAGACGATTGATTTACCCAAAGAAAATCAGTTGGAAGCATCCATGGATTATTTCGATGCTGTGGTCAATTCGGATATTCAGCGTGCAGATGGTGTGAACCGCAATGCACAGCGTGTCAGACGCCTTATGCGTTCGTATGCGCGTATGCAGGGTTCACAAGCCTCATTCAATGAGATTGTCAAGGACATGCAGGGCAACGGGAAGGATATGATTGATGCACAGACGGTCAGTTCTTATCTCAATGCTCTTCGGATGATTTTCGTCGTGGAGGATATGCCTGCATGGAATCCCAATCTCCGTTCCAAGACCACCACGCGGACATCGGATACACGTTACTTTGTGGACTCAAGTATTGCCACGGCGGCATTGGGGATAGGTCCCAATGATTTGATTGGCGATATGGAGACCTTCGGGCTATTGTTTGAGACATTGGCTGTACGTGATTTGCGTGTATATGCGCAGGCATTGGGCGGCGAGGTGTATCACTATCGCGACAAGTCGGACTTGGAATGTGATACCGTTATCCATCTTCGCAACGGAAATTACGGGTTAGTCGAAATAAAAATCGGCGGAGACAAGGGCATTGATGCAGGAGCGAAATCCTTGCTACGTTTGGCAGACAAGATAGATACTACACGTATGCATAGTCCGTCTTTCCTAATGGTACTGACGGCTGTCGGTCGGTTCGCATATCGCCGCGGGGACGGAGTATATGTCGTTCCTATCGGTTGCTTGAAAGATTGATATGGATATCCATTAATGGTTTATTAACGGCAATTAGCGGAGAATAAATGTCTCTTTAATGGAACCTCTACCCCCTCTTTGAGGGGGCAGGGGGAGTCTGATAAATTATGACGGAGATTGACCCACAGACCACCACTCGTGCCTACGCCTTTGAGATGTGGATGCAGGCACCTATGCCGATGGTCACGTTCTTCAAGACGCTGGACGTGACGCGCCTTGTGCGCCTCAGCCGCAGGACGGGCATGAAGTTCAATATGCTGATGTGCTATTGTATCGGCAAAGCCGCAAGCGGTATCAAAGAGTTCTATCTCTTGCCCGTGAACGGCAAACTGATGCAATACGACACCATCGCCGTGAACACCATCGTGGCAAACCGGCAAGGCGAGGTCAGTTCGTGTGATGTACCCTATTCTGACGACCTGACAGCGTTCAACCGTGATTATATGCGTCTCACGCGGCAGGTGGCGGACACGTGTACGAACCACGACCTGACCGACAGCATGGTGATTGGCACTTCGGCACTCGCGCAGTACGACATAGACGGTGCAGTGGGTATGTACAGCGGCGTGTTCTGCAACCCCTTCCTGATTTGGGGCAAGTACCGCAGGCGGCTGTTGAGGACCACGCTCAGCGTGTCTTTTCAGTTCCACCATACGCAGATGGATGGTGCCCATGCCGCCCGCTTCCTCGCCGGCATACAGCAAGCCATTGACACCCTTTCGGTGCACAAACAGAGAGGATTTAATGGTTAATTATACGATAATTATATGTTTATCAACGAATTAATGGTTCATTAACGGCAATTGGCGGAGAATAAATCAATGTTTTAATGGCTCTTTAATGGGCTTTAATGGAGAATGAATTCGTGGTTAATTCATGGAGAATTATATGTTTATCAACGAATTAACGGTTTATTAACGGCAATTAACGGAGAACCAATAAGTGTTTTAATGGTCCTTTAATGGGCTTTAATGGAGAACAAAATGTCTTTTAATGGAAACTATATGGAAACAAAAACGAAATTCAACATTGCCCGTGGGGCATTGCTTTTCTGGTGTATTTTTATCTGTATCGGCGCGATAGGCGGTGCTGTCCTGTTTTGGGCGTACCCGCATGGTGAGGTGTGGAATATGGCGGATATGCTGCCATGCTTTCAGGTGCTTCCCTTTGCGGATTTCTTCTTCAGGGACTTCGTGTGGTGCGGTGTGGCATTGCTGTGCGTGAACGGACTGACCAACCTCACCGCCACGGTGCTGATACTCCGGCATAATCGTTGGGGGCTGGTGCTGGGTACTGTCTTTGGCGTTACGCTGATGTTGTGGATATTGGTCCAGTTCTGTATCTTCCCGCTGAACGCAATGGACGTCATCTATTTCATCTTCGGCATACTCCAAACCCTCACCGGTCTCGCCGCTCTGTATTGGCACAAACAGTTACCACAAGAATAGATGAACTGATACCTATAATAATTTATTTCACAGCCGCAGGCACTCTAACATCATGCAGCGCAAGCGGTCTAATATCTTTATTTATTATGCAACAACCTCGATTTCAATGCAATACCGTGGGTTTCTTTACCACGGACAATGCCAAAGTAGTTCGCTTCTACTGCGATGTCTT
This sequence comes from Bacteroidales bacterium UBA7569, assembly GCA_002477945.1. Lineage (GTDB taxonomy): Bacteria > Bacteroidota > Bacteroidia > Bacteroidales > Paludibacteraceae > Colicola. The sequence goes on from DLLF01000034.1 coordinate 8,363, forward strand.
TGGCTTTCATACCGACTGGGACGGCGAAGAGCCGAATGTGGAACTCACGCTCGGCACTATGCGCCTTATCCTCTTCCCGCGCACCGCTTTCGAGCAGATGACCTCACGCCGCTATGCCTATCCCGATGGCATCAACGGCACGGTAGAGTTGTCTTTCGATGTGCCTTGTTTCGCAGCCGTGGACAAGGAGTTCGAGCGGGCGGTGCAGTTGGGTGCCACACCGGTTATGGAGCCGACCACCGAACCTTGGGGACAACGCACCTGCTACATCGCCGACCCCGAAGGCAACCTGATAGAAATATCTTCCTTCGTCCAATAGAATGATATGGTACCGAATGTTTAATGGCACTGCATGGACTTTAATGGAAGCAAAAGCAACCCCCTAACGGAGAAAATTAACGGTCCATTAACGGCTATTAACGGAGCCAAAATTTATGGTTAATTCATGGAAAATTATATGTTCATCAATGCATTATTAACGACAAATTAACGGTCATTAACGGAGAACCCAATCAATGTTTTTAATGGTCCTTTAATGGCGCAAAAATAGGTCTTTAATGGAGAATTAGCGGAGAATAAATTCGTGGTTAATTCATGGAAAATTATATGTTCATCAATGCATTAACGATAAATTAACGGTCATTAACGGAGAACCAATCAATGTTTTTAATGGCTCTTTAATGGAGTCAAATCGTACATCGTAAATTCGTAAATCGTAAATAATATGAATCCTTTAATTGCTTTTTGCGGTCTCGACTGCGCCTCGTGTGAGGCACGCACCGCCACTATACACAACGACACCGCCCTCCGCACCCGCGTGGCACAAGAATGGAGCGCACTCAACCACGTGGACATACGTCCCGAAGACATCAACTGCACGGGCTGCCGCGTGGACGGCGTCAAAACACCCTATTGCGACCGCCTCTGCCCTATCCGCCAATGCGCCTTGCAGCATGGGGTCACCCATTGCGGTGAATGTCCTGAGATGGCGCACTGCGACACCTTGCACCAACTGACCGACAACGCCCCGCACGCCCTGCAAAACCTGACGGATACCGATTATACCATTCGTCTCGAACGCCCCGAAGACTACCGTGCTGCAGAAGAACTGACGCGCGATGCTTTTTGGAACGTCTATCGTCCCGGCTGTCAGGAACATTACGTGCTGCATTGCTATCGCCGCCGCCCCGAGTTCATACCCGAACTGAGTTTCGTGATGGAGAAAGACGGCCGCCTTATCGGGCAGATAATGTTCGTCTGCACCGCGCTGGATATTATCACCCTAACCCCTAATCCCTATCCCCTAACCCCTAACCTCCCCATCGCCACTTTCGGACCTATCAGTATTGCGCCCGAATACAAGCGCAAGGGCTACGGTTTGAAACTGCTGCAATACGCATTGGCGCGTGCCAAGGAGATGGGCATCGGGGCGGTGTGCATGGAGGGGAACATCGATTTCTACCGCCACGCAGGTTTCCAAGTGGCAAGCACGTTGGGCGTGCATTACCACGGCGAACCCGTCGAAGACGAAGTGCCTTACTTCCTCGCACAGGAACTCATACCGGGCTATCTGCAAGGGCAAGCGGCAATCGCGGAATCCACTCCCCACGAGCCTGTATCCGCCAGCCCCCGCAAGGAGTATCTCTATACTACACCGCAGGGCTACTTTGCCGCTGTCGAACAACCCGACGCCTTTGCAGCATACGAAGCCACCTCCCCCCACAAGGAAAAGCAATCCCTCCCCACGCAACTCTTCCCCGAATAGGGAAAATCAGTGTGGAGCACACGATGTTATATTAACGACAAATTAACGGTCATTAGCGGAGCCTCTCCGGGGACGCGGACGCCCCGTCCGCGGTATTTAACGGAGCAGAAATTCGTGAATAATTCATGGATAATTATATGTTTTTCAATGCTTTAATGGAGCAAATATGGAAACAAAAACGAGATCCAACATTGTCCGTGGAGCAAGTATCATTCTCCGTCCGTGGCTCGACACCGAAGCCAACGCCTTGTATCGCTGTAGTTGATGCTGAGGGCGATATAGGGCTCGTTCATCAAAAAAGCATTTTTAACTGCTTAATTTTGCGCAGAATTAGCAGTTAGAGATGCCTTTTTTATTATAAAATTAGCAGTTCAAACTGCTTTTTCTCGCTATACATATTGCATTATTCGATATTTAGTAGTACCTTTGCGGCAATTTTGAATATGTATATCTATCTATAATTCAGTAGTATATGGCAATCAATGAACAGGATTTTGAGGTTCTGTACCTTTATTCCAACCGTTTGGTGAGTGCAGTACCGATGCAGTTGCACCGCTATCTGTATTGGCAAATCAATTGGAGCAACCGCCTGATAGGTATCAAAGGCAGCCGAGGCGTGGGCAAGTCCACTTTGTTGCTGCAACATATCCGCGAGACATTCCCTTCATCGCGTGAGGCATTGTACGTGTCGATGGATAACCTGTGGTTCCGTACACACGATATTATGGATTTGGTGGAGTATCATTTCACGCACGGCGGTACGCATATCTTCCTCGACGAGATACACTATCTGCCCCATTGGCAAACGGTACTGAAAAACATCTACGATGCCTATCCGCAGTTGCATATCGTCTATACAGGTTCGTCTATGCTTGAGATAGATGCACATGAGGGAGACTTGTCCCGCCGTCAGCGGCTCTATACGCTGTACGGGCTGTCTTTTCGCGAGTACCTGCTGTTCGAGGGGTATGACGCAGGTGATGCCCACACTTTGGAGGAACTGCTGCAATCGCACGAGCGTATTGCCATGCCGCTGACGCAGAAGATGAAAGTGTTGCCGTTGTTCAGCGACTACCTGCGGCACGGATACTATCCTTTCTACAAAGAGGAAGGCGACGGCTTCTATGAGCGAGTACAGAGTATGATACGGCAAGTGTTGGAGAACGACCTGCCACACATAGAGGACGTGTCTTTTGTCAGCATACAGAAAATACAACGTATGCTGATGATATTGGCGGAGCGGGTACCGTTCACACCCAAGATGGCGGAGTTGTACCGCGAGTTGGACACCAACCGCGAGTTGGGACTGAAGATGCTCTATGCCTTGGACAGAGCGGCTCTGCTGGCAATATACACCAACGAGGTGAAGAATGTGAAATCGCTCAGCAAACCCGACAAGATATATCTTGACAACACCAACTTGATGTACTGCCTCTCCACGCATATTGACGTAGGAACATTGCGGGAGACATTCTTTTTCAATCAGTTGCGTGCCACACAAGAGGTGCTGTTGCCCAAAGACGGCGATTTTATGATAAACCGCACGTACCTGTTTGAGGTAGGCGGGCGCAGCAAGACTTTCGACCAAATAAAAGATATTTCCAACAGTTTTCTGGCTGTGGACGACTTGGAAATAGGACACCACAACCGTATTCCTCTGTGGATGTTCGGACTGCTATATTGATATTTTCTCCTCCATATAAGGGAGGTCGGGAGTGGCAATAGAATAGGAAAAACAACCACTAAATACCTACAAAAGGTTGGTAATTATCAGGAGTAATTACTTGAAATGAAGCATTCGGATACGTATCCCGAAAGGCTTTCGGCGCACGTGGTATCTTGTTAGCATTGAACTTGAATTCATACGCCTGCATAGCCCCGTCTTCAATCTCCACGAAGTCTATTTCCGCCTGCGCTTGCGTACGCCAGAAATAGATCTTTGCATAACTTTGGCGATATGCATTGTGCTTCACCCGCTCGCTGAGCATCATATTTTCCCACAATGCTCCTGCATCTGTACGGAGGTTGATAGGCGCAAAATTGCTGATGATGGCATTGCGGATACCATTGTCATAGAAATATATCTTGCGATTATGCCGCAATTCCGTGCGCAAGTTGCCGCTATAGGATGATAGTTTGAAAATCACAAAACACTTTTCCAACAGGTCAATGTAGTTTTCTACGGTGGCGCGGTCAATACCTAACAGACGACTGAGTTCATTGTACGACACTTGTTCACCTACCTGCATCGCCAAGGCTTGCAACAGGCGCGCAAGAATCTCGGGCTTGCGAATGCCATTATAACTGAGCAAATCTTTATAGAGATAGTTGTTGGCTATGGTAGTCAGGATACGTTTGGCTTTATCGGGGTGCGTAACCACTTCGGGATAGCAACCGTAAATAAGACGCTGCTCCAACAGGCGTTGCTCCTCGCGTGCCGAAGTATGCTGACTCAGTTCCGCCAATGAAAGGGGATAAAGACGATATTCGTAGATACGCCCTGTTGCCGGCTCGTTAATCTGATTAGACAGTTCCAATGAAGAAGAGCCGGTGACAATCACTTGTACGTTGTCACGGAAAGTATCTGCCATCATCTTGAGTGTCAGACCGATATTCTTCACGCGCTGCGCCTCGTCAATGACTACATACCGTTTGTTACCAACCAATTGTTGCAACCCGGTGGTGGTCTGGCGTTCCAATGCCTGAGAATCATCTATGTTGTCGCAGTTCAGCCAAAGCGTTTCCTCATTGGGAATAGATAATTGCGTCAACAAAGTAGTCTTGCCTACCTGTCGAGGACCTAAAACGGCAATAATCTTTCCTTGAAAGAAATCTGCTGCGACCGATTGGCTGATAAGTCGAGGTATCATAATTCCTATTGTTTTAGATGGTTGCAAAGGTACGCCTTTTTTATGACATACACAATAAAAAGCGCATCCTAATCGACAAATTTATACCAAAAATGTAGATTATAATCGACAAATTCATACTAAAAATATAGATTATAATCGACAAAATAACCCTATGCTACAATGCTGCATTTTTATGAAACAGACGCTGCAAAGATGCTGCTTTTCAATGGAATGCGCAAATATTCCACCGCATTTCCCCTTTTCGTAAGCAGTGATGTGCTACCTCTCTACTCTCTACCCTCTACCCTCTAATCCCTAATATCGTTTCTTAACCGGCGATACCATCGCCCGCCTTGCCGAATTTTGTATACGGCTTATCTGTCTTATTAGCCCTATACACCCCAAATGCTCTATCCGGCATATTTGCCCTATGGGACATATCAGCCCTATTTGTCTTATCGGACCTATTTGTCCCATTAGCCCTATTTCCCCTATTCTCCTCAAAAACGCCCACACATCTTTTACCATTATTGCACAATTCTGCAAAAAGTATTATCTTTGCAGCGCAAAGTTGCGGAATCAACTCCGCCAACCAAGCAAATATCAATAATAAACAACCAACTCCGCCTATGGCATAACCACGCATCGGTAAGGCGATGATGTATGCGCGATTGGTTAATCTGTGTTAAATGTGTTATGCATATGTTATATTTACTTGTTAATGTGTGAACTTTTGGCATTTTCCGACTATATTAGATATGCGCGTATGAAAGGGCAACCCTTTTGCCCCGACAGGGAATATGCGTTGGCAGAACCTGAAAAGCCACAAAGAGAGTAAGGGGCAAAACTATTAAGTCCTAACTATATGGCAACACAAACAACAAACTCAACGGCAAAAGCCGTTACTCCAATCTCTTTGCTCAACGAAGCAAACAACGTACTGACAAACTTCCGTACTTATCAGGGTATGGATGTCTATGAACTCAAGTGGAAAATCCTGGATATGCTTTGTCGCCAATATCCTGCCAACACAACGCTTGAAGAGGTCTATCTCAAGGCAGATACGCTGAATCACTATTACAGCACGAATATCTTTTCCATTCTGTCGATGGCAAAGGAGATTATCCACATCCCCAATATAGACCAACGTCTGCAAAACGGAGATCCTACTCTTGTCAAGGACAATACCCAACCCGATAATGATATTGCTACTATCATTCCGGGGCATACCAATTATTCCTTTGCCACCAAGTATTGTGCCTGCCACAACCCCGCAGCCTATCCTATCTACGACCATATAGTGGCAGATTTCTTCGTAGCAGCCATAAAAAGCAAGCATCTCACCAGTCCTGCAATCACAGGTTTATCTATTTCACAAATACGAAATCGGATGAAGAACGATTATGTTTTCTACAAGGATATTTACACCGCCTTTATGCAGCAGTATAACCTCACCTCTCTCACTTTCCGTGAGGTGGATTGGTACATTTGGACGGCAGGCAAACTGCTCAAAGGACTACTGCCTGTTCCCTCTAAAAACAGGAGTTCCGTCAATGTTTGGATAGCAGGTAAAAGCCAAATGCCTCAACTTCCGCAATTCAAACAACTATTCCGATTGGTTTAAATACAAAAGAGTACAACTTAAAAACAAATACTATGCAAATCATTAAACAAAATAGATTAGACGAGGTCCTGCAATCGTACCTTGCGAGTAATCCAACGAAACCTTTGTTAGTCTGGTTCGAAGATAATCCAACCATAGACAAATACTTGAAAGAGTACATCTCAAAGAAAGGTGTAGGGCGAACGGAAGGACATCCGATGTGGGGACACAAACGAGCCGTTGTGAATGGCGAGTTCGTAAAGATAAGCGAGCATCCCGAACTCTTGGCAAACGATATCTATACGGATAGTGTCCGCAATGCCGATGGGGTATTGTACCACAGATACACGGAGCAACTAGCCACCGAGCCTTTGACCTATTGCATCAACCTGCTAAAGAACCTCCACAAACCTGTGGTATGTTTTGTGAATACCTGTTCCAAAGCCGAACAAGGCACTGTTGATGCCTCGTTCATAGCATCCAATTTTGATGAAATTATGGTAAACTCTAATAATTAACCTTCTAATTTTTATTACTATGTCACTTTGTGGTAATCTCAACCTCGGTGCTAACTTTTACCATTCCAGAGAAATTAACGATGTAATTAAGGAGTTGCTGTCTTATTATGACAAACAGCGCAACATTCTTGAGTTCGATAAAATCTCTGGTTTCGAAGCCGCAGGACGCTCTATTCGAGGCTTGTTCGGACAATACTGCCATTGTAACAATGGTATTGTATTGCCATTTATAGAACCAAAGGAAAAGTTTCCTTCTTCTCCTAATACTCATACGTGTCTGATTCCCCTTACTCGGGAACGTATATTTACGCGTTTGACCGTTTTGGATTCTCTGTTCTTTACGAATCTCAATAAAGGCTATTATATCAAACAATATATAACAGAAGAAATTTGGAAGGCGTGTGATGATGGCAAAGGAGGGCACTCTGATGCAGTGTTGGCAAATAAAGCAAGTAACTATATAGATTGGGTAATCAACAACAATTTCCTTACACCTCAGCAACAGGCAGAGAAGCAAAAGATGGAAAAAAATTTGATTTATGGTCGTTATCCTTGGGTTAAAAAGACCGAAGATCATAAGCAGACAGCATTGTCTTTAATGACAAAGTATCTTCATTATTTGGTAGAAGCTGTGCGTCCCGCTGATACATTAGGTTTCCCGATTTATGATAGTTTGGTGGTTTCCGTGCTACCGATGGTGTATACTTATGTAACGGGTAAAAATATAACTGATGATTATCCCAATGCGACAAGGAACATACAGCGTCCTTATGAAGATTATGTGCGGGCATTGTATAAAATTTTGAGACAGTTGAAGAAAGCAAATAATGCTGCCGATGTATGGAATGGTCCTATGCGAGATATGACCGATTTCCATATCTTGGATATTTTTATGTGGCATCTCGGCAAAGTATATGATGCCAAAGGGCAATACGACAAACTTTGGATGCCCACCACTCCCAAAGAGTTTGAAGATATGCTCAATTCAAGACAAATCGCACTCCATCTAAAGCCTTTGGAAGATTTAGCAGATGAGATAGAAAAACATTATGTAACGCTTCAAAAGAAATGGGAAGCGAACACAGCACAACAGCAAACGGAGTTAGCCGAAAATCCGAATAAAGAGTAGGCGTTAAAGAAATATAATTATGACTAAAGTAAAATTCTTTATTTACAAAGGGCACACGAACACATTGGCGTTGGAGGAACAAATCAACGAATTTCTACAATCTGATGAATTTGGAGAATTGGTTGATATCAAGTATTCAAATTCCTATGCTGGTTCTGATAGTACTTATAGGTATGCAGAAACTGCTATTGTGATATACAAAACGAAATAGTTACAAATATGATAATTCTTCAAAATAAAACCTGCAGTCTTTGTCACAAAGAATTTCAGGCTATGGTCCCGTATTCAGAATTCAGATGTAATGAGTGTGGAAAGCCATATACAATTTGTCCCGAATGTGCGGAGCAGCAACACCATTGTTCGTGTGGCGGAATGATTATCAGTAATGACGAGTACATTCATCGCCATGGTATAGATGACATATATGGTGAACATTTTGACGTAAAAGGCCCTCTATTCTATTGAATAAGTTGCATTGTAATTTAACCATTATGCCCTACAAATTTTCCGCCAGCCATATCACAGGTGGCAACGTGGTCTTTCCCGACAAGTTGGAGATAGACGACGAGAAAGTCACGTTCTACAAAGCACGCCTTATCGGCTATACCACTACTGTCATTCTGCGCAGTAACATTGGCAGTGTCTCGCTCAAAGCGGGACTGCTCTTTGCCGACATCATCATCGAGACCAACGGCGGACAAGTAACCATCGCCAACGGTTTCACCCGCTCCGATGCCAAACAGATACAGCAACTCCTCACCGAGTAATCAATTTAGGTTATAAAGACGTAGCCGACAGGGGTGATTCCATCGAATTGCCCCTGTTGTTGTAATGAGATATATGCCAGACACTATGGGTATTTGTACAAAATTGCGATAATTCCGGCTATATGCTTGCATATATGTCCAAAAAGCAGTACTTTTGTGGTCAAATAAAGTATATACGAAATAATAATAAACAGCATAATTGCTATTTGTATATTATTAAAACTATAATTATATGGAAGATATATACGCTTATTCCGCTCCGGAACTGATAGCCCGATTAGGCATACAATTCAGGCAATATAGGCAGGCTAATGGTCTGACTTTGAGCGATGTTGCCCATCGTACAGGACTCAACATTATGACCATTCAGAAGTTTGAGAACGGACAAAGCCGAGACATTTCGCTTACCACACTCATACGGCTGATGCGCACAATCGGACAACTGGATAACCTCAAAAAACTCTTGCCTCCATTACCCGAGGTTACCTATATGACCCCGAAAGAAACCCCAATCCGACGTATCCGACATAAGAAACAATGATAAAGATATTGCGTATATTATTATGGGATAAGGAAATGGGGCATTTGGCGTGGCAGAACGGAGAGGCTTATTTTGTATATAACCAATCTTTCCTTTCATCCGAGATAGAACCATTCCCATTGATGGCACCCAAAAGTCGCGGGCACTTGTTCAAGTTCTCCGCGGAAGAAGAAAGGAAATACCAACACCTGCCGGCTTTCATTGCCGACTCATTGCCGGACGATTGGGGAAACACATTGTTTGAACAGTGGGCAAAAGAGCAGCACCTTTCCGAAAACGACATCACCGCTTTGGACAAACTGGCATTTATCGGTCGCCGTGGTATGGGGGCGTTGGAATTTATGCCCGAACGCTCTCCGCTGGTGAAAAAAGAGCACGTTGATATCGGTGCATTAGCCGACTTGGCACAAAAGATTCAAAACCAACGTGAGAACCTGACAATTCTTCCCCAGGAGACGCTCACTATGCAAATGCTGCTGGCTGTAGGTACTTCGGTTGGCGGACGGCAGGCGAAAGCCGTTCTTGCCATCAACCCGCAAACAGGTGAGATTCGTTCTGGACAAGTAGCACCTCAGGCGGGTTTCCTACACTATATTCTCAAATTCGGTATTGCAGAACGTTCTACCGCTGAATTGGAGATGACCTACTACGATATGGCGCGGCAAGCGGGAATCGATATGATGCCCTGCCGGTTATGGGAGGTTGATGGAACGAAACATTTTATCACAGAACGTTTTGACCGCAAGGACGACACCAAGATACATACCCAAACGCTTGCCGCAATAGATCCTGATGCCAACTCGTATGAGAAATTGCTGCTTGTATGTCGCAAACTCCGCCTGCCGGATAGTAGCGAGTGCGAAGTCTTCCGACGTATGGTGTTTAATTATCTCACCCACAATACAGATGACCACAACAAAAACTTCTCTTTTCTTATGAATACAAAGGGCGAGTGGTCATTGTCACCCGCGTATGATTTGACGTTCATTTTTAATAACGGAGGCTATCAACCCGAACCCAAGCATTGCCTGATGCTTCGTGGCAAATATACTGATTGGACAAAAGAAGACGCTTTGGAGTTTGCCAAAAGTCTGAACATCCGAAGACCGAGAGTTATCATTGACCAAATCGCGGAGGTTGTAGCGCATTTCCGCTCATTGGCTACGCTATATGGTGTTGCTCCCGAATGGATAGGACGCATAGAGAGCGTCATCAGCAGACATCTCGCGGAATGGGGATATATCGTGGTTCCTGAATTGTCGTGGACCACGAAAGAAGGACACACATTTGGTGAGGTCTCGCTCAGTCAAGCCTACAAGGGGGCTATCCAATTGCATGCCAACGTAGATGGAAACCGAAAACGTTTCGTTTTTCCCAAAAATAGTGCCGAAGCACAAATGGTGGTTCAAGCAGGTATCGCCAACATACCGGAAAAAACTCTGCAAGAGTGGGCAGAAAAATACCTATTGAAATAATTCCCTATCCACAGGGGAAGGGCAGAGAAAGAGCAGAGAAAGCATGCCTCATCGGCTACGCCACCACGGTTATCCAACGCAGCAGCATTGGCAGCATCTCGCTCAAGGCGGGACTGCTCTTTGCGGACATTATCATCGAGACCAATGGCGGACAAGTAACTGTCGCCAACGGCTTCACCCGCT
>DLLF01000018.1 GCA_002477945.1 Bacteroidales bacterium UBA7569
TCCCTCCAGCTCCACAAATAAAGGGTAGTAGGATACAGACTACGCAGCGAAAAGGAATTACGGAAGTATCTTGAGAGGTCGAAATGATGCAACGGATTGTTCATCTATCATGGCATCATTTCTTTTTGTTTTATACCCACAGGTTTCTTTTGAAGGGCAGTTCTCACTGCCGTATCGGGCTGTAAACAGAGTTGTCCTGCCTATAGAATAACATCAAACAAAACTGCTATGAGACGGATAACAGCCATATTATGTACTATTGTCATGGGGTATTCCCTGCTACAGGCACAAGAAGAGGTACCATTTGAGACAAGCACTTTACCAGAAGGCATGCGATTCGAGTACAGGAATGACACCTTGTTTGTCACGTGTCAGTCGGACGAATTGCCAAGACATCTCGTTGTGAAAACCGAGGACAGAGCCAATGTTTACAAGCGCATACTAAACGATGCCACAGACGACCTAATGGAAGATCATCCGGCAGACGATATTTACAACTCCATCTGGACACGGGAAAAGGTTAATCCGTACCGGTTGCCCATTGATTCTCTGCAAGACTCCATATTGATTGACTGCAAAGGCTGGGTTTTGCCGGCAAAAGGTCATATAACCTCCAAGTTCGGTCCCCGCAAATACCGCTACCACTATGGCACAGATCTAAAAGTACAGACCGGTGACACCATCTATTGCAGTTGGGATGGGCAGGTGCGCATTGTCAAATACGAGCCAAGAGGGTACGGGAACTACGTGGTAGTAAGGCATGATAACGGGTTAGAGACCGTGTATGCACACTTGTCGCGAGTATTTGTGGAGGAGAACGAGCGTATTACTGCCAATGAAATAATCGGCTTAGGCGGGAATACAGGGCGAAGTACGGGTTCGCACCTGCACTATGAGATCCGTTACTTAGGCAATGCCATCAATCCCGAGTTGTTCATAGATTTTTCAACAGGGGCACTTCGCGACAGCACGCACCTGATCACCAAACGCAAGACGTTCTACCACCAGCAACAGATTAAAGAACTTCAACAAGCCAAATACTACACCATCCGTCCGGGGGACAATCTGTCGATGCTGGCAAGACGAAACGGCACTACCGTGGGCGCACTATGCCGGCTGAACGGCATCAAGGAGAGCAGTGTACTTCGTATCGGACAGAGAATCCGCGTGAGATGAGGACACTTGCCAATACACTATAAACCGATTGCAAGCACAAAACGGATCCACAGAGACAGCATAGCACGAGTATTTCTGCACGGCTACCACACAATGATTCAGCGGGGAGTTCTGATCAATTGACTATTGTTGCGTGGGTTGCATGATATAGAGACGATCACCACGATGCAAGACCTGGTCGGTTTTGAGAGAGAAATACTCTCCCTTGTTTGCCACAAGGGCAGGATTCAAGTCCACACGTATCCCGTCAGCCACACATTCATAGGCACCCGTTGTCTCGCCAGTTACCAACAATTCATCTCCTTGATGGACAGGTGCGGCTTCGACACAGAACTCCGCCACAGAGATATTCTTGAAATAGTTGGTACATTTGCCGGCATAGACTTTACGCCGGGTAGCCCGACTTCCGTAGTCTTTTGTCCATTCCCCCAACCGCTGCCCCAGATAGTACCCATTCCAGAAGCCCCTGTTGAAGACACGAGCCAACCGTTCGTCCCACGCCCGAATTTTCTCCTCTGTGTAAGTTCCTGCAAAATAACTCTCAATAGCCTCTTTGTAACATTCCACAACCGTCTTTACATATTCAGGTCCTCGCGCTCTCCCCTCAATTTTGAAGACTGAGACTCCCGCATCAAGCATTTTGTTGATAAAGTGGATGGTCTTGAGGTCTTTGGGAGACATGATGTATTGGTTGTCGATATCCAATTCGATGTCGGATTCTTTGTCTCTGATCGTATAGCCACGGCGGCAAACCTGCATACAAGCCCCCCGATTGGCACTTGCATTCATGTGATGGAGACTCAGATAGCATTTCCCGCTGACAGCCATACACAACGCCCCATGGCAGAACATCTCAATGCGTACAGGATTGCCATGCCTGCCGCAGATATGCTGACTGACTATATCCTTATGAATGGAAGCGACCTGCTCCATATTCAATTCCCGTGCAAGAACGACGACATCGGCGAATCGGGCATAAAAGCGCAACGCCTCCGTATTGGCAATGTTGAGTTGCGTAGAGAGGTGTACCTCGACCCCTTGCGCATTGGCATACTGCATAACGGCGATATCGGAAGCGATAACGGCATCCACCCGCGCCTCTTTGGCATTATCCACGATCGTCCGCATGAGCGGAAGATCCTCGGGATACATCACCGTATTGAGCGTCAGATAGGTCTTGACGTTTGCGTCCTTGCATACAGCAACAATCCGGTGAAGATCCTCCGTCGTAAAATTAGCAGACGAGCGCGCCCTCATGTTAAGGTATTCAATACCGAAATAGACAGAATCGGCACCCGCCTGAATAGCAGCCGACAGACTCTCCCAACAACCAACGGGAGCCATTATCTCATAGTTCTTCATAACGCGACAAAATCATTTAGGGGTCTTGGTGTAAAGGAATATGCCTATTGCCAAGAATATAAAATCAGGAAGCCATACCGCCATGAAAGGAGACATCACTCCTGATACGGAGAATGTGGTGGAGACGGTGGAGAACAAAATGTACAACGCACTCAGCGTGAGCCCGACTCCCAGGTTTTTCCCCATACCGCCACGCACTTTCTTGGAAGAGAGCGTTACGCCCAAGAGCGTCATAATGAACGCACCGACGGGAGAGGCAAAACGCTTCCACCATTCGGTTTCGAAGGCCTGCAAGTTTCCTGCGCCCCGTTTACGCTGTTTCTGCATATAGTTCCACAACTCGGGATTGGTCATTTGCTGTGCTTCTTCCGCCGTAATAAACAGTTCATCGGGCAGCACGGAAATAACCGTATCCAAGCGTTCCCCTTTTGTGATCGTTTCCCGCAGTCCGTCAAAATCGCGCCTCACATATCGTTCGAAATGCCAATTGTAAGCAGAGTCGTTGAATATACGATCGGCTGTAATGCGCGATGTGAGTGTCTTTCCGTCGAAATGTTCCAGGGACGCCCTATAGCCCGAACGTGTGCGTATCTGGAAGGTCTCGATATAAAGGATTGTACCCGGTTCCACCTCCATCTGGATATTGCGTGCATTCTCTGTCTTGAACTTCTGGATATACTTATCCTGAAAGTCAAGCATCTCACCCGAAGCAGGCGGTATGACATATCCTCCCAACCAGAAAGAGAGCGCAAAAAGGAAAGCGGCGGACAGAAGATAGGGTACCATCAAGCGGCGGAAACTAATCCCAGACGCCAGCATGGCTATAATCTCCGAATTACCAGCCAATTTGCTCGTGAAGAAGATGACGGATATGAATATGAACAAGGGGGAGAACATATTCATATAGTAGGGTATGAAGTTGAGGTAGTAATCGAAGATTATCTCTCTGAGCGGCACCTGTTCATCATAGAAATTGTCCATTTTCTCGGTGAGATCGAAGACTATGGCAATGCTCAAGATGAGGACGATTGAGAAAAAGAACGTCCCAAGAAACTTTCGTATTATATACCAATCGAGTTTCTTCATCAAGAATTTGTCAAGCACCTACAGGCGCACGGTTATACGCTTCATCATATCATCTTTCCACGGTTTAAAGTCGCCTTGCAGAATATGCGAGCGTGCTTCTGTGACCAACCAGAGATAGAAAGCCAGATTGTGAATGGAAAGAATCTCCAATCCCAACATCTCCCCCGAATGGATAAGGTGCCGGACATAGGCGCGCGAATATGCATGGTCGACAAAAGAAGTGCCGTCCGGATCAAGGTCGGCAAAATCGTCTTCCCATTTTTTGTTGCGCATATTCATTACACCATTGCGCGTAAAAATCATGCCATTGCGTCCATTGCGCGTCGGCATAACGCAATCGAACATATCAACCCCCCGTTCAATGGCCTGCAGTATATTCCAAGGAGTTCCTACTCCCATAAGGTAGCGAGGTTTGTTCTGCGGCAGGATGTCGTTGACCACTTCTATCATCTCGTACATCTTATCTTCCGGTTCCCCGACCGCCAAACCGCCAATGGCATAACCGTCTCTATCCAAATCCGCCAAGCGTTGAGCCGCTTCCCTGCGCAGGTCGGGATAGACACACCCTTGCACTATGGGGAACAGGTGTTGGTTATACCGATAGAGCGGCTCTGTGGAATCGAACCGTGCAATACACCTGTCCAACCAGCGGTTGGTGCGTTCCATGGAATGTTTTGCGTAGGTGTAATCGGCAGTACCCGGTGTACACTCATCGAATGCCATCACGATGTCGGCACCAATTTGCCGCTCGATGTCCATGACGTTTTCGGGTGTAAAGAAAAGTTTGCGTCCGTCGATATGCGAGGAAAAAGTGACGCCCTCTTCCGTCATTTTCCGTATCTGCGTCAGAGAGAACACCTGATAGCCTCCCGAATCGGTAAGAACCGGTCTATCCCACCGTTCAAAGCGATGCAGCCCCCCTGCCTTCTGCAGGATATCCGTACCCGGGCGCAAATAGAGATGATAGGTGTTACCCAATATGATTTGTGCCTTGATATCATCGGTGAGTTCGCGGAAATGCACTCCTTTCACGGTAGCCACCGTACCCACCGGCATAAAGATGGGCGTGAGTATATCTCCATGATCGGTATGGACTACGCCTGCCCGTGCGGACGAATTGATGTCGGTATGTTGCAGTTGGAAAAACATTCGGTTCAGTTCAAGAGGTGATTTCCGGCATCAGGAAAGACGATCTTCGGTTTATGACCGGCGGCTTCCTGCTCCGTCATCAAAGCATAAGCCATTATAATAACTATATCGCCGGGGTGCACCAAATGCGCGGCAGCACCATTCATACATATACAGCCGGAACCTCTTTCGCCGGGGATAACATAGGTTTCAAGACGTGCACCATTCGTATTGTCCACTACAGCCACTTTTTCGTTAGGAAAAATACCCACTGCATCCATGAGATCCTGATCAATTGTGATACTCCCTATATAGTCCAAGTTCGCCTGCGTTACCTTCACACGGTGGATCTTTGATTTCAGAATTGTAAGAAACATAGGTTATTGTGATTACAGGCTGCAAAGGTACAACATTTTATTCAATAAAGAAAAGAGCATTTACAGGTCAGGACGACCGCAGCGAAATCATAGCATCGGCGGTGCGCAGGGCGGAAGACAAGACACACCGGCATATACCACAGAAAAAATTGCACTACTTTGCAGACTCCATGAACAATCTGTCCCGGAGTTTTTCCATTAATGCCATTAACGCATTATCACCCCCCCCATTATTCAACCGATCACCACCAGCAAACCGTCTTAGGAAACAAGTTTTTCACGATTTGACTATTTGCGATGTATTTGTCATCTCTCACCAAGGGGTCGGTGAGGTGTGCTTGAGGTTCCGACGAGGGGTCGTGGGATGCATCATTTGGCAATCAGACCTCCCCACCCCCTCCAAAGGAGGGGCATAACTTTTCCAATCCCCCTCAAGGCGGGAGTTTGTTTCCGACTTACGGATTTACAAATCAAAGGCGTTATATTTCTGTTGATGGTTCGATGAGATTTCAACAGGATTCACAAATCGGCATTTGACAATCAGACAACCAAGAGGGAGATGGTAAGAAGGATTGGGCTAATGGTGAGAATAGGTCGGATAAGGAGTATAACGGGTGAAACTATTATAGAAGTTGCGGGTAACAACCGTCTAATGCGACCAATGGTTATTCACTATAGACGTTTTAGTTGATCAAGAAGTTCTATAGTTTAAGGAATTGAGTCATGAGAGGTTAGGCTAATTGGACGAATAGGACGAGCGGGAATAATAAGCAACCCATTTTTATACCCCCATTAGCGTTCCTATTTAATAAAATTGCACAATTTAAACATTTGTTGTAATTCTGCGGTTGCTAACATCTTGCGTGGTAAGGGAAGCGGTGGGCAATGTATATACCTGACCGACAAACCGTTGCAATGCAGCCGTTGGCAGACATATAGATAAAAAGGCGTTTATTAGCGCTTGTTTTGGTCGTTAGAAATCCTGCAAAGTTTCAAGTACCCGAAACAAGAGGTGCAATAAACGTTCATTGGCGTGTATGAATGTACCATAACTTCTGATGAAGGTAATGGTATCTTGTACATATCGGGCGTGGGCAGTTGTTGTTTATTCTTGTGTACAAGGTATTTCCAGAACCTCAGGATGAAGAATAAGCAGAGATGATGGCTCCACGCTTTTGGTTTATTCTAATTTGTAGGAACAGGAGCCATTCTTACACAAAAACAAATGTATTATGAGAACACATTCTGTTCTGTATGGCACGCTGATTTTGTGTGCAAGTATGTTGGCTTCCTGCGGGGGGACTTTCAAGTATGTACAAATCTGTACGGCTAAATCAATTGACAATGCAACTACCGCTCAAAGCACAGACGAGGGTTTGTTGTATGAGAATGAAGATTGTATCGTGAAATATAATCTTTGGAGCAATGGCGGTGACGCAGGTTTTGTATTTTATAACAAGACTGACAAAGTCATCCATATCGACCTAAGTCAAACATTCTTAATAAAAAACGGAGTAGCGTATGATTATTATACCCCGCAAACCATCACCCAAACAAACAGTAGCAGCGTAGGTGTTGCCACATCTGCCACGTATGCGGAGTCATATTCCGCAGCAGGGCATGCTGCTGCAGGCGCGAAAGTGGGTGTTGCAGCCACGAACGGCAGTGTAGCCGTAGGTGCTAGTAAATCCGCTGCTGTTGGTGCATCGTGGGGTGCTGCTATATTTGGAAGCCTGACCGCAACCAACACGGCAAATTATGGTGCTGCAACCAGTGTTGCAACCACAGAACAACCGATTTTGTCTATTCCTCCGAAATCCTCAAAAGTAGTATCAGGTTATGCTATTTCAAAAGGTTTGATACTCGATTGCGACTTGAACAAGTACCCTGCCAATTCTGCAAAATTAACATTCGATGAGGATAGTTCACCTTTGACATTTGCCAACTATATCACCTATTCTGTCGGAGAACAGCAAGAAAATAAAGTCATCGAAAACAAGTTCTACATTGCGGAGGTTGCCAATTATGCAGAACCTTATATTCTAAAATATACGGAGCGGGCAAAGACGTGCGAAAATGTTTTGTCGCCGGAAGAAAAACAGCAACAGAAAGGTACACCGCGATTATATGATGCATACATAAATGTGACAGGCGAAAACAATTTCTACATCACATACTCTGTTAATAGCAAGACCACATTATATACTACACCTAAAGGCGGTAAACGGTATTATTGGAATGTTAACTATAAAGGCTATCTACCATCTGGTACGGTGGTACAGTAGATACACCTTACAGGCATCTTTATATTGCATATACCAACCTCGGTTTTCCACTACGGAAAACCGAGGTTGTTTGTTCTATACAAATAGCGTTAGAGGGTATATATCAAAGGAAAATAAGTGCATTAGACTTACACACAAAGCGGAAAATAAGTGCATTAGACTTGCGTAATTCGTGATAAATCAGTACTTTTGCATCGAATTGTATTTTTGATAGCATGGAAGAGCAAATAATACTGCAAGTAGTAGCCGACCAGCAGCAGGAAATAGAGCGTATGCGCCCCTCTTCATGGGTGAAACGTATGGAGGAGCAGTGGTTTGACCTGCAAAGTCCGTTGGCACAAATAGTGATAGGTGTGCGCCGAAGCGGAAAGTCCGTACTTTGCCACAAAGTGTTACGCGAAGCAAAGATAAACTACGCATTTGTAAACTTTGACGACGACCGTTTGGCAAATATCCGCATTGATGACCTCAACACGGTTTTGATATGCCTGTATCGCGTGTATGGCAACTTTGAGTACTTGTTTTTGGACGAGGTGCAGAATGTGGACGGTTGGCATCTGTTTGTCAACCGGCTCTTGCGCCAGGGGGTGCACACTGTAGTAACGGGCAGCAATGCCAAACTATTGAGTGCCGAACTGGCAACCCACTTGGCAGGGAGGTACAACGAGATACGGCTCTTCCCGTTCTCATTTGCAGAGTATTGCGATGCGAATAAAATTGATACAACCTCTTTGACTACGCAGGCTCTTGCCTTTCGGCAGGAAGGGTTGTTGCGTTACTTGCAAGACGGCGGTTTCCCTGAGTTGTTGCACGTGCGTAACAAACGGGGATATGTGCTACAATTGGTGAACGTAATAATCCACAAGGATATTCGCGAACGTTACCATATTCGTCTTGTGGCAGCGTTGGAGTGCTTGGCGAACTACCTCATGGATAATTTCTGCCACGAGGTAGTACGTAAGAATATCGCCACGACGTGCGGTATCACCTCTTTTCGGACCATAGACAACTATATTGCTTACCTGCGGCAAGCATACTTGTTGTTAGGGCTGCACAAGTACTCTTTCAAAGCCAAAGAGCGCATCACGCAAGAGAAAAACTACGTGATAGACGTGGCATTATTGAGCAATCGCAGTAGTGTACTATCCATAGAGAACCTCGGTTGGCGGTTGGAAAATGTGGTGTATATAGAATTGCTTCGGCGTGCTGCTGCCAATTTTAGGGACATTTTCTACTATAAACATCCCAAAACGCAAAAGGAAGTGGACTTTGTGGTATGTGAACGCAGCCGCGTTGTGGAACTGATACAGGTCTGCTATGCGCTGTCGGATAGCAAGACCTACAATCATGAAACCTCTGCGCTATGGCTGGCAGCAAAACAATTGCATTGCTCCAATCTGACACTGATTGTCTTGGAGGGCGAGAAGAAGGAGATTGTACAAGATGATATGACTATATATGTCATTCCCGCATTGGAGTGGTTGTTGAAATAGCAGTTGCGAGACGGTAGGAAAATAAGTGCATTCGGTTTGCATCCATGTGCAAAGACAGACAGAAGTCAGACAGAAGGTAGAATGACTTTATTTGCGAGTGTAGCGGAACTCAGATGTTGCCAATTCAAAAAGAATCCGTACCTTTGTCCTGATTTTCCGCATAGGCAGTCCACCTGGAAAATACGTAATACACAAAGGAATCAGAATGGAAGAACTGATACATATCGTAGAGACATTGCTGACAGACAACTACTGTGTGACCATTCCCGGATTCGGGGCTTTCATGCACCGGCACAAAGAGGCTTTCATGGAAGGAAACATATTGTATCCTCCCCATACGACCTTGTCGTTCAACCGGCAAGTGAATCTCTCCGACGGATTAGTGGAACAAGTATATGCACGGAAGTACAAAACCGACTATTCCTCGGCACGCAAGATGGTTCACGCCGCCGTTGAGGACCTGACAAGACAACTGCAAGAAAGAGGAGAAGCAAATTTTGGGCGCATCGGAATCATGCATTGCGAAGAGGGGAGATATGTATTTGTGCCTTCTTCCTGCCATTTCCTGCCGCAGAATTTAGGTTTACAACCCATCGTATTGCACAAGCAGATTGAGAATGCGATCACGATACGGATAAAAAAAGACTACCTGCGGTATGCCGCCGCTTGCATAATAGGGATAGGACTGCTGACTATTTCTCCGCGAGTGAACAACGACAATGCTGCCGACTATGCAAGCATGCGTCCGATTGATTACAGTGCCATCATTGCGAGTCTGCACCCTGCAGAAGAGAGCGCAGAGGAAGGACCCAAGGCAGAGCGCGGACATTTCCACATAGTGGTTGCCTCATTAGACAAAAAAGCGGCAGAGAAAGAATGTGAACATCTTATCGGGAGTGGTTATACAGAAGCCATCGTCATACCCTACAAGAAGAATTTACATCGTGTTGTACTGGCATCGTACACAACAAAGAGAGAGGCATTGAGGCAGATGGAGAAGACCCGCAGGACAACACCTTTCAAAAGAGCATGGGTATATTGCGAGTAACGCCTTATGAAAAAAGCAATCATTTTTGACCTGGACGGCACTCTGCTGAATACTATCATGGATTTGGGAGAGGCTTGCAATGCAGCATTGACCCATTATGGTTTTCCAACCCACCGATTGGACGAATATCCGCACCTGGTAGGCAACGGGGTGAACAAACTCATAGAACGAGCATTGCCGGCAGGACACAAAGACGAAGAAACCGTTTTGCGACTTCGCAAAGTGTTCATACCTTACTATGACGAACACAAATGCGTTCACACGCGTCCTTACGAAGGGATGGAGACGGTGATCAAAGAATTGAAAAGGAGGGGTTACAAGTTAGCCGTAGCCTCCAACAAATACAATGCAGCCACTCAGGCATTGGTGAAGCATTATTTCGGAGATCAATTCGACATCGTATTAGGAGAAAGGGAAGGCGTAAGGAGAAAACCGGATCCACAGATAGTGAATGATATTATGGCTGCACTCGACGTCGGGCAAGAAGAAGTGCTTTATGTAGGTGATTCGGATGTGGATATACAAACAGCCCGAAATGCGGGAGTGGCTTCCGCAGGGTGCAGTTGGGGATTTTGCAAGCAAGATGTACTCAACAAAGAACAACCGAAATATATAATAGACAGTCCTTCCGAACTATTGAATCTCCTACAACAGGGTTCAGCAGGCTGCGACGAAACATATACAACAATGGGAAACAAACATTCTTATATGAAAGCCATTGGCATTCTTGCCGTTTTTGCAGTACTTTGCCTTGCCTCTTGTTCGGACAGTTACACAAAGAAAGCGAGCAAGAGATTTCAGACAGCACAATTATATGCCCAGAACGGACAATTCAGCAGTGCACGACAGGAGATTGACAGCATTCACACGTTGTATCCGAAAGCAGTAGACATCAGAAGGCAGGCAAAACATCTATCGGACAGCATTGCATACGTTGAGGCGGTACGCACATACCATTATTCAGACAGTGTGCGAAACGAACTACTCCTACAAGCCGATGAGTTGCTAAAGAAGTTCTGTTATGAGAAGAACCCAGCATACGAAGATCACGGGAAATATGTACACAAACTATTGCGAACAAGGGGGAACAACGCCTCACGCTGCTATCTGCAATGTTACATAGGCGATGACCGGATGACGACACTGAAGAGTTACTATTATGGTACAAAACAAATCAACCATCGCGAAATAGAACTATCATCGAAAGAAGAAAGCATCCGGAAAGAAGGTACAAACCATACTTTTGAGAACGAAGGGTGGCACGAGATTACAAGTTTTGAGGAAGATGCGTCACTTGCATTGCTTCATTTCATATCAACGCATAGAGAAGACAGAATACAGGTGAGACTGGATGGTAATTCGCCCTACGTTTATTATCTGCAAGAGAATGAGAGGACAGCGTTGGACGAGACTTATCATTTGGGAATACTAATGCACGACATCAAGCACTTGGAAGACGCAATGCGAAGCGCAGACAGGACGATTGGAAAATGGGGATACAGAAAAGATGAAAAGAGCGAATAAATTATGTTGTAAAACAGAAAAAGCAACCTATATATTTGACAAAATCTTCTTATCTTTGCACCTTGAATAGTATTGGATGAAGAAATCCTAAACCCATAATCATGAAAAAACGATATAAGATGAAAGAGTTAGATGATTTTATTACCGGTAAACTGCTGAAACTAAAGGCTATCAAATTGCAGCCTCAAAATCCTTTTATTTGGGCGACAGGTTGGCATTCTCCCATATATTGCGACAACCGGAAGATATTATCATATCCTCAAGTGAGGAATGTAGTCAAGATAGAAATGGCCCGTATTGTGGCGGAACGTTATCCGGAAGCAGAGGTTATAGCAAGTGTGGCAACAAATGCCATTGCAATCGGTGTATTGGTGGCAGAAGAATTAGGTCTTCCTTTTGTATATGTACACCCAACTCCAAAAGATCATGGTTTTGAAAACATGATAGAGGGAGATCTCCGTCCGAGACAGAATGTGGTTGTTATAGAAGATCAGGTTAGCGTGGGTATCAACAGCATGAAAGTGGTGGAGGCTATACGCAAGGATGGTTGCAAAGTGTTGGGTTTAGTCACCATCTTCAACTATGAATTACAAGACACCTTACGCCGTTTCAAGAAAGGGAAGGTGGAAATGATCGCATTATCCACATTTTCCGCAGTACTGAAACACGCTTTAAGCACCGAATATATCACAGAAGAAGGAGCGGAGACATTGCAAACATGGCAAAAGAACCCAGCAGATTGGAAATTACAATAAGACGCAATTATGGCAGAATGCAAATATGAAAGCACCATCCATTCCATATCCGCAGGAGCAACGCAAGTATATGGAGTATTGAGCAACCTGAACAATCTGAATCGTGTGAAAGATCTTATCCCGCAGGACAAGGTACAGGAACTGGAGATTAACGAAGATTGTGTGCGAATGAAAGTGGACGGATTGGGGCAAAAGATTGCTATTCGCATTGTGGACAAGATAGAAAACGACACTATCAAGTTCGGTGCAGAGAATATCCCTATGGAGATGAATTTCTGGATTCAACTCAAAGAGGTAAATCCTACAGATACACGCATCAAACTGACGCTGAAAGCCGACCTGCCGATGATGTTCAAGATGATGCTTGACAAGAAACTGCAACAGGGGCTCGACCAAGCCGCAGAGATGTTGGCACGTTTCCCATACCATGAGTGGCAATCATGAAACATCGTAAACAGGCTAGAATTCACAGAGAGGGTCGCAACATCATCACAGGATTGACGTTGCTCATCTTTGCGTTGAGTTTGGTCGGCTACATCTTTATGCCACATTGGGCATTCGCTATATTGTTGTTTTTTGCCGCAATGCTGCTGGTGTTCGTTACCTACTTCTTCCGCAATCCCGTGCGTGTATTAGAGGTGGATGACCCCGATTTTCTTATCGCTCCCGCCGACGGCAAAGTGGTGGTGGTGGAACCTACAATGGAGAACGAGTATTTTCACGAGGAGCGTCTGCAGGTCAGTATTTTTATGTCTCCGTTCAATGTCCATGCCAACTGGTATCCTATCGAGGGTACAATCCTTGTATCGGAGCATCAGAAAGGTCGCCACAAAGGGGCATGGCTGCCGAAGTCGAGTACGGAAAACGAGCGTTCTTTGGTGGTGATAGAGACCCCGGACAAAGTGCGGATTGCCGTTCGTCAGATTGCGGGGGCTATGGCACGCCGTATCGTTACCTATGCCAAACCCGGCAAGCAGTCGCACCGTAATACACACCTCGGATTTATTAAACTCGGTTCGCGCGTGGATATGTACCTGCCGCTAGATACCGAGATGTTTGTCGCAGTGGGCGATACTGTTCGCGGCAACGAGACCATCATCGGGCGTCTGGCTGAGAACGACAAATACATAAACAACGAAAACAACTAAATACTATGGAGAAGTTTGAAGAACTCTTTGCGCAGTATAACTGCTGCCAAAAGGACGAAGAAGTAAAAGCGGCTACCGCAGAAATCCTCAAGGAGCATTTTGATGAGAACAACAATGTAGAGGTTTGGAAACAATGCCTCCACCAGATAGACCTAACCACCCTCAACGGGGACGACACCACCGCCAAAGTGGCAGGTATGGCGCAGAAAGTGAACGAGTTTGGCAAGCATTTCCCCAGTGTACCCAACGTAGCGGCTATGTGCGTCTATCCCGCTTTGGTGGAGACGGTTGCCAATACGCTTACCGAGCCTATCGGTTTGGCTGCCGTAGCGGCAGGGTTCCCTGCTTCGCAGACCTTTATAGAGGTGAAAGTAGCCGAAGCGGCTATGGCGGTTGCTGCGGGTGCTACCGAGATTGACATCGTTATCTCTATTGGCAAGTTCCTCGAGGGCAAGTATCAGGAGGTATTCGACGAGATTAGCGAAATCAAAGCCGCTATCCGCCATGCGCACCTCAAAGTCATTCTTGAGACGGGTGCACTGAAGACGGCGGAGAATATCTACAAGGCTTCGATTCTTGCTATGGCTGCAGGTGCAGACTTCATAAAGACCTCCACGGGTAAGATTGCCGTAAACGCCACCCCCGAAGCCACCTATGTAATGTGCCATGCTATCAAGGACTGGTACGAGAAAACCGGTCAGAAGGTTTGCTACAAGCCCGCCGGCGGTGTCAGCACCACTGAAGAAGCGGTGCAGCACTATACGCTTGTGAAGGAAATTCTCGGTGCCGATTGGCTCAACAACCAAAGTTTCCGTTTCGGCGCCAGCCGTTTGGCAAACAACCTGCTAACCTCTATTATGGGGACAGAGACCAAATACTTCTAATTCAGATATGTTTCGAGTACTAAATAAACGTTTTTTCTCGGAGAATGTGGCGGAGCTGATTATTGAGGCTCCGCTCATTGCACGTAGCCGCAAGGCGGGACATTTCGTCATCGTGCGTGTGGACAAACAGTCGGAGCGTATGCCGCTTACCATTGCGGGGGCAGACCCAGAGAAAGGTACAATCACTCTGGTGGTACAGCGTATCGGTGTATCGTCCGCCAAACTCTGTGCGCTCAACGCGGGCGACGAGTTGGCAGACTTAGTCGGACCTCTCGGGCGTGCCACGCATATCGAGAACTATGGCACGGTCGTCTGTGCGTGCGGTGGAGTGGGGGCAGCCCCGATGCTCCCTATTGCTCAGGCTTTGAAAGCCGCAGGCAACCGCGTCATTACCGTATTGGCTGCCCGCACGGCGAACCTGATTATCCTAAGAGAGCAACTGAGCCGTTTTTCCGACGAGGTTATTATTATGACCGATGACGGGTCTATGGGGCAGAAAGGACTCGTTACGCAGGGTATCGAGCTGGTGATTCAGCGGGAGAAAGTGGACAAATGTATCACCATTGGTCCTGCCATTATGATGAAGTTTGTCGCCCTGACCACGCAAAAATACAACGTGCCTACCGAGGCGAGCCTCAATACTATTATGGTGGACGGTACGGGTATGTGTGGGGCATGCCGCGTAACGGTGGGTGGTAAGACGCGCTTCGTCTGTGTCGATGGACCGGAGTTCGATGCCCACCAGGTGGATTTCGACGAGATGCTCTCGCGTCTGCGTTCCTACAAAGCCGAAGAGGCTGCTGCCTATCAGACCTATCTCAATGGCACGACGGCTGTTACCACAAGCGTATGCGAGCAGGCAATGGTACAGCCCCTGTCGCATATCGATGTAGAGCCTTTTGCCGGTACAGCCAAAGACCGTGTGGCTATCCCACGTGTACAGATGAACGAACTGGCGCCCGAGGTGCGTGTGCGCTCTATCCATGCCGAGGTCAATCAGGGACTTACTCCCGAGCAGGCAATCTGCGAATCGCACCGTTGCCTGAACTGCAAGACCCCCACGTGCGTGCAGGGCTGCCCTGTGAATATCAACATACCGGGTTTTATCAAGCAGTTGGAGCAGGGCAATATCCAAGCGGCGGCGGACGTTATCAAACAGAGTTCTTCGCTACCCGCCGTATGCGGCCGTGTCTGCCCGCAGGAGAAACAGTGCGAGTCGCAGTGTATCCACCTGAAAATGGGACACCCACCCGTGGCAATCGGTTATCTGGAACGCTTTGTGGCAGACCATGCGGCAGCGACAAAGAACCAAGAACAAAGAACCAAGAACGGCAAGAAGATTGCCGTGGTCGGGTCGGGACCTGCAGGACTGGCTTTTGCCGGTGATATGGCGAAGTACGGCTACGAGGTTACGGTCTTTGAGGCTCTCCACGAGATCGGCGGTGTGCTCAAATACGGTATCCCCGAGTTCCGTCTGCCCAACCGTATTGTTGATGCCGAGATTGACGGACTGAAAGCCCTCGGCGTTACCTTCCGCACCGATACCATTATCGGCAAGACGATCAGCACCGACCAACTGCGGCAAGAAGGCTACTCCGCTATCTTTGTCGGTTCGGGGGCAGGGCTGCCGCGTTTTATGGGTATCCCCGGCGAGAACCTGAACGGTGTCCTCTCGTGCAACGAATATCTGACGCGCGTCAACCTGATGGACGCGAGCAATGCGGCTACCGACACACCGCTGCTCTATGGCAAGAACGTGGCGGTTATCGGCGGCGGAAACACCGCTATGGATGCTGTGCGTACCGCCAAACGCTTGGGCGCAGAGCGGGCGATGATTGTCTATCGCCGTTCCGAAGAGGAGATGCCCGCGCGTATCGAGGAGGTGCGCCACGCCAAAGAGGAGGGTATCGAATTCCTTACCTTGCACAACCCTATCGAGTACCACGCCGACGACAACGGGCGTGTGAAAGAGGCGGTACTGCAAGTGATGGAGTTGGGCGAACCCGACGAGTCGGGACGCCGCAGCCCTGTGCCCGTAGAGGGACAAACGCTCACTATCCCGGTTGATCTGGTGATTGTCAGCGTGGGCGTCAGTCCCAACCCGCTTATCCCCCACAGCGTAGCAGGATTGGAAATCGGCAAAAAAGGTACGATTGTGGTGAATGATGCAATGCAGTCGTCTATCCCGACACTCTTTGCCGGTGGCGACATCGTCCGCGGCGGTGCCACGGTCATCCTCGCTATGTCCGACGGTCGCCACGCCGCCAAAGCCATGCACGAGTACCTGCAGAAAGAAGATATTTAGAGTTTATACCCATATATTTCAGACAAGAGAGGCAGACGAAAGTCTGCCTCTCTTGTCTACGGGTCGTCCAGGGGTCGTTCAGGTCGGCTTGAGGGGTCGTAAACGCCGGCTTGATCTCCTGCACTTTACAGATAGCAGAAAACCATCTGCAAAACGTCTCTCAAACACATTGAACCTATACGATTGCTTGCAAAGCGGCAAAAAAATGGCAGAAGTCCGTTTTATCTACGAGCGAGCCATCCTTTGTTGTCAGGTGCCGTATTCTTATACCAAGCAATTCCAGCCATAGAATTGATTACCAAGAAGAAAGAGAACAATACGACACTGAAGACATTGTTCACAAGGACATAGAACACAACACCAGAGATACTATATATCACCCAATAGATCCACGCATCGTTTTTCTTGTATATAAGCCAATAATTCGCCAGAATACTGGACGCTATAAGCATTGCGCCCATGAGTTTGACAGCAACATTCTGCTGCAGCGTGTCGTGGTTGATCACAAATGTAGCGAGCAAATAATCCAAAACGATTATAACAACAAAGACAGCCAAACTGAGAAGCATCTGCCTTGCAGACAAAAAGGCAGGTTTCAACGGTTCGGACACTTGATTAGCAGAAGCCTTTTTCCATGTATAGATTGACTTTACCTGAAAAGGAACGAAGCAAGCGACATAGAGAATGGAGAGGTCGTAATTGCCTTGCAAGAAGAACTGAACAGCCAGAAGCAAAGACATCAGAATGCCCAGATAGAAGCCCGTGTAATTAGCGGGATTCCGAATAGTAAGGACATATCCGACCCCCACAACGCTCGCCGGAATACCGACACAGAAAGCGGCATCGGAGAAATGCAACAAAGAGAGACCCAAAGCGACCTCCAAAACATAGCAGAGTAGGAAAAGAGCAACAAACAAGACAAGGGAAAGGAGAGTATTCCTACATAATTCTCTCCACATAGAAAAAGAGGATGTGTCAGTCATAAGAACTAATTTAAGGTTAAGAAACTATTATATACATTGTACGACGAACCAGACCTTTGTCACGGAATACAGAGGAACCCAATCAAGGGACGGAAGACGCGTACGTTATTTTACAGACAGAATACAAGAAAAGGAGACGGATGCTCTCCGTCTCCTTTGCCTTTTTATACAGAGAGTCTGTAGTC
Source organism: Bacteroidales bacterium UBA7569 (assembly GCA_002477945.1). Lineage (GTDB taxonomy): Bacteria > Bacteroidota > Bacteroidia > Bacteroidales > Paludibacteraceae > Colicola. The sequence continues at coordinate 17,740 of DLLF01000018.1, forward strand.
AGATTCTCTTATTTATGTTTACGTGCGCCGTAGCGGGACATAAACTTATCAACACGTCCTGCGGTATCGACCAATTTGGACTTACCAGTATAGAACGGGTGAGAAGAACTGGAGATTTCCAACTTAACCAAAGGATAAGTTTCGCCATCGATTTCAATAGTATCTTTTGTAGCCACTGTTGAACGACTGAAGAACTGCTCACCATTCGACATATCTTTGAAAACTACCACGCGGTAGTTATCGGGATGAATTCCTTGTTTCATAATACCAAACTTTGTTGTGAAAGGTTTAACATCTTCTATTACTCAGCAACTACGACAAAATGGATGTCAGCAGTCACGTCCTTGTGCAAATGAGCAACGGCTGTATATTCGCCCAACTCTTTAACCGGCTCAGCCAGCGCAATGATTTTGCGATCAACAGTCATTCCTTGTGCAGCGAGTGCCTCAGCAAGTTGCAACGGCGTTACGGCACCGAAGATTTTGCCACTTTCGCTTGCCTTTGCACCAATTGTAAGCGTAATGTTCTTCAATTGTTCAGCAAGAGCAATAGCATCGTTCTTCATCTTCTCAAGTTTATGAGCACGCTGGCGAAGGTTCTCTTCGCGCACTTTGCGTGCAGACTCGCTTGCAATGACAGCCAATTTATTAGGGATAAGGTAGTTGCGGCCATATCCGTCACGTACCTTTACGACGTCATCTTTGAAGCCAAGATTGGCAACGTTTTCAATAAGTATTACTTCCATTGTTGTTCCTCCTTATTTCATCATGTCCGTTACATAGGGTAGCAATGCAAGATGTCTTGCTCTCTTAACAGCCTGAGCGACCTTCCGTTGATACTTGAGAGATGTACCCGTCAAGCGGCGAGGCAGGATTTTGCCTTGTTCGTTCAAGAACTTTTTGAGGAACTCAGGATCTTTGTAGTCGATGTATTTGATACCACTTTTCTTAAAGCGGCAATACTTTTTCTTCTTCACGTCCTTTTGCTGAGGAGTAAGATAACGGATTTCTTGTTCTGCCATAGTTTAAGCCTCCTTATTACTTTTAAGATTAACATTGCGACGTTTCTCTGCATATTCATAAGCGTACTTGTCGAGACGGAATGTGAGGAAGCGAATAACCCGCTCATCACGGCGGAACTCTGTCTCAAGCGTTGCGATAACAGCAGGTTCAACATCAAATTGCAGCAGGGCATAGAATCCCGTTGTTTTGCCCATGATAGGATATGCGAGTTTTTTCAACCCCCATTCCTCGCGATTGAGGATCTCTGCTCCATTGTTCTTCAGCAAAGACTCAAACTTGTCAACCGCTTCCTTCATCTGTTGTTCAGACAAAACGGGAGTCAAGATGAAAGCGGCTTCGTAATGGTTTAACATAAATAAACAGTTGTTAGTTAGTAATTTATAAATCCGCAGGAACGCACGCGCCTCTACGCAAATGCGCCAAACGGACTGCAAAGGTACGACTTATTTTTAACACTCACAATAGAGAGGCTGAAATAAAGCATTGTAAACGAAGTTGGAACAGAGAAAATGATTGTCTATCCGGCACATAAAAACCAGCAAGAATCATTGGATATTGAAAATATTTTGTATCTTTGCACATTGCTTGGTTTCCTCTGCGCAAGAACAAAGCAAAGGGAACGAACAAGCAAAGAAACACTACAAAATCTTTTCAGCAAATGATTTACCGCATTACATTCCTTTCGGACGAAGTGGAAAACTTTAAGCGAGTTTATGAGATTGATTCTGAGGCTACTTTCCTCGATCTCCACAAAGCCATCTTAGCATCGGTGGGGTATCCAGACAACCAGATGACTTCATTTTTCTTGTGCAATGAACATTGGGAGAAAGAACAAGAGATCACACTTGTAGAAATGGAGTCGAGTTACGAATATGACAATATGGTGATGGAGGATACAAAGATTGGCGACCTCCTTACTGATGCCCACCAGAAACTATTGTACGTGTTTGACCCGATGTTCGAGCGCAGTTTCTTCGGCGAATTGACTTCTATAAAAGCAGGAAGTCTGGACAAAGTTGTGTGTACAAAATCAGAGGGGAAGGCTCCGAAACAATTGAAGACAGAAGACAGCCAACTGACAGTTGCCAAAGACATTGATTTAGACGAAGACTTCTACGGCGATTCGCAATATGACAGCGACGAGTTGGATTCCGAGGGATACGGGGATATGAACTTTGACGACAGCAGTTTATTTTAATCTGCTTTTGCTGCTGCCAGTGCATGGAGAAGACTCTCATCGTATTACTCGGAGCAACAGGAGTCGGCAAAACGGCTTTCAGTTTGCCGATGGCAGAGATTTTGGGAACCCCCATTATTTCGGCAGATTCCCGTCAAGTTTTTCGGGAGATCCCCATAGGGACTGCGGCTCCGACAGAAAAGGAGCAGAAACGAGTGAGGCATTACTTCGTAGGCACCAAGTCGGTTGCAGGAAATTATAATGCAGGCGAATATGAAGCAGATGCCATAGGACTTATCAACAATCTGTTTCTCACCCATGACACATTACTTCTGACTGGGGGAAGTATGCTGTACATTGATGCCGTCTGCAAGGGATTGGATGATATTCCTCATGTATCCGAGGAGACAAGGAGATCCGTGGGAGGCATACTACAAACGAAAGGATTAGGTTTTCTACAAGCAGAACTGCAGCGGTTAGATCCTGCCTATTACCAACAGGCAGACTTGCAAAACCCTCAAAGAGTGGCACATGCAATAGAGGTCTGTTTGGAATCAGGAAAACCTTATTCCTCATTTCGCAAAGGCTTTACGCATCATCAGGAGGAAAGACCATTCCGCATACTGAAAGCAGGGCTGCAGCGAGACAGAGAAAAACTTTACCAACGCATCAACCAAAGGGTTGACAACATGTTGGAACAAGGTTTGCTGAAAGAAGCGGAAAGAGTATATCCATGGCGGCACAAAAACAGTTTGAACACGGTTGGTTACAAGGAACTTTTCCGATACTTCGACGGGGATATGCTCTTGGATGAGACAATAAACTTAATCAAGCAAAATTCGAGGCACTACGCCAAGCGACAAATGACATGGTTCCGGCGCGACAAAGACATACATTGGTTTAATGCAGAAACGACTCAACCAGAAGATATCATATCACTACTATAACGACAAAGAAAAACCACATGAAACGACAGAGTTATTATGGATTGGTGTTTGCAATTGCTTTTCTCATTTGCAGTTGCAACAACAAGGAAGTAAACTTTTCATATAGTCCCGCCTCACCACGAGCAGGGCAGAAAGTGACATTCAGCAACCTCACAGAAGAGGGTGAGACTTGGGCTTGGAACTTTGGAGACGGCAGTCAGTCCACGCTCAAGAACCCCACAAAGACATACAAAAAACCAGGGACATATATCATAACACTCACCGCTGACAGCAGTAAGCACAGGATGTGTTCCAAAGAGATTACCGTTTTCGACACCATTCCGACCTTTTCCCTTTCCACCGACAGCATTGTCTATCGGGAAGAGGTGGAACTCAAGGCAGTCGTCTATAATCCTTACAATAAGAGTGTCTCCTATAAATGGAACCTTCCCGAATGTGCCGTACTGACAAAAGGTATCACCTCTGATGAAAGCATAAGGATCTATTTCAGCAAAAAGGACACCACTGTGCAAGTGGAACTGACAGTGACATTGGATCAAAAAGACTTCGACATAAAGAGATCTTTGTACATTCACAACGGAACGGCTATATCCTTGCTTATGGTCACCGACAATGGGTTGTTAAGGCAGAGAATATTTGCCAATGGGGCAGAAACGCCCACCCTGTTACCTATAGATGCCGACAAAACAGCAAGTGTAGGAACATTGATTATTCATCAAGACTGGCTTTATCTCCTTCAATCCAAGGATGATACGGAGAGTGCTATCTACAAATGGAACTTACAAACACAACAGATGAAGACACTTGTCAAGAACAGCAGTGCTACCACCGGTAATGGGTTCTATGCGGGATGCATTGACAAACAATATCTGTATTGGGGAAGCCTCAGTACTCTTCACCGTATCTCTCTTTCCGAAGAAGATGCCCTCTTAAATGCACCTACCGACTATCAAATTGCCCAAGTATCAGATATTCCATCCATGGAAGAAGGCACAAGCACGGGTATCGGAATCATAGGAAGCACCTTGTTTTGGTCCACCGGCAAAGGAATCTATCACTTCGACAGCAATAGAATGCTCTTGGCAACACTATTGGCAGAAAAAGACATTCAGCATTTCACTATAGACATTGTAGCACGCAAGATTTATGCTGTTACAGAGAATACACTCTTTGTGTGCAATCTTGATGGCGGCTATCTTCGTGAATTGTCCCGAGATGCCACAGGTGCTCTTACTGTCAACTACGCCACCAATCGCTTATATTACACGACATCCAAGGGAGTGGCGTACTTGCCTTTAGTACAGACGCAAAACAATCAAACAATAGCCGAGCCTGCTATGCTGAATGACATAACCGATGTTTCCGCATTGGTTATTGACGATGTGAAACGACAATAAACCACATATCAAACAAATGAAAACACCAGAATATATATTTGAAACAAGTTGGGAAGTATGCAACCACGTAGGGGGTATTTACACCGTCCTTTCCACAAGGGCTGCGTCCATGCAGGAATACTATAATGATAGAGTAATTTTTATAGGTCCCGAAGTATGGCATGAGAATGTATGTCCATATTTCAAAGAAGTAAAATCATTGTTGGCAGATTGGAAGAAAGAAGCACTCAAAGAGGGATTGCACGTGCGTATCGGACGCTGGGACATACCGGGTAAACCCATCGCCATACTTGTTGACCACAACGATTTCTGGGAACAGAAAAATGCTATCTATGGACATTTCTGGGACTTGTATGGAGTCAACTCGCTACCTGCTTATGGCGACTATGATGAATCTTCGCTCTTCGGGTACGCTGCAGGAAAAGTAATGGAGAGTCTCTATAATTTCCTTCATCTCGAAAACTCTCCTGTAGTAGCGCATTTCAATGAATGGATGACGAGTTTCGGGTTGTTCTATATCCGGGAAAAATTACCCCAAGTAGGCACTCTGTTTACAACACACGCCACATCTATCGGGCGTTCCATTGCCGGAAACAACAAACCGCTCTACGACTATTTCACGGGTTATCACGGAGACCAGATGGCGGAGGAACTGAATATGGTGGCAAAACATTCTGCAGAGAAACAGGCTGCCATGTTTGCGGATTGCTTCACCACGGTCAGTCAGATCACCAACAAAGAGTGCCAGCAACTCCTTGACAAACCTGCAGACATCGTTACGCCGAATGGATTTGAAAGCGAATTTGTTCCTAAAACAACTACACTCTACACCCGCAAACGGAAAGCGGCGCGAGCACGCTTGACAAAAGTGGCAGAGAAGGTTTTGGGTTACTCCCTTCCCGAAGACGCTCAATTCATTTGTACAAGCGGACGCTACGAATGGAAGAATAAAGGTATTGATGTCTATCTGCACGCCCTCAATCAATTAAAAGGACACATGGACAATGACAAAACTGTTGTTGCCTTCCTCTTCATACCGGCATGGCAAAAAGGAGCACAAGATCCGGAGCACAGGACCGACAGGCTCACAACGCATGAATTATACAACCCGCAAGGCGATCCTATCATGCACACCCTGCAGTATCTCAACATACAAAACAGGCAGGAAGATGTCTTGAAAGTCATCTTTGTCCCATCCTATCTTAACGGGGATGACGGCGTATTCCAAATGTCATACTACGACCTGCTCATAGGGATGGACCTCACAGCCTTCCCCTCCTACTACGAGCCTTGGGGATATACCCCTCTTGAGAGTGTTGCTTGCCATATACCGACAATAACCACCGATCTCGCAGGATTTGGCAGATGGGCTAAGAAATACTCGGAACGAATCGAAAATGGTGTAGAGGTGATTCACCGCACCGACTCCAATTGGAGAGAGGTAGTGGGGGCTGTCGCTGGTGCAATGCATCGTTTTTTGTCAGCGGATCCTAAAGAGCAGAATACAGCTCGTCTTGCTGCCGCCAAAATAGCAGCAAAAGCATCATGGTCAAAGTTTTTCTGTTACTATCAGCAAGCCTACGATATCGCACTCTCCAAAGCAGCGCAACGAAACAAATAAGTTCCCTGCCCACTATAGACCGACAGCAGAAACAAATCATCTTATAGGAGATATTGTTTCTGCTGTTTCACGTTTAAGCCGCTCTTGCCCTGATTCTCTTTTGGTATATACTTCCTTACTATGGAAGAACAGGCTTCATAAATATCCTGATACGCACGCTCAAAATCTCCCGTGTACCATGGGTCTGCCACATCACGCGACCCCTCATCTGTTTCCTGCATCAGCAAACGTACTTTGTCATTCGTATCTTCACCCGTCAGACGAAGCAGATTGCGCAGATTCATCCTGTCCATCACATATATCACATCGTAGTATGGATAGTCATTTTTGGTCACCTGTCTTGCAGCGTGATTTCCGAAAGGGATTCCTTTTTCCCTCAGTTTCTGCTTCGCAGCAGGATACATGTCATTTCCTGTCTCCTCCCTGCTGGTAGCCGCCGAAGAAATGACAAATTCATCACTGAGCCCTGCCCTGTCGGCAAGATGTTTCATCACATATTCAGCCATCGGGCTCCGGCAAATGTTACCATGGCATACAAACAATATCTTATGTTTCATACGTTCACTATCTATAACAAAAGCAGGAACACCCCCTGAGGATACTCCTGCTTTCTTTCTGTCATCCTGTTTCCGGAATCCTCAACTTGCGTTAAATCCAACGCACGTAGCAGAAATCCTGACGGTGAGGCAAATCTTCGTTCTTCGGGAACATACGGAAAGCAAATTTCAGCGCACCGGCATAATCCAACTGATAATCGGTCTCGAAATACATCTTCGACCCCTCCGTACGGACAAGTTTCAGTTCCTGAACCTCATAGAGTTTGTCTTCATTCTGTGAATTCGTACGTACCGCAACAAGTTCCACTCCTATACCGCGGTCGTTCAAACCCTTTGTATCCACTGTAACTGCCAGGTGGTAAACCTCTCCCACTTGAGGATTCTGGGTTAATTGTTCCGGAATCACAACCTCTGGCACTTCTATCTCATCCCAGTGTGAAGCCATATTCTCTTTCCATGCGGTTATCTCCTTCGCTTTCTCGTAGCCGTTTGCACAGAGCCATGCATGACGTTTGGCCTGCTTGTTATAGAACTTCCGGAAATAGTCGTCCATCATACGTTTCGTGGTGAAACGGGGAGTAATCTGGGTAACCGAATTCTTGATGGTCTGAATCCAGTCGGGAGAATAGCCTTTCTCATTCTTGGCATAATACATCGGAATGATTTCGCTCTCAAGCATTTGATAAATCGTGGCGGCATCCAATTGGTCTTGGTGAGCCTGGTTTTCATAAGTGCGTTTGTCTGTCAGAGCCCAGCCTGCACCTTTCACATATCCTTCCAGCCACCAGCCGTCCAATACCGAGAAATTCAGTACACCGTTCATTTGGGCTTTCTCGCCGGATGTACCCGATGCCTCTAACGGACGGGTAGGAGTATTCAACCATATATCCACGCCCGAAATCAAACGTTTCGCCAAACGCATATCATAGTTCTCAAGGAATACGATCTTTCCAAGGAACTGCGGCATACGGGAAATCTCAATGATACGTTTGATCAAAGCCTGACCGCCACCGTCTGCAGGGTGCGCCTTGCCCGTAAAGAGGAATTGGACAGGGCGTTGCGGGTTGTTCACCAAACGCTCCAGACGTTCCAAGTCCGTAAACAGCAGATGGGCGCGTTTGTAAGTGGCAAAACGGCGTCCGAAACCTATAATCAGGTTGTCCGCATTCATTTCTTCCAACACACGTACTATGCGGCTCGGATCTCCCTGGTTCTTCATCCATGTGCTGCGGAACTGATCGCGGATATAGTCTATCAATTTCCTCTTCAGCGACATGCGGGTGTTCCAAATCACCTCATCCGACAGGCTGTTGAAAGGTGCCCACATCGCCAGATTTGACTGATCCTTATACCACCCATTCGGGAACGTTGCCTTGTAAACCGATTTCCACTCCGACGCTGTCCACGTAGGCATATGCACACCGTTGGTCACATAATCTACGTGCAACTCTTCCGGAAAATAACCGGGCCAAATGGGAGCAAACATCTTCTGCGATACTTTGCCATGCAACCAACTTACGCCGTTCACTTCCTGCGAAGCATTGCAAGCAAAAACAGACATCGAGAATTTCTCATTCGTACCGGGATGCTCCCTGCCCAAATCAATAAATTGTCCCCACTCCAAACCCAATTTTGCAGGATACTCACTCATATACTTGTAGAACAATCCCTCTTCAAAAGAATCGTGTCCGGCAGGAACCGGCGTATGGCACGTGTAAAGGGACGAAGAACGGACCACCTCCATCGCCTGGTTGAACGTCAGACCTTCCTCTTGAACCAAATCAACTAAACGCTGAACGTTGATGAAAGCAGCATGTCCCTCGTTGCAGTGATAAACATCTTTCTTTATACCCAACTTTTTCAATGCCAACATACCCCCTATTCCGAGCATAATCTCTTGTTTGATACGGTTTTCCCAATCGCCGCCGTAAAGCAGGTGGGTAATGGAACGGTCATATTCCGAGTTCATGTCATTGTCCGTATCCAGCAAATACAGATTGATTCGGCCTACTGCCACTTTCCACAGGTAGGCGTTCACCGTACGACCGGGATAAGGAACCTCTATCACCATCGGAGAACCGTCCGCGTTTTTCACTTGCTTCAGGGGAAGATTGGCAAAATTCTGAGCCTCATAGTTCGCTATCTGCTGTCCCTCAGGCGAAAGAGTCTGAGTGAAATAACCGTATCGGTACAGAAAACCTACCGCTGTCATATCCACATTGCAGTCCGAAGCCTCTTTCAGATAATCGCCCGCCAAAATCCCCAAACCGCCGGAATAGATCTTCAGTACGTGCGACAAACCGTATTCCATCGAGAAATAGGCTATGCTCGGTTTCTTTTCGTCCCGCTTCTCGTCCATATAGGAACGGAACTCCGCGTAGGTATGATCCAACTGAGCCATAAATTGCTCGTCCTTGCCAAGTTCCAACAGACGCTCGTAAGAAATCCTGTTTAGCAGTACGATAGGGTTCGACTGAGCCTGATGCCACACATCGTTGTCTATATTACGGAAGATATTCTTCGCATCCGAATTCCATACCCACCATAAATTATAGGCTATCTCTTCTAATTTCTTGAGATTCTCAGGTAAATTGGCATGAACATTTATCTCTTTCCATGCAGGTTGGTTAACTTTGCTTACTTGAATTTTCATTATCTGATTCTGAATTGGTTATTCCTTAATTACTCGTTTTTATTGACATCATGCAACCGTAGCCGCACAAAACGGGTGCAAAGGTAGGCATTTTTTTTTATCCTCTCAACAAGGTAACGCACAAAACCGACGAAAGGGCATTTCAAGGCTACAAGAAAACGCTGGACGCTGACAAACTGCATCTTTTCCCGTATCCTTCAGGTAGGTTTCAGGAATATCGTATCGTCTGTGCGGCAATCAGGCTGCAACGAACTGCCATGCATCTTCCTGCAAGTTCTGCAAATAGTCTTTACGACCCCTCAAGCCGACCTCAAGCACCCCTCGTCGGGAGATGGATTAGCCCCTCCTTCGGAGGGGTTGGGGAGTTCTGAATTGTCCAATGTAAATAACTTGGTCTCTCATTGAGAGATGACCTTATGTTTCTTATCCTGCTCATTTGCCCGATTTGTCAAATCGTAAACAATACACCGCCCAAGAGGGAGGTTATTCGCTTCTTCAATGAAATAATACAGCATAATGAACGCCACATCATCGTTAATCCGTCAAATCGTCAAAAAACTTATTGCAGAGCCGGAAACTTTTCTATACCTTTGCACGCGGTTTTTGTAAACTGCGGTATTGTGTACATAATGTAAGAACAAAACCTCCTTCAAGCAGAATATACACTATGCCAAATGGTTATACCGGAGAGAAATAACCGCATTTGGTCAGAACTATTATAGGATAAGAAAAGATTGTTTTATGAAGAAAGTATCTTGGGGAAGATGTCTCCGCACTGCGTGTTGCTTGTGCCTCGCGGCTTGGGGCTGCATCATAAGCCCGTCGTGGGCTGCACCCGTTGCAACAGTGCCTTACGAAAACTCGTTTGAAGACCCTGACGAAGTGGCGGAATGGCAATTTGCTTCCGTCCCGGAAAACGTATTCCAACCGGAATTGTCTGTACACACCCGTTGGACTGTCGGAAACCAAACAGCACGAACAGGCACACAATCGCTCAATGTGGTGGACAAAACGGGTGATTTCGGCTACGAAGCCGGATCCTACATAATTTGTGCTTATCGGACATTCCGGCTGCCGCAAGGACAATACGACATTTCTTTCGATTGGAAAGCAGGAGGAACTGCCAACGATGGACTGTACGTAGCATGGGTCCCCGCAGGAACAACCATTGCAGGGGCACAGACCGGCTCTTCTGTACCCGTGTTTGTAACGGGGAACGAATTGCAAAACTGCAAAGAAACAAAAGAATATGGTAATGCGGTCAGCCGTACTTTTCCGCTCATTGGTCAACAGGCATATACCAACCTGTCTGCTTCGTTTGTAGTGGATGCCGCCCATGCCACAACAGGCTACAACCTGGTATTCGTATGGTTGGTGAATAGTCCCGATGCTACACCGACAGAGGTATCTGTTGCTGTCGACAACATCTACATAACGAAAAAACCTGCAGCAGGGGCTTGCTTCGCCACGCCCTCCAATCTCACTTACTCCGACAACAATGGACAAGTACGCTTTAGTTGGACAGGCAATGCCGATTCCTACGACATACAGTTCTTTGCTTCATCGGAATCTGCAACCTACCGTGTAGAGCAGAACATAACTGCCACTTCTTTTCAATGCGACCTGGATGACTTGGCAGAGGGCGTTTACACCTTCCGCGTCCGTGCCGTTTGTGCCGATGGTTCTTCACAATGGGTCACATATCCGAATGTCTTGATATACGATCCGTCCGCACACTGCTTGGATTATTTGGATTTCTATGCTGCAGGGGTGGAATGTCGGTATGGCACTTGGAACCAACCATCCGATGTAACGGGTTCAAGTGGCTCGGTCGGAGTGATTGATAATGGTTATGCATCCGAAAGCAGCCGCCATACAAGGCACTACATAGAAGGAGAGACCGACCCCCGTACGGAAAATAGGCTTACCACCAAACCGGCTGGGGCTGTGGCTTCCGTCCGGTTAGGTAATTGGGATAATGGTGCTGAATGGGAATCAATCACCTATACCACAACGATAGGGGAAGACGTGGGTGTCCTGCAATTGAAGTATGCACTTGTCTTGCAAGACCCTGGACATGACGAAGACGAGCAGCCACGGTTTACGCTTGAAATACTCAATAGCGCAGGACAACCCGTAGATGCCACCTGTGGCGCAGCCGACTTCCGCGCAGGTATCAATACCGATGGCTGGCATACCGTCGGTACAGGATACGATAAAGTCCTCTGGAAAGAATGGACAACGGTCGGTCTCAATGTACGGGAACTGAGGGGACAAACCATCAAAATACGCTTGACAACGTACGACTGCTCATTGTCCGGACACTATGGTTATGCTTATTTCACCTTGGACTGCTCCCAAGGAGAAATTCAGGGTGTCACGTGTGGAGAAAAGCCCACTATCCTTACCGTGGACGAGGGATTCCAATATCGCTGGTACAAACCCTACAATCCGTCAGAGCCTTTCTACGAAGGGCAAGACCCTACCTCACGGGAGATGCTCATTGCACCCACCGACTCCAACCACTATGCTTGCGACTTGATTTCGTTGACCAACCCCGATTGCTATTTCACACTGCAGGCATCTGCATTGGCACGCTTCCCCAAAGCAAGAGCAACACTCGGATATATGGCGGAAGACTGCAAAAACTATATTACAATACAGAACGAAAGCGGAATCTTTGGATACTACACCAATCCGCTCACAGGCAGAGAACGGGAAGTTCGTATAAGCGATTGCTACAACCATATATGGTACCTCGTGGACGAAGACGGAACGGCTACGGAATTTTCTAGAGAGAAAGATCCATTGCGTGTACAGGTTTCTGAAGACGGAGGTACGGCACACATACGTTTGCATGTCACGATGAAAGGGGAAACGTGTCAGGAAGAGCAGGATTTCTACGTAACATATCCAAAAATCGGAAAGACGCAGGCGGAAACCGACGCCTATATGTGTAAAGGAGGCTCTTATCAGTTCGAAGGCAACACATACACCGAACCGGGAACCTATCCCGTTGTGTTGAAAACGTGGGCAGGGTGCGATAGTATTCTGACACTCCATCTGCAAGCACTCAGTGCCGACACCATACGGGATACGGTAGTGGTTTGCGGTGGACAAACCTATGAATGGGAAGGACAGAACATCACAAAAGAGGGAGAATATGAACACCATATACCTTTCCTGACAAGAGTGGTTGATTGCGATAGTATCCTGTGGTACCGGTATGTGAAGGTATTGGACAACCTGCAGGCTACCCTCCAAGATATTCCCTCCGCATTGTGCGGGGACGATGCCACGCTGCCCGTAACCGTACGCATTGACAAAGGTATGGCGGGCTACTACTCCTTGTTGTTCGACGAAGTCGGACACAACGGAGGCTTCAACGATATCGTGGAAGAAAGCGTGAACGACAATTCACAGGAACTTACCATCAATATCCCGATAGCAGGAAGCGGTAAAGTGTACAAACGCCCGAATCGCTACACGGCTAATCTTGTGATGAGCGATGTCAACAAGTGCAGCGATGTCAATATCCCCATATCCTTTGACGTCCTCTATCCCGACAGTATCCTGTTACAGTTGTGGGACGATTTGCTGTCTGTCACCAATTCCGCATGGAACGGAGGGTACGAGTTCTCAACATATCAATGGTACAAAGACGGCGAGGTGCTTCCGGGACAAACGCAATTCCGGCTGTATCTGCCTGAAGAGAAATTAGACCTCTCCGCAGAATACTCCGTGCTGTTGACACGGGCGGATGATGGCGTTGCCATGATGACCTGCGGGTTCCGTCCTCATGCCATCACGGATATTGAGAGAGACTCTATAGTCATTTCTTTCCAAAGCGTATCCAATGATGGCCAGGCTGTAATGATGGAAACCTCTCGCAATGCCAATGTGCAAGTCTATTCCTCATTGGGACTGCTTGTCGCCTCCACGCAAATAAACGGACAAGGTGAAATCAATCTCCCCGATATGCGGGGACTTTATGTGGTATGTGCCACCGATGTACAAGGTCGAAAAGAAACCTACCGGCTCATTCTAAGATAACAACACAATGAAAAAATCACTACAATATTGCCTGCTTTCCATGCTCTGCTGGGCTGGACTGTTAAATACCGCCACAGCGCAAACTCATTATGTCGGTATCTCGCCCAAATTGGGCTATGCGGCAATGCTCGACAATAAGTTCTCAAGCAACAATCTCGACGGGTTCGACCTGCGCACACAGGGAGGCGTCATCGGAGGTATGTCATTCTTCTATGAACTCAAAAAAGAAGCCTTCCGCTTCCAAACGGGACTTGATTTCGACTACATCAACTCCACCTCCCGTATCACCGACTTCACGGTGGACGGAAAGATGACTTTCCCTTACGACATGGTTTACCACTATAACTTTCAAAATTGGAAGGAAACGCGCAACTCTTTCTATATGCAAGTGCCTGTATTGTTCGGCGCACAGGTAAACCGCTTCTTCTTCTTTGCGGGACCAAAAGTGGCTATCCCGTTGGCGGGAGGCTATTCATCGCGTGGCACGGTAAACGTCACCGGCACTCATTCCAAGTTACCGGCTGACCTCGAAAACATATATACGCATGAAATGCTCCCGACCGACTACCGCTACAAAGGGAAACTGGCACTGCGCCCCACTGTATCATTGGCATTGGAAGCAGGAATCGACTTGGATCGTTGGTTGGCATCGCCGCCACCGCGCCGCAAACGGGGACAAGCCCGCAAAAAGAGAACCTTCAAGCAGTTGCTCCACTATCGGGCAAGCGTGTTCGCCGACTATGCATTCCTCAATACCAACAACTATGCGGCAAATACAACGAATGCGCAGCCTTACATAAAAGGGGTAAGCAGCGACTACGAAGGACGTCTCCCTGTATTCGCCAACGGAAGCAACCGTTTGGAGGGTATGAATACGGCGTTGGCAACCGATGGCGCACAAAAAATGAACCTCAATCCTCTGACAATCGGAGTGAAGTTCACAATTATGTATGAGTTCGAGAAGCCCATACCGCCAAAGAAAACTCCGCGACCCAAGCCCCAACCAAAACCCAAACCCAAGCCGCAGCCCAAACCGGAAGCACCCAAATACTACCTGTGCGGTATCGTGGAGGACAAAGAAACTATGGCGCGCCTGTCTGACGCTGTGGTGGAGATATACGACACCACGGGAGAACGCTCGCTGTATGCAGTGGAAATGGGTAACGACCAATCTGCGTTCGAAAGCAAATTGGAACCCGGCACCTATATGGCATACATACGCAAGGCCGGCTATCTCCCCTACTCCGGCATCTTCTCCTTCCAAAAAGACACGGTGCATTTTGCACTGCAAGAGGTCAAAGAGAAGGTGGTAACGCTGTTGGACGTACATTTTGCTACCAACAAAACGGTGGTGCTACCTGAATCGGATCAGGTTTTGGAAGATTTGTACGACTTCCTCACAGAGAACCCGACAGTCCGTATCCGCATTGTCGGACACACCGACAATGTCGGAACGTTAGAGGCTAACCAACGGCTCTCGGAAGGAAGGGCACGTTCCGTGACCAATGAAATGGTAAAACGAGGAATTGACCGGCACCGAATAGAATATGAAGGAAAAGGAAAGACCGCTCCCGTGGCCACAAATGACACCGAAGAAGGACGGGCAAAGAACCGTCGTGTGGAGTTCATTATCCTTTCCAAATAATAACATAAGTATATCCAACCGTTTCCCAGGAGGAAGACTTCCCTTGTTCTCAAAAGAGGGACTTGTCTTCCTCTTGTTTGTTTGCCAAAATATAACTACCTTTGCCAATACTTCAATCTGTCATCATAAAGACATTTTGCCGAAATGTTGTTATCTGTAGCACTATGAAAAAGAAGAATCTGCGGGGCAAACGCCCGCGCCTCACCGAATTGGTGGAAGCCATTCAGCAGGAATTTATCAACCATCCCGACGCTCTGTACACCATCAAAAAAATAGGCAACTGTGTGGGGGTGAGAACCATACGCGAACAATTGGCGGTACGGGAGATACTCAACAACTTGGTTAACTTCGACTTCCTCACCAAAACGGAATATGGGCTGTTCGGCTTGAAGAAGAACACCCCGGGAGCCGATGAAGCCTACGAAAAAGACACGTTCGTAGGAAAACTCGAAATCTCCGACAGAGGTGGCTATGTCGCCGTGCGAAGTTCTATCTTCAAGGGAGATATTTTCGTTCCCCACCCCCTTCTCCATGGAGCCAAAGATGAGCAGAAAGTCATAGTCAGATTGCGCCGTTGGCGACCAGGTAGCAGCACACCGGAAGGAGAAGTTATTGACATATTGGGCGATACAGGGGATAATAACACCGAAATGCACGCCATTCTTGCAGAGTTCGACCTTCCATACTCCTACCCCGCTCAGTTGGAGGAGGAAGCCGACCGGATGTCCGGTGAGTTCACCCCGAAAGATTTGGAGAACCGGCGGGATATGCGTCAGGTCTGCACATTCACCATCGACCCACGCGATGCCAAGGATTTTGACGATGCCATCTCCATTCGGACCCTCGGAACAGACGGCAATACCGATTCCTCCTCCGCTGAGCCTCTTTACGAAATCGGAGTCCATATAGCCGATGTTTCCCATTATGTAAAACCGGGTTCCAACATCGATAAGGAAGCCTACAAGCGTGCTACTTCTGTCTATTTGGTGGATCGCACGATTCCGATGTTGCCCGAACATCTGTGCAATATCCTCTGCTCACTCCGACCCGATGAAGACAAACTCGCATATTCCGTTATCTTCAGAATGGACGACAAAGCCCATATCTTGGACTATGAAATTTGCCATACTGTTATACGCAGCAATCGTCGTTTCACCTATGAGGAAGCGCAGCAACGCATCGAAACGGGTCAAGGAGACTTCGCTACCGAAATCAATCAACTCAACCAATTGGCGCAAATCTTGCGGGAACGGCGTTTTATGCAAGGAGCCATCGCCTTCG
Organism: Bacteroidales bacterium UBA7569; assembly: GCA_002477945.1. GTDB lineage: Bacteria > Bacteroidota > Bacteroidia > Bacteroidales > Paludibacteraceae > Colicola. The sequence continues at coordinate 34,093 of DLLF01000018.1, forward strand.
ACAGAGAAGAAGTGCGCTTCGAAATAGATGACAAAGGAAAACCGGTCTCGGTCTATTTCAAGGAAATGAAAGAATCAAACCAACTCGTGGAAGAGTTTATGTTGCTTGCCAATAAAACGGTTGCACAACACATAGGGAAACCCAAAAACGATGGAAGAAGACGCACTGCACAACCCAAGAATTTTGTTTATCGGGTACACGACCTTCCCGACCGGGAACGTGTCCGTGATTTCTCACAATTCATCAAACGCTTCGGATATACCCTTAAAACATCCAACTCGCAAGGGACAACGTCTAAAAACTTTAACAAACTGCTTACGCAGGTGCGGGGTACGGCGGAACAACATCTCATCGAGACTCTGGCGGTACGCAGCATGGCAAAAGCAGTGTATTCAACCGACAATATCGGGCATTACGGATTGGCGTTCCCGTTCTATACCCATTTCACGTCTCCCATACGGCGTTATCCCGACTTGATGGTACACCGCCTGCTCGATCGCTATAGCAAGGGCGGAACATCGGTCAACAAAAGCGATTTGGAAGACAAATGCAGACATTGCTCTGCGCAGGAACAGTTGGCGGCAAATGCCGAAAGGGCAAGCATCAAGTATAAGCAGGTGGAGTTCCTGTCCGATCGCATCGGGCAAGAGTTTGTGGGAATCATCTCTGGCGTAACGGAATGGGGCATTTATGTAGAAATTGAAGAGAACAAATGTGAGGGGATGGTCTCCATACACCATTTGGATCGGAACGACTACTTTGTTTTCAACGAGAAAGAATACTGCATCGAGGGAATACGTTCTGGAAAACGCTATCAATTGGGCGATGAAGTGAAAATCCGCGTCGTTCACGCCGACTTGCAGCGCCGTCAACTGGATTTCTCTTTGGTGGAAGAAGGTACCTGCTGAGCAGGTTTGCGCACAAAGAAAAATGTTGTACCTTTGTAATCCGATGAAAACACACCTTCTCATGAATAAACGCCTGTTTTGCCTCCTTCTGGGGATTTTGTCCATACTTCCTTTGGCAGCAAAAGTGCAGATAACACTCTCATCAGGGCAAACTATTGTAGGCGACATCTTGTTTGAAAACGAAGAAGTCGTGCTTGTCAAAACCCCTGATGGCACGCGCTACCAATACTTGCGGCAGGATATTTCTTCCGTTTCGGAGGTCGTTGCGCAAGATAAAAACACGGAGAAAGTGGTTCGGCCTGCCAAAAAAGCGGGAGTGGCAGTACAAATGATGGGAGGTGTAGCCGTCTTACCCGCACCGCAGAGAACAATGGGAGGGTTCGTTGCGGCGGATCTGAAAGTGGGAGCATGCGATTTGCTGGGGAAACGCATTTTTCTTGGAGGGGCTGTGGGCTACCACTCTTTCCTGCTCGGTGGCAAAAATATAGGGTTCGTTCCCCTGCAGATTTCTACGGAAATCCCTTTCCTGCAAGGGAAACATACTCCCTATGTAGGTATCGGGATGGGATACGGATTCGCTACTGACAAAGCATACAAAGGAGGAATTTATGGCAATGCGGAAATCGGTTGGCGGTGTTGGCTTCATTCCAATATGGCATTGTACCTGTCTTGTTACAGCGAGTGCCAACAGGGTATGTTTTCCGTCTCCGAGAACATTGGCGGTGTGAACTACACTCGGCAAACCTCTCTCGCGTTATGCGCAGTAGGGGCTAAATTGGGAGTCAGATTCTGATTGTTGTCACCTCTATGCGTCAAGGCAAACATCATACCGTAAAGAAAGCGTTGCGGAAGAACCGGATATCCGTCATGCTCAATGATAGTGAGATGCGGGCCCTCGAGAATTACTGCCAACGCTACAAATTCCGTAACCGTTCGCAGGCAATCCGGCAATTGCTTATCAAGAATATACTGCAGCGTTTCGACAACGATACACCTACCCTCTTCGATTGACTCTCCATCCGCTTTTGTTTACTCTTCTCATACCATAGTTCTTCAATCCATAGAACATTCCCAAAACCCTTATTACCTGCAACTTATAGAATGGTTCCGTGTGTGGACCTGCTTATTGGGCTCATTAGTCCGATCTGCCCGATCCACCATATTATCTTCCCCGCAAAATCGTACCTCGTACATCGTCCAATCGTAAATACCACGACCTCTCAAGCCGACCTGAAGCACCCCTCATCGACCCCTCAACGAGATGTCAATAATACAGATGTTAGCCCCTCCTTTGGAGGGGATGGGGAGATCTACATCGTCAAATCATAAATCTATGTATTGTTTCTTATCGGGCGATACCATCGCCCGCCCTATCCTCCTATAGCAGGAATTCCCACATCCTCGGACTTCTCGATTAACTAGAACGTCTATAGCAAACCCGACAAAAAAAAACAAAAGGGGGAACCATTCATTGGATCCCCCTTTTGTCACATGTAGCAAGTTGCCACCCTGCAAAATCTGGGCAGACAACTACCGGACTATCACTTGCCCGATGAACGTGCGTTTGTCGCCATCCGTTACACGAAGCAAGTACATTCCGCTGTTGTGGAAGCCCTCCACCGTCATATCCCGACCGGACAGAGTCTGCAGACTCACGCGACGGCCTACGGCATCGAACAACTCAACGGTTACACCTTCCTTGTCGCTCGCCGTGAACGTGTTGCGGATGAATACCGTGCCTTCGCGGTCTATGATGTTAGGAACAATATCCAGTCTTCCTTCGCTGACGTAATCTACAGACTCAGGCAACTTGATGTGCAGGGTCAGGTTGACAATACTGTCGCAACCGTTCTCTGCCGCATTGGCCAAGACGATCTCCGGCCAATACGTACCCTCACGCATCTCCTCTATGATGTAGGTGGAATCTGCCGTGGTGGCAAATGTGTAAGGCAGTTGATCCGTTGTGAGCGTCAGTTCTTGCGAAACCTCCGGTGTAGGCAGGACGGTCAGATGCAGGGTCACAACGCTGTCGCAACCTAAGGCAGAAGTAAAGCGTCCCGTATAGTCGCCTTCCGAAACAAGGTCTTTACCGTCGAACCTGTATATATCACCATTGCAGATAGTTTCCTGAATGGATGATGTTTGCGGTTCAAGCACTACCAGATTCAGATGGACAATACTGTCACAACCTAACGAGGAAATCAACGTACGGTCGTAAGTACCTGCTTCCGTCAGAGCGGGGAAGTTGTCGTCATAGTACGTGCCGCCCTGGCATACATAACCCGTATAGGTCGAACCTTCCGTGCTTTGTACTGTAAGGTGCAGAACGATAGTACTGTCACAACCCAATACATTCTTCAGCGTAACCTCATGGTCTCCTTGAGTGGAGAATGACTCCGTTCCGATAGAGAACGACTCGCCTTCGCAGATGGTCTTGCTTGTCTCGGTCCTTGTAGGAAGCACCGTCAAATCAAGTGTCACGGTGCTGTCACAGAGAGAACCCTGGAATGTTTGCACATACACACCCGATTCTGTCAGCGAAAGTTCCCCGAAAGCATAAGGTGTCTCCGTATCGCAGATCGTGAGTTGCTGGTTGAACTGCGTCTCTGGTACAAAGAGGTGCAATACTACCAAACTGTCACAACCGTAGGCGGTCTGCAAGACTCCTTCCGAGAGTGTATAGGTACGTGTTTGCGGATTTGCAATCTGGAAACCGTACTTCTCGTATGGAGTATTGGCACATACCGTATCACGAACCTCGACCTTGGCTTCGGGAAGTACATACAGCGACAGGTTGTAAAGCGTGGTCACGCCGTCCACGGTATTGAATTGGGAACGGTTGTACTCCATACCCGGTGTCAGATTGTCCTTCAATATCGAGAACCCGTGCGCCATATAGTCCGTGTTTGCACAAATGGTATCTTTCACCTCTTCCACAGTTCCGTTGAATACCTGCAAATTGCCGATATGCATATCATTATCACCTCCCGAAGCGGTTGACTCCCCGTAGAAGGCGATTCGGATGGTATCACCCGCATAATCGGCAAGCGACATCGTTACCGTGCTGGCAGTATTGGGTATCTCGTTATATACATATTCTGACCCTGTATTGTTCCACTCGCGTGCATGACTCAACGACCAAGTATTTCCGTTGTCAGGAGAAACGAACACGATGAATCGGTCATCCGCTTGTGCCGTGGCATCTTCAATAGGATCAGAGTTCCTATAGTCGGTAAGTGCTATATCGAACATCAGGTTGGCATCGGCATTGTCTATGTAAATGGACGGAGTAACTAACCAGTCATTAAGTTCCGTATCATAGATGTTCAGTTTCATGTGCTTGTCCGAAATGCCGTATCCGGTTGTAGCCTGCATCCAAGCATTGTAGGTAGTAACTGGCAACGCCTGCATCTCTGTTCCTGTGAACAGAGTCTTATACAGACTCCAACATGCATCGTACTTGACATCATCTTCAAAATCCTCAATGTAGGGGAGTCTTAACACAGAACATAATGTCTTGAAATTGACGGTCTTCCACGTTGGAGAATACGCAAAGGTCTCACCCGATTGACATACGGAACGCACTGCCACATAATACTCGGTGCTGGGTTCCAGCCCCTTGAGAGGACAAACGGTATTCAAAGTAACAATGGTATCCAGCAGAGCCGTGCCTGTTGTGGTAATGTCAGATGACGTTCCCAAACGGATTTGCACACCGTCAGACTCACGCTCCCACGAAAGCGTTGCAGAGTTGGAACCGATGTGGCTTACCACAGGCTTGTTTTGTAACGAGGTACATGGCACTTGCTGAATCGACACATTATCCACCGCTGCACCGCCTTTTCCTGATGTCGCATAATAACTGCTCTTGCTATACCACTGGAAAGCGAGGGAATAGACCCCTGGAGTTTCTATGTATATTGTCTTCGTCAAATGCTTCCATGTCGTGATCGAATACTCTTCGGTCAACAAAGAAGTCCATTTCGATTCGGCATCCTCGCCGGCTGATACTGTCTCCGTAGAGGGAACAATATAGGTACTCAGATAGGCAAGTGGCACATCATAGGAGTAACCATCGTAATAGGATTCGTAATAGTCTCCCTCACACTTGTAGTCAAACTCAAATGTATATTCACCGGCTGTCTCGGCATTGAATGAGCGTACGGCATAAACAATATCACTGGCTTTCTCATAAGTATTGTTTGTACCGCCGTCTGCGGATATATATAGTCCCCGTACGCCGTCCTTGACTCCGGCTTCGCCTACATACCATTTGTTGGTTGCATCATCGTTCTGTACAAAAGACCAACTCTGGTCTTGTCCTTCCTCAAATCCGGTGCTGTACGGAAGATCCTTCGCAACATCCGGTGTCTTGAACGACAATTGCATCCAGTCGGATACTTCGCCTTCGCCGCAAGCGGAACGGACATAAAGCGTATAAGACGTCATTACCTGCAATGTATCCAATGTCAGAACACTGTCTGTTGTTGTGGGCAACGAACCCGCAAGGACATCATCCATCGCCGTACCTGCACGCAAACATGCAACCTGATAAGTCTCAGAATCGTTCTTGTTCCACTTGAAGCCGACACTCGTGCTGTGCAATGACGTCATCAACAAACCGGATACAGGAATACAATTGACTTCGCTGACCGAGATATTGTCAATGGCTGCTGGTGGATCATTGGTCGTGGAATTATCGTTTTTCCACATGAACACAAGATTGTATTTACCGGCTTCTGGAACGGCAACAACATTCTGCGCCAATTGCCAATTGGTTGCCAGCGTATAAGGAAGAGCATCGCCGTTCTTGACGGGAATCCAGTTCTCCGGAGCAACGGTTGCAGAAGATGAACCATACTTGTCTGCAACAATCTGTTCGCTTTCCGGAACTAAGAACACCGCCAAATAGTCATAACAACCATAACTGGGATGTTCTCCGTTTGATCTCCAGTCAAAAGATACCAAATAGTTGCCTCGGCTGAGATCAAAACGGCGGAACGTATAGGAAACTACGGAAGAAGTGGAAGAATAGGCATTGGTCTTGCCGCCGTCATTGGAAATATACAGACCTTTCAAGTCGTCTTTGACCGCCGCCGTATCAATCACCCATTTGTTAATAGTGCCGTTTGCCATCTGCCAATAAGCATTCTCCGTGTCGTCCTCAAAGTTGCAGGAGTACGGAAGTGCAGCCGCCGGTTGTGGGGTCGCAAAGGTTAACTCTTTCGACCAAGCACTTGTATCGCCTTCTGCAATGATAGCACGGACTTTATAACGGTACTCCGTCATCGGAAGAAGTCCTGTCAATGATTCTGACGTACCGGAAACACGATGCTTTACGGTGTCGGTACCATGAATTAGCAACGCTTCGTAAGCAGGGGCCTCTCGGAATGACATCCAACTGATGGTTGCACTTTCAAAATCCAGATCCGTCACTTTCAATCCGATAGGATAATCCAATATCCGTACACTGACTGCATCAACTCCCACACGATAGTAACTGCTCGTCGCAACATAGCGGAATGCCAAAGGTGCGGTAATGGCAGGCGCACCATAGTCCCCCAACGCAAAGGTGTGGTCAGTCAGAGAGGTTGCATTGGGTACGGTGACTATTTCTACGAATGAGGAATTGTCTTTTACATCCGTCAGATATCCTAATACCAAAGAGTCTTTGCTCGTATCATCAAATTTGGTGGAGAACGAAATCTCTATTTGGTTGAGAGGTGTCGTAAACTCAGGCATCACAGCATAGATAGGTCTTCTCGCCCCATATCCATACGCCATAAAGTACAAGTAGTTCCCGGATCTTCCATAATTGGTAGAATAGGTGCTGGCACTCGCCACTCTTACGTAGGACTGCGTGTATACATTCTCCGAAGTAATAGTATTCACCCAGTTGTACGCTGACCAGCAAGAAGGCATCACCACCGCTCCATTCTGCATAATGGAAGTCGTACCGAAGTTTTCGGTATATGGCAGTTCCAATGCATTGCAAAGCGTGGAAAACTCTATAGGAGACAGCCATGCGGAACGTTTGCCATTAGCGCATACCGTACGCACATAAAGCAGGTAATCCGTTTGAGGCGTAAGGGAAGATATGGTTACCGTATCCGACAAGCAAGCCGTTACAGTTGCCGTATCTACATCTCCCCCTGCAACCACAAAGGCATACTCATACGTGCAATCGGTCTGATCGTCATCCCGCTGAACGGCAAAAGTAACAGAAGTCCGGTCACGCCATACAATACTTGTGCCTTTGGGCATCTCACAATCCGGAACAGCCTCCAACACTACATTGTCCAAATAGATGTAGCCATTGCTGGAATAACTACCATTGGAAGTCGCCTTAAAGACAATCGTAACAACAGAACCTACAAAGCGGTCATCTATACCATAAAGTACTTTTGTCCATTGTCCGCTTGTTGCAGGTAAATTCTCCGCCAACGTATCTGCATAGGTCGTACCGCCATCCACGGACAAGTACACATCTAATACCGAACCGTCAATCTTCTTGTAAACGAAAGAAACTCTTGCTTTCTCCGACAAGTTGACAGAAGGCAACTTTAGGAAATTGGTATTCCCGCTTGGATTACTGTAATAATAACTATTGAAGCGGAGACATGCCGTGCTATTGTAACCATCGGCATAATAGTTCCAACGATTGGTCACATCGGTGGTAGTACCTTCTTCATTGTCCCAACAATCAGGAATACCATCCTTGAGCGAGTTGAAATTCTCCGTCAAAGGGAGTTCTCCTGCTGCACAAGCCGTCTTGAAAGGAACGGCAGCAGTCCACGAGGAGACGTTCTCCTCATCGCAATAATGACGCACATACACGCTATATCGGGTGGCAGGTTCCAAATCCCTAAGCACAATTACATCACTGTCTGCACTTATGGGGGTAACCTCAGTAACGTTCTGGTTGCCTTTTGCAATAGCGTACTCCCAGCGCAGGGTGTCTTGTGCTGCATCGGACACAACCAACTTGGCGGTGTCGGATGAAACATTTGCAACTTCCACCTTGAGTGTCGGTGACAGAATACATGCAGGAGCAGCCTCCAGCACTAAGTTGTCCAAATAAATATAGGCATCGGAAGAACCATAATTGGAAGTCCCCTTGAAGACAATCGAAACATTGGAACCTACAAAACGGTCATCAATGTAGAGAACCGTATCTTTCCAACCCGGATTACCTATACCCTCACCCGGTATCTTTTCAGCCAGAGTATCTGCCATCGTCAGTCCACCATCCAAAGACAGATAGACATCCAATCCCGAACCGGTTTGTTTCTTGTAAACAAAAGAGAGTTGCGCCGCTTCGGTTATTTTGACGGGTACCGTCGTCAGGAAATTGGTATTCCCGCTTGCGTTATTCCAACTATTGAAGCAGACACATGCTGTGTTATTGTAGCCCTTAGCAGAATAGTTCCAACGTTTGGCCAATTCTGTGGTAGTACCCTCTTCATTGTTCCAGCAGTCGGGAATACCCTCCGTGAGCGAATTGAAATCTTCCATATAAGGCAAAGCCATTGCCGAACATAGTGTCTTGAAAGAACAGTCTCTCACGGCACTTGTATCTTCCTCTGCACATATTGCCCGTACCTGAACCGCATAAGAGGTCATAGCCTGCAAATCCGTCACTGTATGCGGATGTGCCGTTACGATTTCTTTCTTATGCACATCTGTTCCGTCCATGACAACGACCTCCCATTTGGTTTCCGTCCCCATGGGAGTCCAATCAACAACCGCCGAGTTCTCTGTAATATCCGAAGCCATTACAACAGACGGTCTCGGGCAGGAAGGAATTTCCTCAATGCTTATATCATCGATGCAGATATTCGTCTCTGAATTCAAGTTAATCACCACATACTTATAGTCCGCAGCGTCCGGCAGACTTGCCAGAGGAGCGAATGAAGCCGTGAACTCCGTCCACGATTCAGCATCAGCCAAAGCGACCGTTGCCACTTGCAGATAGGTTGTCGCGTCTGTAATGGATTTCTGAATACCAATGGAGAACGACACACCGGCAGTATATGGTTGTGCGAAGCCCGCAATGAGATAGTCGGACAAGTTCTTTCCCTCCGGGAATGTCAGAGCCATGGAAGTGAATGTGGCATTGTGACCATAAACAGAGGCATTACCCGTATGGAACCTGGTTGTGTTCTTAGCGAAATACCCGTTCTCCGATGTATTGACCGTCCAACAATCGTAAGAGGTATTGTCGGTCTCAAAGCCGTCGGTGTAAGGAAGAAGTTCCGGCGCACAGAGGGTCTTGAAGGAACGTGGCTCCGACCATTTGGACTTGCCGTCTGCACCACAATCAGCACGTACTACGGCAATATAGTCGGTCTGCGGCGACAACCCTTTGAACACAATGTCAGTTGCCGTAAGTCCGGCTCTTTCAAATGCCGAAGAAGCCGTGTCGATGTCAGCGGGGAGTGTTGTTCCTTCAAACACTTTCATTTCATAAGAATCCGCTCCCGTAGAGTTCCACGACAAGGCAACAGAATCGTAAGACAAGGCTGTCACTGTAGGAACATTCGGATAAGCACAACTCAGTTTCCGGATTGACACATCCGATACGATGGCTCCCGGTTGCGTACCGCTGGCATAATCATTGCACCAATACAACAGCAACTTGTAATCACCTGCCGACAGATTGACATCATATTCAAAGCTCTGAAGACTTGTCTTGAGGTTCAAGTATTCTTCTGCCTTGCCCAATTTTGTCCAACCGTCAGGAATTTTACTCTTTATGCTTTTTCCCGCCTCAACCGTTGCAGACGCAGGCGCAACGAGTGCCCACAAGAAATCGCACGTACTCTCTCCCCCTGCTCTCCACTTGAACTGAACGGAATAGGAACCCTCTTCGTCCACTCCGAAAGAGCGTACCGCATACACATTGGAAGTAACAACAGGTTCGCTGTCAGATGTGGTCGCTTTCTTAAATTTATACCCTTTCGTCTTCGTATCTCCGTTGAAGATACACAAAGAGTCATTGTCCACATTCCAATAGTTCACTTCCGTACCATTGACGAGGAGCCAATCCGAGAAGTCGGTCGAAGAATAAGGCAACGATGCAGGGACTTGGTTTGTCATGAATGAAACGGGATCCACCGTACGGGACTTATGCTCTGCATCATACTGCGCATAAACCGTTACGGAGTATGATGTAGTTTCCTGCAAACCGGTCAGTGTCACAATGGTTGTATCGGATGTTTTCGGTACGGAGACCGACAAGCCTTCTCCATATTCCGCCACGATAGTGCCGTCACCACCTTTGACAAAAATCTTTGCCGAGGTAGCGGTGACATCTTCCACCCAGACTTTCTCAGGGGGGGGACAAGCCGACAAGGCAGATACCTCCACATTATCCAGGAGAACGGAACTTCCCGCAGTCTCACCTCCCAATGTTGTGGCAGCAAAGACCACTATGATATTTTTGCCTGTATAAGCCGAGAGGTCGTACGTCTTTTGTTCCCAAGCAGACGATGACAAAGCGGAAGCAAGCGTATCCGCCACGTTCATATTTCCGTCGGTATGCACCCACACCGAGAAACGGGCTTGCAAAGGATATCCGTTCAAGAAGTGGAACGACAGACGCGAGTTTTCCGTCAGTTCCAATGTCGGTGTCATCAGCAAACAGCGTTGCCCGACATAAGACGAAGATGAACTTGAAGCATAGTAGGCTATACCTCGCGTGTCATCATAGCCTGCACCTGAAGACCACCATCGCTGCTGAATGTCTGCATCCAGCGAGTTGTCCCAACAATCAGGAATTTGGGTAGAAGACAATGCGTCGAAAGACTCATAGAACGGTAACGCCACAGCGGCACACCTTGTTTTGAAAGAGATGGATGATGATGTCACCTCGCTGGTGTCCCCTTCCTGACAGATAGCACGCACTTGAAGCCCTACAGCATAAGACGTACTCTCTTCCAACCCGGACATTGTGAAAGACGGGGAAGTGACCATCTCTTTCCCTGTATCTACACCTCTTGTCCAAACCACTTCCCATTCCGGTGCCGTTGAAGGCTGTGTCCACGAAAAAGTGGCAGAAGTTGCCGCCACGGAACTCAATTGCAAACCAACAGGTGCTTTGCAGGTGGGAGCGGGTTCGACATACAGGTTATCGATCATGACATCATAATAGGAGAATGCTATACCTCCATAGCGGACAGCAATATACGCGTTCTGCGGAGCCTCCTCCAGCAGAATTGCATATTGTGTATAGACAGCAGTTCTATCCAGTGTATCCAAGATGACAAACGTTGACACATCACTCTTGTCCGTCATATAGCCTACCTCCGCCCATCCATAAGAAGCACTCTCATATCTATAAGAAAAGCGCATCCGCAGCGTTCTCAGGTCAGCATCAAAACGAGGCAAGACCGCATATACGGGCGATGTGTTTTTATACTCCCTTAATGTCAATGTATTACTAGAAGTATTATTGTCTGACTTTACCATTACGCGACTTTCTCCGTCTTTATGTACTGTAAAGCAATCAGGAACATCACCTATGCTGTAACTATCGAAATCAGCCTCGAAGGGAATTGGTTGCGCACCACATTCCGTCTTGAACGACACGCTGACGGCCGCATAATCACTCTCCGAATCACCGCAACTTGCTTTTACACGGGCTGTATAGTCCGTATTCTGTTCCAACGATGTACAGGTAAAAGGATTGGCATCAGCATTCTCCGTGAACGCCGAACCACCCTCAGGAGTCAGTTCGAGAACCCATGCCGTTGCGGTGCCATTTTCCGTCCATGAGAACGTAGCCGAAGTTTCCCCTACACCGCTCACTTGCAAGGAAGAGGGACGACGGCAAGCAGAGGCTTCCCGTACAAGGATGTCATCTACATAGAACGTTGACGGATTTCCCTGCTCCGCATAAATAACATAGACATACCCATCGGTGAAGTAGCCATCCTTATCTGATACAACAAACTCTATCCATTGATTGGCAATTGTAGAGTCCTCGTAGATAGGTACAATATCGGTCGTTATATCGCCGTCGATGGGTGCGACACCCACTACAAATCGTTGCCTTCCGGACGAAGAATACGCACGGAACACCAATTCGGAAGCCGAGGAAGCGCCTTGCAGTGCAGGCGTGAACAGCATGGAAGAAGCATCGGTAGCGTTTTGCAACTTGACAGCATAGCCTTCCGAACCATAGTAAACCGAATTTTGCAGAACGGGGAGGATGGTTCCACCCATCAACCAACAAGCGGGGAATGTGGCAGAAGCGAACTTCATTGTGTCGATCGGCAAAGCCACGGGTTCACACATTGTGCTGAATGTTGTGGTCAGGAACGAAGAAGAACCGCTATAGTCCCATTCGCAATTCTGGCGGAGCAATACGTAGTAGAGCGTACCCGGCTGCAAATCCGTCAAAGACAGTTGCGTAACATCCAACGCTTGTTTCGTACCATACGCCACGACTCCTGCTGCGGAGGCTGAAAGCGATGACCAATTAGCAGACGTAATCGGATTGGATGACACAGCATAATCATACTGCATCTGTTCCCCTGCATCCGGCTGTGTCCATAGCAAGACAGCCGAATTGGAACTCAAGGAAGTCACTGACAACCCCGTAGGAGCAGGGCAATCCTGCGCAAAAGAGGACTGTACCGAAAGCAACATCCAGCACAGACCTATCGCCACCCAGGATTTCATTGCAGTGAGCAAAGAATAGAAACCTTTCATAGGCTTAATGAATTAAGTGAATAAAATAGTTATATTAGTTTTATATTGTCGTTATTATTGTTTTATAATATTCGGATCAGTTCCGAATCATAACCCTGAATGCCAACTTGGAGCCGCCGTTTTTCGGCTGTATTTCAATCAAGTAGATACCGGATTGTGCAGGTTTAGGGAAAGAGACAATCCCATTATTCATTTGTGATTTCATCACGACCAATCCCATTGCATTATAGACCGTCACCACCGCCTCCTGCACATCGGGTGCCTCAACCACAAATGATGTTGCGTCTTGCTTAACAGCAGGCCTTGCCGGCGAAGAGGAGTTTGTGACGGGATAGAACGGACAGGTGGGGACAGCCACTTTCTCGCCGACGCGAGTCAAGAGAACCTGGTACATATCGCCCGGTTGGAACGTTTCGTCCTCCCCGAGATAATAGTAGGAATCGGTTGCACCCTCCACAGGAGAATTGTTCTTCAACCATTGATATGCCGAATACTTATATCCCATTGTTTTCAGTACCCCCAACACATCATCCCACTTTTGTGCAATAACCGAAGAAGGATAGAATACACTGAAATCGAACGGATACTGCTTATCTCCGCAATTGAGATCGTGCAGCGTGAGTACAGCAGAATAATAGCCCGGTCGGACATTTGCCGGCAGACTCACCACTACATCCACATTTCCAGATTGTCCATACTGCAAATTGGTTTGTTGCTGCAACAGGTCTTTGAATCCCGCTCTCCTTGCATCCTCGGAAAAGAGAAGAGAATAGGACGAAACATTTCCAGCCGTTTTACTGAACGGGACCACGAAATTCGGTGCATCAGCACAAATCATCTCAAGAGGCAACAGAAGATCCGCTTCGAGACACTCCGTTGTAATAGTCACCGTCTGCGCTTCGGAAGAGCAGCCCAGCCGGTTATAGACTATGACCTCATAGGTTCCTGCAGACAGCCCCGTCAAGGGAGCATTCTGCACGCCATTGAGTGTATAGTAGCAGGACGGGTCCTGCATTTGCAAAGCGATACTCCCCGAATTAGGACCATTATAGGCATCGGTCGCCGTGAGTGTATAGTTTATCTTTGGCAGGACTGTCAGATTGATGTTTTGCACCAGACTGTCGCATCCCTGTTTATAGCGTTGTGTATAGGTGTAGGTACCTGTTTTGGTGTAGGCGGCTGTTCCCAGACGAAGCGTGTCACCAAAGCAAAGCGTTGTATCAATTGTCTGCTGCAACGCTTCCAATTTACGGAGTTGCAACCTGTAAACCACGGAGTCGCATCCCAATTGGCTTTTCAGCACCACTTCGTGGTAGCCATCCTGATCCGTTGTAATATACTTATCGTGATAGGTTTCTCCCTCGCAGATATATGCCTCGACAACAGGCAAACTATCCACAACAGGGAATTGTACGATAGCCGTATCCGCCAAATCGAAATAATCGCCATTGCAGGCAGAGAACTGCATACGCACGGTGACAGTATCTTGCGTTTTTCCCGGGTGAGTCAGCCATATACTATCATTTTTACCTATCACGGGACCATCGAAGCCCGCTCCATGGTACCAAGTTATGTCATACGTAGGCGTAGTGAGCGGGATAAAACGCCATGCCTCCGAGACAGACTCCTCTACCTCCCACTTATCGGACTTGTTTCGTCCAGGAGCAGCCACACCATCCGACCCATCGGAGTTAATCAGACCTATGATACCAATACCATCTTCCCAACTATCACAACGGAGACGCTGCTTTACATAGACATCAATCACATTGGTACCCTCATACAGCACTATTTGATATGTATTCTTCAGCGACAAGCACGAAAAGGATGGTGCATTGTACCATGATGCCGTAAACGTACGGCATGGATACTCCCCCAACACGCCAAAATATATACCTCCATCGCCTTCCAACATTCCCATGTGAGCATCTTCATATACACCGAAGATGCTATTCTTGTAAATAAATTGCGGATTCGGTATATCCTGTTGCTTTGTCAAATGATAATCACAAGAGCCACCCGGCTCATGAGAAGTATCGAATGTAATTATGCCGTTGGCACCTACTTGCACCTGCCGATAAACACCATCAAAAAAGCAGAAACTGAACGGAAGTTGTACTATTTCGCTCCATACATCATCTTTCCACTTTCCATCCGGTCCTTTGAAAGGTGTCCCTGCATTAAACGGGAAAGGCGGTGCATAAGGAATTTCTTCGACCTCATATCCTGCAATACTACCTCCGCTTCCGACCGCAGTTGCTTTGAGCAGATAGTCACCGCTTTCGGAGCAAGCCAGTTCAACCACTTTCATGCCTTCCGGTGTAAAGGCAGTCGGTGTTAATGATATTTCGGGACACGCACTTGCCACTTTGGATGTTTTACCCACCACCTTTATTCCAGACAATTCGGCATACAAACTGTTTGTTCCGTCGGGGCAGACAGATCGCACCCATACCGTATAGAGCCCCGTATTCATATCAGCAATTGGAATCGAGCAAGAGTTCGTCGTCAATCCTGAAACAGAATCAACGGTTCCTGCCCCTTCCAACCAATAGAGGACATCATAGGTATTCCCGCGCACGGCATCCCAAGTAATCCGCAACGTTCCTACATTGCTGGTGGCCGACACGTTTTTCGGTATCTGGTTGCAATCCGATGCCAGGGGTTTCTTTGCTATTTGCACATTGTCGATACATCCACCCGGGTTGTACGTTCTATCAGCATTATTCCGCCACAAGAAGACCAACTTATACGTAGTATTAGGATTGGTGACCCGCACCGTTCCTTGAGCATACTTCCACGCCGAGGAGCCACGCAACGAGTCTCCCCTTGCACCTGTTGACAACGTTAACTTGTAAGGACGCACCGCCGCAGGTTCATTCCCCACCACTCCTCCATTGGTCCGCACTGAAGCCGGCATCCAATACGCTGTTATTTCATCGGCATTGAACTCGCCCAAGCAACGCCACGAGAAAGCGAGGTCATATTCTCCCGCAGGCAAACGGAACTCACGATACGCATACGTGAAACAAGCCTTCTCGGCATACATCGCTTCCGTTGCATCATCATTTTGGCAAATATACAAACCATGATATCCCTGTTTCTTTGCCGCTGTACCAATCGTCCACTTATTAACAAAATTAGCATGATTAATAATGGACGGCGTTCCCGGGTTCAACACCCATGCGGCATTTTCCTGAGGATCTTCAAATCCGCAGAAATAAGGCACCGCAGTAACCGGAGATGTTTGCGCCACCACGGGCAAGACTCCGAAGAGGAGACATACGGAACAATATAACAAGCACAAGTAGATTTTTCTCATACCAAACTAATACTTAAACACAACACAATCAACAATATCCAATTCTTTTATACCTTTTCTTTCCACAATACGGAACACTTTCGGACACAATTGCCCGCTGCAAAGATACAATTAAATTATTATTTTGTACACCTATTCACAAAAAAAAAATCTTTTTGTCTCAAAAAAGTGTTTTTCGGCAAACAAATGAACAGAAATATATCCTTGTAGTCGTCGAAGTATATCCAAGCAGGGTTATATTGGAAGGATTGGGCAAATGGGACAGATGGGACGGATTAGACAGATTAGACAAAAGGGACGAATTGGATCGATTTTCGGGAGCGGGTCAATGGCTCAAACTGACAAAGCGACCGAGATACGGGCGACAGGGGCTGCCGCTATTGATACCTTAATAATATAGTTTGCGAATTTATGAAAAGTACCGCGAGTGGGACTTGAACCCACACAGTCATTTCTGACCAAAGGATTTTAAGTCCTTCGTGTCTACCGATTCCACCATCGCGGCATTCCAAGAAAAAGAGAGCGGAAAACGGGACTCGAACCCGCGACCCCGACCTTGGCAAGGTCGTGCTCTACCAACTGAGCTATTTCCGCAAAATGTCATTTCCCATCAAACGGGTTGCAAAGATACGGAATAAGCCGACGTTTTGCAAGCATTTTGGTTATTTTTTTACAAGTTAGTAGCGTGACGTGTTACAGTTATCCGGTACGTTCCGATTGATCAAACCGTTCGAGGAGGCGAGACCGTTACTTTTTCAGGGGTCGTTGAGGGGTCGATGAGGAGTGCTTGAGGGGTCGCAAGAAGCAGCATGAGAACGATTTACCGCTTGCCACCCGCAAGGTTGTCCGAAAAAAGGCAGGAACAGGCACCCATGCATTTGCACATTCCCAAAAGCCATTCGAAACAGTTCAGCGCAAGAATTGCAGCGTCCAACAAGTCATTTGCGACATTCAGCATAATAGCCCCCTGTTCTGCTTGTGTTATTATTCTTTTCCGTTATCTTTGCAGGAGGTTTTGTGCCTTTTTGTTACGTCAAACGGATTCTATGCCATGAGGAAAGTCACCTGTATTTCACTTTTATCCATTCTTATTTCCACATTAAGTTTTGCCGTTGAGCCCTCCGGCACACTTCCCGTCATTCACATACAAACAGAGAACAACGCAGCCATCGACTCGCACGAGACTTACACGAATGCCACTTACTGGATTTCGGGTACGGCGAGCGATCCGACGTCTGCCATGGGTTCTGCAGCAGCCCCTATTGCCATGCAGATCAAAGGACGAGGCAACTGGACATGGAGGGGGTTTGACAAGAAGCCATACAAAATCAAACTTGCCACAAAGACACCATTGTCAGGACTCCAATCAAACAAGCATTTTGCCCTGCTGGCTCATGCCGATGACAACAAAGGTTTTCTAAGAAACACTCTCGGTTTTTGGCTGAGCGAGCAGATCGGGTTGGCATGGACTCCGAAACAGAAGCCCATTGAAGTTGTTCTGAACGGTGAATATATCGGTCTTTATTTTCTAACAGAGACCATACGCACCGGGAAAAACAGAGTGAACATTGTTGAACAGGCAAACAACACGAGCCACCCGGACAGCATAACGGGCGGCTGGCTGATAGAGATAGACAATTACGACAAAGATCCGCACATCAGCATCACAGAGGGAGACGGGTATCCGATTTGGTTCACCTACAAGACGCCGGAGATACTATCTTCCGCACAGGAACGTTTTTTAACCCGAGAGATGAGCCGAATCAATGAATTAGTCTATGGAGACAAGACCTCGGAAGAGTTGTGGAAATATGTTGACATAGATGCCCTTGCCAAGTTCTACATCGTGCAGGAAATCACAGACAACTACGAGTCTTTTCATGGCAGTTGCTACCTTTACAGGGACATGGGTGCAGACGAGAAGTGGCATTTAGGTCCGGTATGGGATTTCGGGAGTGCGTTCAACTACAAGAAGGCACAATACTGCTACCAAGGGAGAGAACATCATCAGACATGGATAGGCGAGATATGCAAGTTTCCGACATTCCGGAAACGCACAGAAGAGATATGGGCGGATTTCATTGACACCCATTACCAAGACATCTATTCCTATATTGACGATTTCAGCAACACGATTGCAGCCGCCGCACAAGCAGATGCCGAAAGGTGGCCCCAATACGGGAATGAAGACATGGAAAGCCGTTCACAAGAAGTGAAGGATCTACTCGCAGGTACCAAGACATGGTTATGCCAGCAATGGGGATACGGGAACAACCAAGACGAAAGATTACAATGGATCATATTGTTCGATGACAACGGAATCCCTGCATGGGAGAACGTACATTGCTACATTTGGGACGATTACGCAGAAGGCTGTTCCGGTTGCTATCAGCCACTCGGGGATTGGCCGGGAACACCTATGCAGACTACGAAATACAAGGGAAAGACCTATTACAGCATTTCTTTCAGAGCCGATTATCGCCTCTCCAGCAGTGCCGGCATTATCTTCAACAACAGCAAAAGCAAGGAAGACAACCAAACAGCAGACCTGATTCTTGAGAACAACAGCATTTACACCAGAGAAGGAAAGACAGGTGAGATTTCCACTACCAGCGATGTTCCGAACGCCTATGAGAACGAGGCAACGGTCTACTACACCTTACAAGGCATCCCCACAAGCAACCCGCAAAGCGGACAGGTTTACATTGTACGCAAGGGTTCACACGTTGAGAAACAATTTATCCGGCAAGATTTCTAACCTCGTGAAAAGGAGACTACATAACATACACAGGGAAAGATGTATATTATGCCATTGTGTCATGAGACAAAAACGACCAGCATAAGCACAAAAGAAAACTCCACCGGCGACCAAGGCTTGCCAGCGGAGAAAGAGCGGCACGCATTGCCTGCATTGCCATGCGCAAATTACTGCCATTCAACATTGGTCGAGAAGAGGCGACTCGAACGCCCGACCCCCACGTCCCGAACGTGGTGCGCTACCAACTGCGCTACTTCTCGGATAGGATTCACAATCCTTTGTTATTATACAAAAATCATGCCTTTTTTGTCGTCTTAGACGATTTGGCAGTATTTTTTTGCATATTGTTTGCGGTTCGTACTCCTGTTCTTTTTGTTTTTCCGCCCGTAGGTTTTGTTTTTTCCACGATGCCTCGGCAATAGTCTTCGGTAAGAGCGGACACGTCTGCCTCCTTAGGCAAGCGATAGTTCATCTCCTTATATTTAATATAAGGACCAAAGCGTCCATTCAGCACCTGCAGGTCACCAAAGTCATAGGCCGGCGTCATGGCTTGCTTTTTTTTCTCTATAATCTCCACAGCGTCCTTTAGAGTAAGGTGCTGTGCGTCCATGGTCTTCGGTACAGAGAAGAAAGTTTTGCCCTGCTTGATGTAGGGTCCGAAGCGTCCCTCATTGACGACAAGGTCTGCCCCTTCGTATTGCCCGACCACATAAGGATAGGGTGTATTGAACAAATCCAAGGCTTCCTGCAAGGAGATGGTGTAGATGGACTGCCCTTGCTTGAGCGAAGCGAACAAGGGTTTCTCCTCATCGGTTGACGCACCTATCTGGATACACGGCCCCAACTTTCCCAATTTGGCAGTTACCACTCTGCCCGTCTTCGGGTCAGTGCCCAGCCTACGTCCATCCACTTTGCCCATAGGGACAGCCTCCACCGCAGGGTGGAACGCCTTATAAAACTTATCCACCATCTTTACCCATTTTACTTTCCCCGCAGCCACATCGTCCAAAGCGTTTTCGGCATCCGCAGTAAAGTCATAGTTCAGTATGTTCGGGAAAGCCTGTACCAAGAAATCATTCGTGACACGTCCCAAGTCGGTAGGCAGCAACTTTCCGGAATCGGCTCCATAGGTTTCTTCCCTTGTAGTGTCTGCGACAGAGCCGTCAGCCAAGGAGAGTACGTTCACGGATCGTTTGCGTCCTTCCACAGAGCCACGAACCACATAGTTGCGTTGCTGGATGGTTTCTATGATAGAGGCATAGGTTGAGGGTCGTCCGATTCCGAGTTCTTCCATTTTCTTCACGAGAGAGGCTTCCGTATAGCGAGGAGGAGCCTTTGTGAAAGATTCCTGCGCCACCGCCTTCCCACAATTCATAGGCACAGATACCTCGAAGCGCGGCAGCAATCCGGCTTCGCCGGAAGTTTCTTCGTCGGAGGACTGCACGTACACTTTCATAAAGCCATCGAAAAGGACGACTTCTCCCGTTGCCACAAAGACATAGGGGAAAGCTGGTGAAGACACCTCGATGCGCGTTGTCTCCAATTGTGCATCCGCCATCTGCGACGCCACTGTCCGTTTCCATATCAGTTCATAGAGACGGCGTTCATCTTCGTTAGTACCCGCCGTAAGTTTGTCCATATAGGCAGGGCGGATTGCTTCGTGAGCCTCTTGCGCCCCTTTCGCAGTCGTATGGAAACGACGTGCCTTATGGTATTGCTCTCCAAATTCGGAGAGGATCTGCTGCTTCGCCGCATTAAGAGCAAGAGCGGACAGATTGAGCGAATCGGTTCGCATATATGTGATATACCCCGCTTCGTACAGGGACTGTGCAATGCGCATAGTTTTGGAAACAGGGAAATGCAATTTGCGGGCGGCTTCCTGCTGGAGGCTGGACGTTGTGAACGGAGGCGCAGGTGTACGTTTCGTCGGACGCTTTACAACGGAGCCGACAGAAAAGACAGCGTCTTTGCATTGTTGCAGGAAATTGAGAGCCTCGGTTTTAGTAGCAAAGCGGTGGTTGAGTTCGGTATGCAGTGTCTGTCTCCTACCATTGGCCGCTTGCCCTACAAAGTCTGCCGTGACACGATACTGAACAGCCGGAACAAATGAATCGATCTCCCGTTCCCGCTCTACAATCAGCCGCACGGCAACAGACTGTACACGTCCGGCAGAAAGTCCGGGCGTAATCTTCCGCCAAAGGACAGGAGACACCTCGAAACCGACGATGCGGTCGAGGACGCGGCGTGCCTGCTGCGCATCCACCAGGTTATAATCAATATCACGCGGGTGTAGGATAGCCTCCTTGATGGCTGTGGGAGTAATCTCATGAAAGACGATACGTTTGGTGTCTTTATCCGCAAGATGCAGCACCTCTTTCAGGTGCCAAGCGATGGCTTCCCCTTCGCGGTCTTCATCGCTTGCGAGCCAAACTTGATCGGCTTCTTTGGTTGCTTTTCTGAGCGAATCGATGATTTTGATTTTTCCCGGTTCGATGGTGTAGTGAGGTGCATAGTTGTGAGCAAAGTCGATACCTATGCTGTTATTTTTGACTCCCGAGATGTCTCTGATATGTCCTTGCGAAGACAAGACATGATAGTCTTGTCCCAAGAATTTCTCTATTGTTTTTGCCTTTGCAGGAGACTCTACTATGACCAGGTTTTTACTCATACCTTGTGAAACACCTTACGATAATACCTCAGCGAAAAAACGCGGCAAAGGTAGTACAAGTTTTTGAAAGGTGCAAATTTTGTCCATTTTGTTTTGACAGGCAGATGATTTGCAGTATATTTGCAGACAAGAAGATATTGAAACGATGAACACGTTATTAGTTATTCTACTTATTGCAGCCGGAATCATATTATTGCTGCTTGAAATGTTCCTGTTACCGGGTTTCGGCGTTGCCGGTGTGACAGGTTTTTGCTGTTTAGCGGGTGCCGTAGGTGTCGCCTATTTTTGTATTGGAGCCACGGCAGGTCATATTACACTGGTAGCAGTATTGGTTTTGTCGGGACTCTCCATATACGGTTTTGTGAAGAGCAAGGCATTGGAAAAAATGGGGTTGGATACCACCATTGACTCGAAAGTGAGTTTGGCGGCTCCCGGCAAGAAGATAGAGAATTTGGAAAAAGAAGCGGAAGAGATGAGCCGCGAGGCAGAAAAAAAAGATGCAGAACATTAACCATTTATTTTATCGAATATGAGTAACATATTTTCCATTGTGGTGCTTGCACTTATTGCGGTAGCCGTCATTATTTTCTTTTATTATGTACCTTTCATGCTATGGATCAATGCACAAGTGAGCGGCGTACGTATTTCACTTATCCAATTGTTTCTGATGCGTATCCGGAAGGTTCCCCCAACCAAGATTGTAAACTGCCTCATAGAGGCTCACAAAGCAGGTTTGCAAGACGTGAAGCGAGACGGGTTGGAGGCCCACTATCTGGCAGGAGGACACATAGAGCGCGTTGTACATGCATTGGTATCCGCAAGCAAAGCCAGTATTGATCTGTCGTTCCAAATGGCGACCGCCATTGACCTTGCGGGACGGGATGTATTCGAGGCTGTCCAGATGTCGGTAAACCCCAAAGTGATTGACACTCCTCCCGTGACGGCCGTAGCAAAAGACGGTATTCAGTTGATCGCCAAAGCGCGTGTAACCGTCCGTGCCAACATACGCCAATTGGTCGGCGGTGCCGGAGAAGACACCGTATTGGCACGCGTAGGGGAAGGCATTGTCAGTTCGATAGGTTCCGCAGAGAGTCATAAATTGGTATTGGAAAATCCAGACAGCATCTCCAAACTGGTGCTAAGCAAGGGTTTGGATGAGGGAACCGCCTTTGAGATACTGAGTATTGACATTGCGGACATTGATGTAGGCAAGAACATAGGTGCCCAACTGCAGATGGATCAGGCCGAAGCAGACAAGAACATCGCCCAAGCGAAAGCCGAAGAACGCCGTGCCATGGCCATAGCCAACGAGCAGGAGATGAAGGCCAAGGCTCAGGAGGCCCGTGCAAAGGTGATAGAGGCAGAGGCTCTTGTTCCACAAGCCATGGCAGATGCATTCCGCAGCGGCAACTTAGGCATCATGGACTATTACCGTATGCAAAACATACAGGCAGACACAAGTATGCGTGAAGCCATAGGCAAACCAGCAGAAGGAAAGAAGAAGTAATGCGCATTGCTCTTCTGCAGTACCCTATTGTGTGGGAGAACAAAGAAGAAAATCTGCGTCTCACCCACGAACGATTAGCCACATTAGCCGGCAAGGCTGATGTGGCTTTGTTGCCTGAAATGTTCTCCACCGGTTTTTGCACGAGCCGCCCAGACTTGGCAGAAACGAATACAGGAAAGACCATCCAATCGTTAAAGCATTGGGCAAAGGAGTATGACATTGCCATAGCAGGCAGTTACATTGCCGAGGAAGGAGGTAAACTCTACAACAGGGGCTTCTTTGTCCGCCCTAACGGAGAACCGGACTTTGCCGACAAAAGACATTTATACGCTCACGGTGGGGAAACAGAGTTTTTCAGCCGAGGTAACCACAGGGTCATCTCGGAATACAAGGGTGTCCGTTTTTGTCTGTTGGTATGCTATGACTTACGTTTTCCCGTATGGAGCAGGAACCGTGAGGGAAATGATTATGACATACTGCTCTATTGTGCGAACTGGCCTGACGCAAGGATACAATACTGGGATGCATTGCTTCCTGCCCGTGCCACAGAGAACCAATGCGCAGTTTGCGGTGTGAATTGCGTGGGAGAAGACGGGAACGGACTGCAGTATTCCGGACATTCGGTTGCATACGATACATACCTACACGCTTTGACGAATTTTGCCGACGGGGAAGAGGGAACACGGATTGCAGATATTGACGTGGACGCCATACGTCATTTCCGAGAACGGCTTCCCCTTTGGAAAGACGTGGACAAATTTACGTTATCGGAAGAATAGACATCTCATATCCCTCCAATAATTGATTCAGGTACATTACAAGATCCGCGAACTTCCTTTTAAGAGTTTTCCATTAAAACCATTAAAGTGCCATTAAAAACCGTGAACGGGGCGTCCGCGTCCCCGGAGAGGCTCCGTTAATGACTACTTTATTCTCCGTTAATTGCCGTATAATTTGCCGTTAATTTGCTCCATTAATACCCGTTAAAGAGTCATTAAAACCGTGAACGGGGCGTCCGCGTCCCCTGTAAGGCTCCGTTAATGACCACTTTATTCTCCGTTAATTGCCGTATAATTGGTCATTAATTTGTTCCAACAATGCCCTTTGAAGATATATGAAAAACCGCGGACGAGATGTCCGCGTCCCCGTAGGGACTCCGCCATTTGCCGTTAATCTTGTACCTGATTAAATCCGACAAAACATTACCCACCCCAATTGTTGCATCTATCACTGCCAACAAAGTCTTAATTCTATTTTTAACCGCTCATTGATATTTGTTTGAGTGGGCAAATTATTTACGATTTGGCAATTTAGAATATACGATTTTGCTCCTTCGTCTCTCACTCAGATCCCGACAAGGGGTGCTTCAGGGGTCGTTGAGGTCGGCTAAAGCAAAAGAAAGACCTCTCCGACATCTCCCAAGGAGAGGCTTTTTGTTGAGAGCAGAAAGTTATGACCACCATTTAGAAGTTGACTGACTCATACTATGTTGATATTACCTGTATAACAAACGGGCAGACACCTCTTAGAGATTGTCTGCCCGTTCTGCTGTTTGGCAATGCCTGATCTTATTCTGGTAGCATTACGACCTCGAACACATTCTTGGAGTTTACCAAGTTCTTCAACATTTGTTGCACGGTTTCGGATGTGACAGCACGCACTGCCTTCTCATAGGAAGTGACGTAGTTATCCCCATAGCGATAATACTGCGGCAGGATGACTGAAGACCAATAGTTGTTTTTCTCCAGATTTTCTTCATAGTCTTTGAGCATGGATTCTTTCTCCTTGCTGAGGTCGGTTGCCAAAGGTCCGTTATCCAAGATAGTCTGCACTTCCTCATGGATAATGTTCATTAACTTCTCCTGCATCTCAGGATCGGTGTCGAACATCATCAACAATATCGCTTCCGGCACGGGATTCCGATGCAAACGACCTGCAACACCTACGCCATAGGAACCGCCTTCCCGTTCACGGATAGACTCCAAATAACGCGTGGATAGAATACGTCCAATCATATTGACATTAAGCATATTGTCCATTGTATAGGGGATGCCGTAGGAAGTATATTGAATATAGTTGGAAGCCGTACGCGTTTGCATTGACCGCGAGAAATAGTTCTTCTGATTGCCTTGTGGTGCCCGTACGTTGTTATCCACAAAATTCTCGCGTGTTTTATTGGTTTTCATTCCTCCCAACCACGTGCATACCAACTTTTGGAAATTTTTGTCGTCGGGATTGATGCATCCCGTGAAAGTAAAGACGAAGTCAGCAGGATTGGCAAAACGCGCCTTATAGATTGCCAGTGCACGGTCCAAGTCAATTTCCTTGAGTTTTTCTTTCGTCCATACGATGGTACGAGGTGAATAGTTGCTTGCCATTACATTGATAGAATCGTACCAGATTGACTTTGGGTCCTGTTTTTTGTTTGCCAACGAGGTTTCCATGAGAGATATAAACGTTTGGAAAGCCTTCTCATCGCGTCGTGGGGCGGTAAAATAGAGATAATTGAGTTGGAGGAGTGTTTCCAAGTCCTTGACAGTAGAGGAACCGCTGACAGATTCGGAG
This sequence comes from Bacteroidales bacterium UBA7569, assembly GCA_002477945.1. GTDB lineage: Bacteria > Bacteroidota > Bacteroidia > Bacteroidales > Paludibacteraceae > Colicola. The sequence continues at coordinate 59,536 of DLLF01000018.1, forward strand.
AGTTCATTTATGGAAGGAGACATATTCACATGTTTCCCTGCCAACGCCTTTGAGAGGTCGCTGTTAGAGAAATCCGCCAATCCGCAAAATTCCACCACATCGGTTGCCATTGCAGCAGAAGGAAGATCGGCAAGATCCTTTATCAAGGAAGTGCCGCCCCACGAGAAAGCAGAGAAGAGGATTTCATCCTGCTTGAAATTGGTAGGTTTGATTATAACGCGGATGCCATTGGAGAGAGTCCATTCGGTGGTACCCAGGATCTCGTTGTGAGCGATCTTCTTGATTTTACCCGCCTTAGGTGCTTTCTCCACCAAAGTAGTACGTATGGTTTCTTCTTCAGGAGCCTCAATTTGGAGAGAGGACATATTCTTCAACCCTGAGCGAATTTCTTCTTCGGTTGGGAGTTTGGCATTAGCGGGAGCCGTGATAGAGACAATTACGTTTTCGTCGGTAACAAGCGGGCGTGCCATACGATTAATTTCGGTGATATCCAAAGAGGGAAGAATCTGCTTGACAGCATCAAATTCCCACTTGATACCCGGCATGACTTCACCGTCCAAGAAATTGCGTTTACATTCCTGCACGTAGCCTATATTGCGTGTGCTGTTTCTCTCGTTATAGAATTTCTCATACATAGAGAGCATTTCCGCCTTAACACGTTCCAGTTCTGCATTAGTGAAACCATAACGACGGACTTTCTCCAACTGATAGAGAAGGTCGGCATACGCTTGTTTTTCCTGCCCCACCTTGGGTATGTATATAGCATACAAAGCATCTTTCGCCTTCACCAATTCTCCATAGTCGGTACCACCGGCTACGAAAGACGCATTCGGGTCGAGCGCCAGATCCGCCATACGGTTGTCAATCATGTCGGTAATGAGCGAATGTGCAACACTCAAGACATAATCCATATCCGTCCCTTTGAGAGTTTCGGGCAGAGGGTCTTTCTTGAATATAACCGTGATGCGGGTTACCTGGGCTTCTGCGTCGGTTACCACGGAAACAATGGGTTCCACATTGTTATCGACCGAATAGATCGGGCGTTCTCCGCGGTTAGCACGTGCCGGAACATCCGCCCACAAGGCTTTAATTTTCGCCTCAATGGTGTCCACATTGATATCGCCGACCACAATGACCGCCTGATTATCGGGTCCATACCATTTCTTGTAGTAATTGCGCAGGGCATCGTAGGCAAAGTTGTTGATTACGGCAGTGTCTCCAATAACATCACGTTTAGCATATTGGCTTCCAGGAAACATCAAGGCATTGCTTTGTTTCCACATACGGCGATTGGCATCGGCTCCTGTACGCCATTCCTCACGTATAACACCGCGTTCGGCATCAATCTCTTCGGGCAAGAGAGAGAGTCCACACGCCCAGTCGTGCATCACGAGCAGGGCAGAATCAACAATTCCCTCGCGGTAGGTTGGCACATCGGAGAGACGATACACGGTTTCGTCCAAAGAGGTGTAGGCATTGATGTTTCCACCGAAATTAACGCCTACGGATTCAAAGTAGTTGATGATACCTTTTCCGGGGAAGTGTTCCGTTCCGTTGAACGCCATGTGTTCAAGGAAGTGCGCCAAACCGTTTTGGTCGTCTTCTTCAAGTATAGCCCCCACAGCCTGGACGATATGGAACTCACAGCGTTGTTTGGGATATTCGTTATGGCGGATGTAGTAGGTGAGTCCATTATCCAAGTGTCCTACGCGTACCGCTGAGTCAATGGGCAATTTCTGTGGCTGTTGCGCAGAAACCGCCAAGCATAGTGTCAGCACCCATGTGCCAAGAAGGATTCGTTTCATATAGTTATTTCTTTGTTAATCAGTTCTATTTTTCAGGATAAGAGGTACTCAGCGGAACCATATTCATGCCAAGAAAAGGCAGTCGCCGCAGCACCACATTATCATTTATTGTTTCCGGGGTTCCTCTGAATCATGTTGTCCGTTTTCAGGAGCAGAATCTGAAGGGGAGTCAGTTTGCACTTTATTTTCTTCCGATGGCGATACAGGCTGCGACTGTTCTTTCGCCTTTTCTTCTTGCAGCATTGCTTCGTTGTCCTCGATTATTTCGTCCTGGCGGGACTTCCATGGACGCGGTCCGAGAATACTTTCCACATCTTCTGCCGTAATTACCTCCTTTTCGATAAGGAGTTCCGCAATCCGGTGATGCCCTTCGGCGTTTTGAGCAAGGATTTTCTTGGCGCGCGCCATCTGTTGAGAAATTATGGTACTTGCCTCCTTGTCAATGGTTTCAGCCGTTTTTTCCGAATAAGGTTTGGCAAAAGCGTAGTCGGTTCGTCCTGTGGAGTCATAGAAACTGAGGTTTGCCAACTTATCGCTCATTCCATAATAAGACACCATAGCATACGCTTGCTTGGTGACACGTTCCAAGTCGTTGAGCGCGCCCGTGCTTGTTTGGGAGAGGAATTCCTCCTCCGCCGCCCGTCCGCCTAATGTGGCGCACATTTCGTCCAAAAGATGTTCCCTGTTCGTCAATTGGCGTTCTTCGGGGAGATACCATGCCGCCCCCAAAGAGACACCTCGCGGAACGATGGTAACTTTTACCAGAGGATTAGCCCAACGGAGCATCCATGAAATGGTGGCATGTCCTGCTTCGTGGTAGGCGATGGAGCGTTTCTCGTCATCAGTCATAATCTTCGTCTTCCTTTCCAGTCCTCCAACTATACGATCCACAGCGTCCATAAAGTCTTGTTTTCCGACCGCCTTTTTGTCGTGGCGTGCAGCAATGAGCGCCGCTTCGTTGCATACATTGGCAATATCCGCCCCCGAGAATCCTGGAGTCTGTTTGGCAAGGAAGTTGACGTCCACCGTATCATCCAAGTGCAACGGGCGCAAATGGACACCAAAGATTTCTTTCCGTTCCTGCAAGTCGGGCAGTTCGACATGGATTTGGCGGTCGAAACGTCCTGCACGCAAGAGGGCTGAATCCAAGACATCAGCACGGTTGGTGGCTGCAAGGATGATAACCCCCGAATTGGTACCGAAACCATCCATCTCGGTAAGCAACTGGTTGAGCGTAGATTCCCTTTCGTCGTTGCCGCCACTCATCACATTCTTTCCTCTTGCTCTTCCGACCGCATCAATCTCATCAATAAAGATGATGGAGGGTGCCGCCTCTTTGGCTTGTCGGAAGAGGTCACGGACACGCGAAGCCCCTACACCGACAAACATCTCCACAAAGTCGGAACCGGACATGGAGAAGAACGGCACATTGGCTTCACCTGCCACGGCTTTCGCCAACAGAGTTTTACCGGTTCCCGGAGGTCCTACCAACAGGGCTCCCTTGGGTATTTTACCACCAAGATCGGTGTATTTCTTAGGATTCTTCAGGAAGGAGACAATCTCTTCCACCTCCTGTTTGGCACCCGCCAAACCAGCCACATCTTTGAATGTGACCTTATCTTTCTTATCTTTATCAAAGACCTGTGCTTTGGCTTTTCCCACATTGAATATGCCTGCGCCCCCTCCTACGGGTCCACGGCTCATCATCATGAAAAAGAATACCAATAATACAAAGGGCAGGAGGTTGATCAGTATCAACCACCAATTGTTTTCTTTCTCAAATGTAAGATCAACCGCCTTTTTGCCTGCTTCCTGACGCTGCGAATTAACCTGCGTCATATACTGATTGAACTCATCAACTGAGGGTATAGACACCACAATACGTTGCTGCTTCGCCTCTGCCGCTTTCTCCGGATCGGACGAAAAGACGACTCCCACTGCATCGGGAGCGACTTGAGCCTTGACCTTCCCATCGTCATACACGACCATAGACTCTATACAGCCCTGCTCAATATAAGACTGCAGTTTGGTATAGGAAACATCCTTGGAGACGGAAGAGCCGTCCGAAAAGAGGAGACTTCCGAAAAGGAAGACAATGATAGCAATATAGAGCCACGACAGACCGGGACCTTTCCGTTTTCCTTTCTGTTGCGGTGTATTGGGACGTTGTTGATTATTCCGATTATTCATAGTTTACTCGCAGAAATATGATTACTTAGTCTTCATCGGGCAAGAGGGTGATGCAGGCATCTCCCCAAAGATGTTCGATGTCGTAGAATTCCCGTACTTGCGGTTGGAAAATATGCACGATAATGTCTCCATAGTCCATTGCGATCCATTCTGCATTTTCTTCTCCGGCGGTTGCCAAAACCTTTTCTCCGACTGTTTTCCGCACAAAATCTTCAATTTCATCAGCAATTGCCGCCACCTGCGTATTGGTATTTCCCTGTGCTATGACAAACATGGAACAAGGAGCGGACTCCAAAGAGCGCATATCCAAAACGGCAATCCGTTTACCCTTTTTGTCCCTAATTGCTTCTACAACAGCATCTCTGAGTTGCTCTAATGCCGGTTCATTTTTTTTCATTCAGTATAGTATGTTAGAATAGTTATCTTTTCTTTTTTGGGTCAGCCCCACTGCATCTGCTCAAACAATCTTGCAAAAAATGCGCCAAAACAAGTATTGCCAAAATGGCACAAACATGCAATGCTACAAAGATAGTACATTTTTTTCAACCCGACAACCATTCTACCACATTGTATCCGCTTCCACAGGACAGCAAAAGAAACGATATTGCAGAGTTTAAGAAAAGGTTGTAATTTTGCAGGCGGTTAGCGGTTCCTGTATAGGGAGTATTATCCGCTTATACAGGCCAAGAGGGAAGCAGGTGAAAATCCTGCGCAGTCCCGCTGCTGTAAGTTCTATGAATTGCTTTGCCCAAGAGTGTCACTATTCTATACCAAGAACGGGAAGACTGCAAAGCGAGGAACGAGTCAGAAGACCTGCCGCTGACGACACCCTTTCGTTTTGCTCTCGAGGAAAGAGCGGAGGGGACATATATTTGCAGTCAGAAGACGGCAGATAGTGTTTTCTTTTGCTATTTCACTGAGTTATTTACGGGAGAATACCGGCATACCAAAAAAACTATTGTGATATGAAGAAAACTTTACTATTCAGCCTTTGCCTTATCTGTGCAAGCATAGCAGAGACGCAAGCGGAGGTTATCAAGTTAGACTTGAACAAACCTACCAATCCGACAAGCATTGCATATAATCAGAATGACATCTGGTCGGAGACATACAACGAATCAGAATCGTTCCGCCAATTGGAGTTTCAAGTATTTCGTTTCTCCCACCTCCCCAGCGGAGAGTCGTACGCAGGAACATCGTGGGAAGGTTTCACGGTGAGCAAAGTGTCCTCGGACAGTGTGAGTTACAACGGCTGTATGAGCAAAGGAGGATTGCAGGGCGAAGGTACACCATTTGTCTTGGCTTACTATAGCGAGTTTTACGGAGAGAAATCCAATGTAGTGACTTTCACAGGCGAAACAGCCTATCGTCCGCTGAGCGTGTCCATCTGCCAAAACACGATGGCTTACAAAGATATTACGAAAGGAGACTACACCGGCTATACGTTCAAAGAGGGGGATTATTTTGCACTTCACATCTACGCGCTTGACAAGAACCTGCAGAAAGATGAGAGTAAGGAGGTAACTTATTATCTGGCAGACTACAGAAGTCCGAAACAAGAAGAACGGACGCTCAACAAGGGTTGGGAAGATGTTGATTTGAAAGCATTGGGCGACTGCTACGGTTTATGCTTCACTATGACTTCGACAGGGAAAGGTCAGTGGGGCACCAACACGTCCACCTTCTTTGCCTTGGACGGTCTGCAAGTGGAAAGTACAGGTTCTGCGGTTAGCAACATCGATTCCGACACAGAAGCAGAGTGGATTATTTACAGCATAGACGGAAGACAAATTGGGATTATACATTCCACTTTGGCAGAAGTGCGGAACCAACTTCCCTATAGCGGGACATATATTGTCCGGAGCGGGAACTACTGCACAAAGATAGTGAAATAAGGTGACCTTTCCGCTTCTCCAAAAGACGGGGCAGCCGCCCAAATCATTCCAAAAGCGGAGACAGACAAACCCAAGCCCCCTCAAACAAGGGGCTTGGGTTTGTTTTTGATGTCTCGTTGAGGGGTCGATAAGGGGTCGTCCAGGTCCCGACAAAGGAATATGAGCGTTCTACCATCTCCACGGCAACGGGAAAGACACAAAAGTATTCCACAAGAGACTTACACACAATGAATAACCCGCTCTGTGAGTATTTGATCACAGAGCGGGTTATTGTTAAGAGGAAGAATCAATTATTCGGAAAGATTGACGGCATAATAGGCTATTCTTCCGTTCGGATTAACCCCTGCCAGAAAGAGGACTTTGTCCTGTTCGGAGGCTTGCAGAGCATCATTAAGGACCTGCGACAAATCGTCAACAGAACGAATTGCCCGATTATTCGCCTTAAGAATGATAAAGTTATCCTGTACGCCTGCGTTCTTCAATTTACCATTCTTTACAGCGGAAACCTGCACACCATAGTTGATGCGGAGTTGCTGCTTCAGATTATTTCCTATCTCGTTGAATTGTGCTCCCAAGATACTGAGGTCTTCAGACTTCTGAACAAGTCCGAATCCACCACTTCGATTGGTCAGTTCAGCCTCCAATGTTTGTTCTTTGCCAGCACGCAAGAGGGTGACAGATACTTTGTCGCCAGGACGGTGACGTCCGACCTGCTCTTGCAAATCGGTCGTAGAACGGACAGTAGCATTTCCTATTTTCGTAATGACATCACCCACACGTATACCGGCTTTGTCCGCAGCACCGCCATCCACCACCGCAGCAATGTAGGCTCCCTGCAGGGTAGTCAGATTCTTTTCTTTCTTCAGTTCGGGAGTAATTTCCTGTATCTGGACGCCCAAGACGGCACGTTGTACTACGCCATACTGCTTGAGATCGGAAACAACTTTTTGCACGATGCCTGTCGGTACGGCAAAAGAATAGCCGCTATAGGAACCTGTTTGGGAAGCGATCGCCGTATTGATACCCACCAATTCTCCCTTGGTATTTACCAAGGCTCCTCCCGAGTTGCCGGGATTGACTGCGGCATCGGTTTGAATGAAAGACTCAATCTTCATCTCACCATTCAGGATATTGATATTACGTGCTTTGGCACTGACTATACCTGCGGTAACCGTTGAAGTGAGATTAAACGGATTGCCTACGGCAAGCACCCACTCTCCGACACGAAGGTCGTCGGAATTGCCCATAATGATGATAGGCAGGTCGGTAGCATCGATCTTCAGCAAGGCTATGTCCGTATTGGGATCGGTTCCTATGAGTGTTGCCACAAAAGAGCGTTTGTCGTTGAGAACTACCTCAATGTTTTTGGCATCAGCAATGACGTGGTTATTGGTAACGATATATCCGTCGGGCGATATAATCACTCCGGAGCCGGAAGCCATCTGCTCGGGCATTTCACGTTGTTGCGGTCTTCCAAAGAAGAAATCGAAAAAAGGATCGGACGCATACGGGTTGCGCTGCGCTTGAATAGTGGTTTTGACATGGACAACAGCCCCTACAGACAAATCGGCAGCCACCGTAAAATCGGTTTCGCCAGCAGCAGGAAGGTTGGCAAACTTAGCATACTCGGCAGGGATATAGAAATGAGTGGAATCGGAGGACGCTGCAACCATATCTGCGACGGACGGTTGCGCGTTCCGAACTACCACATAGGCAGTGACAGCACTCAAACCACACATCAGCACTGCCACACAGAGATACTGAAAGAACTTCTTCATAATTGTACTTTTTAGGTCATTTTACAGCAGTTTTTGCAAACACCATGCCAAAACAAGCGAGGAGGTCATCTGCCAAAAGACAGAAGACCTCCTCACTTACTTCAGAGCAACGATTATCAGAGTTTGCGCAATGTCGCCAGGAGGAAGTGGTAGAACTTCTCCACACTTGCGATATTGACCTTCTCATCGGGAGAGTGCGGGTGCATGATGGTCGGTCCGAAAGAGATCATGTCCATACCCAGATAGTTGCGTCCAATGATGCCGCACTCCAGCCCCGCATGAATGGTAATGACCCTCGGTTCTTCGCCAAACTCTTCATGATAGGTTTTCTGCATAAGGCGCAATATATGTGAATCCACGTTGGGTTTCCATCCCGGGTAACTCCCTGAGAACTCGACTTTTGCGCCTGCCAGAGCGAAGCAACTATCGATCATTTCCTGCAATTCCTCCTTCCTGCTCTCCACCGAACTACGGGTAAGGCATTGAATGGTGACCGTATTATTTTCAGTGGTTATCATCGCCAGATTGTTGGATGTTTCAACCACATCGGGCATTTCGGGAATCATACGGAACACACCATCCGGACAAGCGATGACAGAATGGATAAGACTATCCTGTATCTCGTCGGGGATAAGGGATGCGGGCAAACCGGTCGGTTGAGCAGAGAAATGAATATTGTCCTCCACTCCATCATATTCGCGGATGAACAAATCCTCGTAGTCGGCAACCAATTGCAGGAGGTCGTCAACATTTTCTTCTGGAACCGTAAGAACCGCCTCAGCCTCACGCGGAATAGCGTTTCGCAGGCTTCCGCCAGTGACAGAAGCCAAGCGTGCTTCGTTGTTTGCCACCGCATCTTTGAGGAAGCGGAACATCAATTTGTTGGCATTGGCACGTTGCAAGTTGATATCGCAACCCGAATGTCCGCCTTTGAGTCCCGTGAGACTGACACGCAGAGCCACATCACCCTGCGGGATATCAGCAGGAAAATACCGGAACGAAATCGTACTATCCACCCCACCGGCACAACCGATATAGAGTTCGCCCTCGGATTCACTATCCAGATTGAGCAGTGTTTTGCCATTAAGCCAACCGCCTTTGAGCGCAAAAGCCCCATACATACCCGTTTCCTCGTCAACCGTGACAAGAACTTCCAACGGAGGATGAACGGCATCTTTATCCGTCAAGACAGCCAAAGCCGCTGCAACCCCTATGCCATTGTCGGCACCCAAAGTAGTACCCTGTGCCGTAACCCACTCGCCGTCCACGTAAGCATGGACAGGATCTTTTTCGAAATCGAATACTACATCGCCATTCTTTTGCGGCACCATATCCATGTGACCTTGCAGAATAACACCCGGATGGTCTTCCAAACCTTTTGAAGCAGGTTTGCGGATAAGGACATTGCCTATCTCATCCTGCAGGGTTTCCAATCCAAGAGATTTTCCGTATTTCACGAGGAAAGCCCCAATGGCTTCTTTTTTCCCCGAGGGGCGGGGTATTTGCGTTATGCTTTTGAAATTTGTCCACACTCCGTGAGGAGTCAATTCTTCGATATTCATAGCAGTATATATTTATGTTAATTTTCGTTTATTGTCATTTCCCCGCACAGACTGATCCGCAACAGTTGCTTCACTTTTTCGGAATCAGATCCGTGTTCACCCAAGAGATACATCAGTTTTGTCAGCAATGCTTCGGTGGTGATGTCGTGTCCGCTCAAGACACCCGCTTCCATGAGATTGAGACTTGTTTCATATCGTCCCATCTCCACGGAACCTGCACTACACTGCGTTTTATTAACAATGATCAGTCCTCTTGCAGTGGCGTTTCTGAGAGCCTCCGTGAACCATACCTCACTCGGTGCATTGCCGGCACCAAAGGTTTCGAGTACCACCGCACGCAAATCGGGTATGTTCAATGTTGCTTCCACCACCTGTTTGGAAATGCCAGGGAAAATTTTGAGGATAGCCACCCGCTCGTCGAATTTCGTGCGCAGTTTGAGCGGTCGTGAAAAAACGGGGTAATGCACGAGGTGTGTATTATAGCGTATATGAACTCCCGCGATGGCGAGAGGTTCGTAGTTATAGGATTTGAAGGCGGAGAAGTACTCGGCATTTTTCTTCGTTGTGCGGTTTCCGCGATAGAGACGGTCGCCAAAGAAGATAGAGACTTCCGGCACCAACGCCCGTCCGTCTTCATTCTGCGCCACAGCAATCTCTATGGCGGTAAGGAGATTCTCGCGTGCATCGCTCCGTATAAGTCCCATAGGCAACTGAGCCCCCGTGAAGACCACAGGTTTGCCAAGATTTTCCAACATAAAACTGAGGGCAGAAGCCGAATATGCCATGGTATCGGTTCCATGAAGAATCACGAAGCCGTCGTAGACTGCGTAGTTTTCGTAAACAAGAGAGGCCAATTTGCTCCACGTATGGGGGGTTATGTTGGAGGAATCCACCAAAGGATTGAAGGAAGATATGTCCACCTGTATATCGTCTTGAAACAATTCCGGCATATACCGTCTCACTTCTTCCATGCCTGTCGGGCGCAAGGCTCCCGTGACAGGATCCTGGGTCATGGTAATGGTCCCTCCCGTCAGAATCAACAGCACTGATTTTCTTTTGATATTCATCACATTCCTCCCATTTAACCGTTACGTTATCGTTTGCAAAGATAACATAAGTTTTTTGACTTTGCAAGCGTCTTGTTTTTGTTCCCTGCAAGGGATGCGGTGATAAGGTTTGCCATCCGACAAAAATATGTTACCTTTGCAGCCGTAACAGAACGAAAAAGAACACAATGAATGACTTTTTGAAATTCTCGGCCCGGCATCTTGGTATGAACTCGATGCACGTGGAGAAAGCAATGAACGCCTCCATGGAAGCCTCTTATATTTCGCCTTCCATTTTGGAAGAACGCCAATTAAACGTTACGCAGATGGACGTATTTTCGCGTCTTATGATGGATCGTATTATCTTTTTGGGAACAGAGATAAATGATTACACCGCCAGCGTGATACAAGCCCAGTTGCTTTATCTTGACAATGTGGATCAGGACAAGGATATTTCCATCTACTTGAATTCTCCCGGTGGTGTTGTGTATGCCGGTTTGGGTATTTATGACACCATGCAGTTTGTAAACGCCAAAGTGAGTACGATCTGTACCGGTATGGCCGCTTCGATGGGTGCGATTCTGCTTGTAGCCGGCGAAAAAGGCAAACGTGCCGCTCTCCCTCACTCCCGCGTGATGATTCATCAGCCTCTTGGCGGCATTCAGGGACAAGCCTCTGACATAGAAATCACGGCACGTGAAATTCTCAAACTGAAGGATGAGTTGTACCACATCATCTCCGAACACTCAGGACAAAGCATGGAAAGAATCATCGCAGATGCCGACAGAGACTATTGGATGACGGCAGACGAGGCTTTGCAATATGGTATGATAGACACCGTTTACAGAAAAAAACAAGCATAATAGAGACGTGGCTAAACAACAAACAACACATAATGTCTGCGCTCTCTGCGGGCGTACTCTTCCTGCCTCGGAACTGGTGAAAGGTCAAAACGGCTGGGTTGTGTGCAAGGAATGCATCCGTCAAGTGGAAGATCTTCACGCCATCGTATCGCAACTGCGACCTGCGGAGTCAGCAAGCGGGACAGAGACGAAAGACGACGGGATGAAGAATGTTCCGAAACCGCATGAGATAAAAGCGTTTTTGGATCAGTACGTTATCGGTCAGGACGCTGCCAAAAAGAGTCTTTCAGTTGCCGTTTACAACCATTACAAACGTCTTACACAACCTCAGAGCAACGACGGAATAGATATAGAAAAGTCGAACATTGTAATGGTGGGTTCAACCGGAACGGGAAAGACACTGTTAGCAAAAACCATAGCACGGCTGCTGACCGTACCTTTTACGATAGTGGATGCAACCGTGCTTACTGAAGCAGGATATGTAGGGGAAGACATTGAGTCGATACTCACACGATTGCTACAAGAAGCCGACTTTGACGTGAAGAAAGCGGAACGGGGCATCGTCTTCATAGACGAAATAGACAAGATCGCACGGAAGTCGGACAACCCGAGTATCACACGCGACGTAAGCGGAGAGGGTGTACAACAAGGACTGCTCAAACTATTGGAAGGCTCAGTGGTTAATGTACCGCCAAAAGGCGGAAGGAAACATCCGGATCAAGAATATATTGCCGTAAACACCCAGAATATTCTTTTCATCTGCGGCGGTGCTTTTGACGGAATAGAGCAAAGAATAGCCCAACGGTTGAACCGACACGTAATAGGATTTGAGGCATCAAGACAAAAACAGCGTATTGACCAGAACGATTTGCTGAAATACATTGCACCGCAAGACTTGAAAGCATTTGGTCTGATTCCTGAGATAATTGGCCGTTTGCCCATACTCACCCATCTGGAGCCCTTAGACCGAGAGGCTCTGCGACGCATATTGACCGAACCCAAGAATGCCATTACGAAGCAATATATCAAGTTGATGTTGATGGACGGTGTGCAATTGGAATTTGCGGAAGAGGCACTGGATTATATAGTGGATAAGGCTGTGGAATATCGTTTAGGTGCCAGGGGATTGCGATCGCTCACAGAGACCGTGATGACAGACTTGATGTATGACCTTCCATCAAGTGATTTGAAGAAGTTTACCGTCACCAAAGAGTATGCGCAAAAAAAGATTGAAGCCGCTGATATGCTACGCTTGGAGCAATCGTTGTAAAGCAACGACCTGTTCAAAAAGAGAGATGAAGAGCAGTTTCTCTCTTTTCTGACTCTCAGCAAAAGCAAAGAATTTACAATATCTATCTATTCTGCCGCTGTCTTCAGAAGAGAAGCAGCAGAATTGTTTTACAAACCCATTCGCAGTCTCACAGATTAACAAGAAGTCGATGAGGGGTCGTTGAGGTCGGCTTGAGGGGGCGTATCGTTCCTGTCTTGAGTTCTATGTCTTTGAGACGGGAATCCATAAAAAGAGTGCAACCGCCAAAAGAGTCTCTGCCATACTCATATACTTCCGCTGAGTATTACAAAACGAAAGTATATGAAAAAAGGAACCCATGTATTTCAATTGCTTTCGCCAGTTTTCCATATATTTTCATCATAGCGTGATATACATTCCAACTCTAAAAAGTCCTGTACACATACAAATAAAAGCGAGGACGAAGAATCATTCTCGCTTTTATTTGTCGGGATGACAGGATTTGAACCTGCGACCACACGCCCCCCAGACGCGTACTCTACCGGGCTGAGCTACATCCCGCAACAAACAACCAAAACTCCTTTCTTTCCGAAAGGGACTGCAAAGATACGGCTATTTTTCTATACTTGCAACACTGAGGCACATTTTCCTGTACTTTTTGTTAAACCGCGTATGGAACAGCACGGCTGCAAACGTCAATCCCACAATAAATCCCACCCAGATACCGGCAGCCCCCATATCCAACGGGAACGCGCACACCAGTCCGACACTCAGCCCCACAATGATATACGACACAAAGGCAATCACCATCGGCACTTTCACATCGGTGATACCGCGCAACATAGCCGCCCCGACTGCCTGCAATCCGTCAGAATACTGGTACAAACCCGCAAATATCAGCAGTTGCGACGCGATAGCAATCACCTCTGCATCCTCCGTAAACAGCAGCGGGATATAATGGCGCAGACCAATCATCAGTGCCGCTGCAAAGGTGTTTATCAGCACCACCAGATGAATACTGGCATTACTTGCCATGCGCACTGCCGGCAGGTCGCCTTTGCCCAACTGATGCGAAACGCGTATCGTGGTACCCGCACCGATACCCAGTGCCAGCATAAACGTGAGGTTGGACACCTGCGTAGCAATCTGATGCGCCGCAATTGCCTCTTTGCTAATCCACCCGACCACCACTACCGCAAGAGTGAAAGTCACCGTCTCAAAGAATGTCTGACCGCCTATCGGGAACCCGATTCGGGCGATATGGCATACCTCGCGCCACGACGACAGACGGCGTGAGAACATCTGCAGGTACCCGCGCCAGTTACGGTGCAATGCTATGACGGCAAACATACATATCGGCATCCCTACGCGCGAAACCAATGTGGCAATACCCGCACCGGTGGCACCCATCGCGGGCGCACCCCAATGACCATAGATGAACACCCAGTTCAGCAGCACATTCAGCGCATTCATGGTCAGCACGATAATCATTGCCACCACCGTATTGCCCAAGCCCTCGAGGAACTGCTTTTGCAGGCAGAACAACAGGTACGGCAACAGCGAGATGACTATCAATATATAGTACGGGCGTGCCACTTCCACCACCTCCGTATCTTGCCCGAAATGACCGAGCAGCGGAATGCACACAGCCAAAAGCAGAGTGGTAATCACACCGATTATCAGTGTGAAATACAATCCGTTTTGCAGCAGCGAGGCTATCTTTCTGCGTATGATGTCGCCCTTTTCGGGGTATTTCGACATCTCGCCGTCCTGCACACCAATCAATGGTGTCAAGCCCATCAGTGCACCCGACGCAAACACCATAACGGTGAAGAACAGCGCATTCGAAAAACTCACCGCCGCCAAGTCAACCGTGGCATAATGTCCCACCATCATCGTGTCAAACAACCCCACCAATGCTCCGCCTATCTGCGTGAGCATCACGGGAATCGCAACCTTCAGATTACGCTTGTAGTAAGGAAGATACTCCTTCAGTTTCTTGATTAACAGCATACATCATCATTGTACAACTATTGACGACCACTATTCGTGCAGGTCAGTTTCGCACAATGCCAATATACACGTCTCTATAGGTAAGAGGAACTATCTCTTTTCCGAACCTGTATGCTTTCGGACGCTTTTGAGGCTCAACTCTTGTGTTAGAGGAAGTCGGCACCGAGGTTTTGCTTTACAAATTCTATGCCAACAGGCTCTTCTCTTTTCAGTCCAATATATTCAAGGGATGTCAGCCATATTGAGCAAACATAGTATCCTTTGCAGAAAGACTACGGGCGGCAGGTGATGTGGAAACACGCCTGCTGCCATTCGTATTTCACGTATATCCGTCCCGCACGTTGCTCGTTGAGCAATACCTGCCCGAGAACCAATTTGAGGTTGTCGGGCGTCATATAGTCGCGCGTGGCGGTTACCTTGTCAAAATGGGTGTAGGTGATGTCGAAAGTCGTACCATAGCAGTGGCAGGAAGTGGTAACAGAGTTGATATTGCCGCTCTTTTGCAGTTGGCGCACGTCCTCTTGCGTACGCAGGACACTGCTCACGCGAAAGCGGTAGTGCGGCAAACCGTTGCGCTGCAAGATGTCGGCAAAACCTGCCCCGATAGCGTCTAATTCACGGGCGGCAGAGGGAACAAGATAAGGAATGGAATGGGTAAGCGAGTCAATGATATAATTGTCTCCGGTACGCACTTGCTGCAATTGCCGGCGCATACGCTGCGCCTCAGCGCGGTCACGCGGCGGAGCAGACAAACCGAGTGCCCGTGCGGCTTTCAATTGCCGTGGCTGGTTGTCGTTGAACTTTGCCTTGTAACTGAATGTCCGCCCCGGATACGCCACCAGGTTATCTTCCACAATGGTTTCCTGCCCTCCCCTGCCGCCGCAGGCACAAAACGCAACAAGAGCCGCCCATACAGCGGCTCTTATCATATATCGTATTGCCCTCAATGCACTCAATTTATATGCTCCATTCGAAGCCGTCCTTGGTGTCTTTGATGCTGAAACCCAGGTCGGTCAGGGCGTTGCGTATCTTGTCGCTGGTAGCCCAGTCTTTCTGTTTTTTGGCGTCTAAACGGATACCCAGCAGCAGGTCAATAGCCCCATGGTAGGCAGTCATTGTGCGGTTGTCTGCACCACTCTCCTCAAAGCGCAGACCGAGTATATCCACTGCAAACGTCTGCCATACCGATTGCAACTCTTTCAGGTCTGCCTCGCTGATCGTTCCCTTGCCGTCATAGACCGTATTGATAGCGCGGGCGGAATCGAACAGGTGCGAGATGACGATAGGCGAGTTCAGGTCGTCGTCCATCGCTTCCGTGCAACGCTCGCGCAGTCCGGCGGTCTCTACCGTGCTGTTCTCCGATGCCGTCAGTTTCATCAGGCGCGTGTACGCCTCCTGCAGGCGGGCAAAGCCTTTCTCTGCTGCCTCTAATGCCTCGCTCGAGAAATCCACCGTCGAACGGTAGTGCGCCATCAGAATAAAGAAACGAATGGTCATCGGCGAGAAAGGTTGGCTCAAAAGCGGGTGATCCCCCTTGAAGAACTGCTCGAGGGTGATGAAGTTGTTGTAACTCTTGCCCATCTTCTTGCCCGCGATGGTAATCATATTGTTGTGCATCCAGTAGCGGACGCTCTCATGCCCGAGTGCGGCACACGACTGCGCTATCTCCGCCTCGTGGTGGGGGAACATCAAGTCCATTCCGCCACCGTGGATATCAAATTCCTCGCCGAGGTATTTCGTTCCCATTGCGGAGCACTCCATATGCCAACCGGGGAAACCCTCGCTCCATGGGCTGGGCCAGTGCATAATATGCTCGGGGGCGGCTTTCTTCCAGAGGGCGAAGTCGTAACTGTGTTTCTTCTCCTGCTGCCCGTCCAGTTCGCGGGTCTCTGTCTTGATGTCCTCGAGGTTGCGCCCCGACAGTTTGCCGTAGGGGAAATCGTGCGCATACTTCTCCACATCCATATAGACGCTCCCATTCACCACGTAGGCATAGCCGTGATCGAGTATCTTCTTGATGAACTCAATCTGCTCAATGATATGTCCGCTGGCGTGCGGTTCGATAGAGGGCGGCAACACGTTCAGCAGTTCCATATCGTGGTGATAGCGATTGGTATAGTATTGCGCCACCTCCATCGGTTCCAACTGCTCCAAACGGGCTTTCTTGGCTATCTTGTCCTCGCCCTCGTCGGCATCGTGTTCCAGGTGTCCCACATCCGTGATATTGCGCACATAGCGCACTTTGTAACCGAGATAATGCAGGTAGCGGAACAGCAGGTCAAACGTAATCGCAGGACGTGCATGCCCGAGGTGGGCGTCGCCATAGACGGTCGGTCCGCACACATACATTCCCACGCGCCCTTCGTGCAAGGGGTGGAAATACTCTTTCTGACGAGTCAGAGTGTTATAAATCTGAAGCATTTCTTTTCTTTTTACAATTATATTTTCTTCCTATTACAATCGGGACAAAGTGCCGCTACCATCATATCGGAACAAAGTTCTGCGATCAATTCATTCCGCGTGACTTCTTGATATGTTCGTAGGCTTCGTTGACTGCCCGGAACTTCTCCGTTGCTTTTTTCTTTACATCTTCCCCTGCAGAAGCCACTTTGTCGGGGTGATACTTCATAGCCATTCTCCGATACGCCTTTTTCACTTCCTCGTCGGTAACAGACGCAGTGATTTCAAGTGCCTGATATGCCCAATCGGGATCTTTTGCTTTTCCATACAGCGCAAGCAACGAACGATAGTCGGCATCACTCAACCCCAAGGCTGCGGATATCTGTGCGATAAGCCGCTGCTCCGCAATGGCATAATCGCCATCGGCGAAAGCCAAGTCAAGGAGGAAGTGAAGAATCTCCAAGCGCGTTGAATAGTTGACATTTTGGCGTATCTGGTTTGCGACTGCCATACAATCGATATCCTGTTCCAGCAGAGTCTTCAGCACCTGCAATGCCCCCAAAGCCTCCTCTTCCCCATAGTTCTGAAGCAGGTATTTCTTTACTACATTCAGTTCGGATTTTTTGACGATGCCATCGGCTTTGAGGACACATGCCACCAAAATGAGAATGCTGACCCGTATGTCACCAGGTGTAGCACGGCGATAGGATGCGCGTTGTGTTCCTGAGGTTGCATCCGCATCATCTCCGGCAGGAAGTGCCGAAGACAATCCACCGGAAAGCAGAGCCACAACCGACCCCACGATCATTCCGATAGGTCCGCCCAAAGCATATCCCAACCCACCGAGAAACAACCATCTGAAAAAGACGCTCCCCATTCTGTTACAAGGCGTCAGGGTTGAGATGAGTTTTTTCGATATCCAAGAAGTAGCGGAAAGTTCCTACCGTCAGTTCGGCACAAGCGTCTTCGTCGCAAACAATGATGCCATGCGGATGGAATTGCAGGGCAGAAATCGTCCACATGTGGTTGACGGGTTCTTCCACCGCATGCTTGAGTGCCCGCGCTTTGTTGTGACCATTGACCAAAATGAGGACTTCCTTTGCATCCAGAACCGTACCAACACCTACGGTAAGCGCAGTCTTAGGCACTTTGTTGACATCGTTGTCAAAGAAACGGGAATTTGCGATGATTGTATCCGTTGTAAGTGTTTTTTGGCGGGTGCGGGAAGCAAGTGAAGATGCCGGTTCATTGAAAGCAATATGCCCATCGGGACCTATCCCTCCCAAGAAGAGATCGATACCTCCGCAAGCGAGAATTTTTTCTTCATAGTGTTCGCACTCCGCCTGCAGGTCGGGCGCATTGCCATTGAGTATGTTCACATTCTCTGCAGGTATATCAATATGCGAGAAGAAGTTGTTCCACATGAAAGAATGGTAACTCTCGGGGTGGCTTTCGGGTATTCCGACATATTCGTCCATATTGAAAGTGATCACATTGCGGAAAGAAACGACTCCCTCTTTGCATAACTTGATCAGACAATGGTACATTCCCAACGGGGAAGAACCTGTAGGCAGTCCTAACTTGAAAGGATTTTGAGCAGTCGGTTTTGCTTCATTGATACGTTTAGCCACATACTTTGCAGCCCATTCCGACAATTTTTCATAGTCGGGTTGAATAATCAATCGCATAGTATTATATTTTTAATGATTAATTGTTTATAAAACCGCATTACGTTGCAAAGATACTGTTTTTTTCTTAAAAACATCACACGTTCCCATAAATTAACACCACACTACGTCATCCCACCCTATTCATTTCCCATAATACTCACAAAAATGGAGCAGGTTCACATCAAATGATATGAACCTGCTTTACTTCTGCCACTATGTCTATCCCAAGTACGTCTTCAGGATTTTGTTCCGCGAGTTGCTTCTCAGCCGGCGAATGGCTTTTTCCTTAATCTGTCTCACACGCTCGCGGGTAAGTCCGAACTCCTCGCCGATTTCTTCAAGTGTCATTTCCGGTACCCCGATGCCGAAGAATTTACGGATTATGTCCGCTTCCCGATCGGTGAGCGTAGCCAATGCACGCTCCACCTCTTTGGAGAGGGATTCATTGATAAGCCCCCTGTCGGCATTGGGAGAATCTTCGTTTACCATCACGTCAATGAGACTATTGTCTTCGCCCTCAACAAAGGGTGCATCAACACTGACATGACGCCCTGACATTTTGAGCGTATCCGCAATTTTGTCAACGGGTATTCCCAACTCATCGGATAGTTCTTCCGCAGAGGGTTTTCGTTCGTTTTCCTGCTCGAAGCGGGAAAATGCTTTGTTGATTTTATTGAGCGAGCCCACTTGGTTGAGGGGCAGGCGCACTATACGCGACTGCTCTGCCAATGCCTGCAGAATAGCCTGGCGGATCCACCATACGGCATAAGAGATAAATTTGAAACCTCGCGTTTCATCGAACTTCTCTGCGGCTTTAATCAGTCCGAGATTTCCTTCATTGATAAGGTCAGGCAGGCTTAAGCCTTGGTTTTGATACTGTTTTGCAACAGAAACTACGAACCGGAGATTTGCCCGAGTCAGTTTCTCAAGAGCGGCACGGTCTCCATTGCGAATTTTTCCCGCCAACTCGACTTCCTCTTCTACGGAAATCAGTTCTTCGCGCCCAATCTCTTGCAAGTACTTATCCAGGGAAGCACTCTCACGATTAGTAATTGATTTTGTGATTTTCAGTTGTCTCATAAGATAGCAAATCTACAAGTAAAAACAACGATTAAAGTCAGCGCAGCGCACACCACGCCAAAATAGGGTGCAAAAGTACGACTCTTTTTCCGATTTACCAAGTCTTTCGGCTAATAAATCTCCGTCTTCTGTTTTTCTTCTGTTTTTCGGTTTGTTTTGTGCAACCTATTCGCCAATTTGTCAATTTGTTATGAACAGGAGAGCCGTTTTATACTATTTGAGAGTGCGGGTTACTTTTTCCGATCACGCGATTTTACCTCATTCATTTTCCGACGAGGGGTAAACATCTGTATTATTGACATCTCGTTGAGGGGTCGATGAGGGGTGCTTCAGGTCGGCTTGAGAGGTTGTATTATTTACGATCGGACAGTTTACAATCTACGATTTTGCAAGGAAGATGAAAGGGAGGACAGACAATCCGCCGAGATGATAATAGACGTTCTATTTGTTCGAGAAGTTCTATGAGTGGATTAGACGAATGGGACAGGAGGCTGCCGTGATACATCGGGCGACATTCACAGGGCAACCATTCCCAAGCAGTAATGAAACAATGGAAAAACAATACTAACGTCCTCAAAAACAGCATTTACGTGCCATCAGAAAGACATAATGAAACGTATATACCCGTTGGCGGGATTAAGTTCATTCATTTTACTCATTACTTGAAATATATGAGTTTTATGTATATACCTTTCTTTTCTTTTGCGTGACCAAAAGAAAAGAAACCAAAGAAAAGTCACCGGCTGTGTGTCGGGCGTTGCCAAAAATACAAGTCACTTGAATTTCGGCGGAGACACAACTCGCTACGCTCAGACAGTATCTCCGCTTCTCGAAATTCTCGCTCCATTTTTGACACCCGACACAATGCCGGAAGTTGCTGACACGCTGACACGCATAGTTTGATTTAATTCCGCCAACGAGTGTATATATAATTCGGTGAAGACGATAAGGAGTTCTGCTCAGCCCACAGGGCTTTGCTTCGACGTTCAGTGTGCATGCGCACACTGAGCCTTACGCTTCATGTCTCCGCAAGCACAGCATCATCATACAAATTGTGCCAAACCGCCCGCGGACGAGGGCGTCCGCGTCCCCGAAATGATACGCAATTTTGGTGCAGTTGCTATGAGTCCTTTATTTATATTTTTGCATACTAAAAAATATGCCTATCTTTGCAATCTGCAGCATCTCGCTACTTTAAGGTTCTCGGATTACCAGTAACACCGAGGCTGCATTGCAATCATCAGACAATTATGAACACATCACTATCTGTTTTCTTACTATCGTGCTTGATGTCATGGGTTACCTTATCTGATTCATGTTTG
>DLLF01000016.1 GCA_002477945.1 Bacteroidales bacterium UBA7569
GCGGCGCAAGCCTCCAGTTCTGTATGGTGCCTTACAACTTCCTTGAGAAGAAAGCCGCTTATCTCAACACGGGCGTGTGGTCGAAGAAGGCTATCAAAGAGGCGAAGGGCTTCGGCGAAGTAGAGGTAGTTGCTGAGTCAACCAACTCAATCCCAACCGATTACGCTATCCCGCAGGATGCTGACTATTTCCATATCACCACCAACAACACCATCTTCGGCACCGAGATTTCCGAGCGCAAACTGCAGGAAATCTACGCCAAGAAGGGCAATGTGCCTTTGATTGCCGATATGTCGTCCGACATTCTCAGCCGTCCTATTGATGCAAGCAAGTTCGACGTCATCTACGGTGGCGCACAGAAGAACATCGCCCCCGCAGGCGTTACCTTCGTCATCATCAAGGAGTCGGCTCTCGGCCACGTGTCGCGCTATATCCCCACGATGCTCAACTATCAGACGCATATCGACGGCGGCAGCATGTTCAACACGCCTCCCGTTCTGCCTATCTACACCGCGCTCCTCAATCTCCGTTGGCTCAAGGAGCACGGCGGCATTGCGTGGATTGACCGCCGCAACCAGCAGAAGGCTGACCTCCTCTACGATTGCCTCGACCACTCCAAGATGTTCGTCCCCACTATCCTCGACAAGGAGGATCGCAGCCGCATGAACATCTGCTTCGTGCCGAAACCCGAATACGAGGAACTCAAAGACGACTTCTTCAAGTTCGCTACCGAGCGCGGCATGGTCGGCATCAAGGGGCACCGTCTTGTAGGCGGCTTCCGTGCTTCGTGCTACAACGCAATGGATGTCGAGGGCGTACAGGCACTCGTTGATTGCATTCACGATTACGAGAAGAAACTCTAATAATCCAGTCGTTTCATTTATGTGTTTTAATGCTGCCAAACCGCAACTTTTCAGCAAGGGATACGCAACCTATAAGCAACCCATAAGCAAGGTATAACGACCCCATAGATTAACAAATTTATATAATCATGGACATTATCATGGATTATTGGTTTGGCAATCCCAAGCGTGAAGAGAAGCGCACGGCAGTGTTTTACACAACATTAGTCAATAGTATGAAAGTTCTTATTGCAACCGAAAAACCCTTCGCGAAAGTGGCTGTGGACGGCATTCGCGAGGTGGTGGAGAAAGCAGGTTACACCCTTGCTTTGCTCGAGAAATATACTGACAAACAGCAACTTCTTGACGCTGTAGCGGATGCCGATGCTCTCATCGTGCGTTCCGACATCGTGGACGCAGAGGTACTCGATGCTGCCCCGCAACTCAAGATTGTGGTTCGCGCAGGTGCAGGCTACGACAACCTCGACCTCGCAGCGGCTACCGCACACGGCGTGGTGGCTATGAATACCCCGGGTCAGAACTCCAACGCAGTGGCGGAGTTGGCACTCGGACTCATGGTGATGGCTGTCCGCAATTTCTACAACGGCACCAGCGGCACCGAACTCAAAGGCAAGAAACTCGGTATCCATGCTTTCGGCAACGTAGGTCGTAACGTAGCGCGTATTGCCAAAGGCTTTGGCATGGACATCTACGCTTACGACGCTTTCTGTCCCGATGAGGCTATGATTGCCGCAGGCGTTACGCCCGTTCACTCTGCCGAGGAACTCTACCGCACTTGCAACATTGTTTCGCTGCACATCCCTGCCACCGCAGAAACCAAACAGAGTATCAACTACGCCCTTTTGTCTCAGATGCCGAAGGGGGCTGTCTTGGTCAATACTGCCCGTAAGGAGGTCATCAACGAGGACGAGTTGATTCAACTCATGCAGGAGCGCGCTGATTTCAAGTACGTTACGGACATTATGCCCGCAGCGGATATGAAGTTCAAGACCTTGTTCGAGGGGCGTTATTTTGCCACTCCGAAAAAGATGGGTGCCCAAACCGCCGAGGCGAACATCAACGCCGGCATCGCCGCCGCCAACCAAATCGTTGACTTCCTCACCACCGGCAACACCCGCTTCCAAGTAAACAAATAAGTTCTTACTCTTTAGCCCCACATCGGGCTGTACTCAAAAGACTATCTCACAACAAGAGGTAGTCTTTTTTGTATACCACTTGTGCATATTATAAAAATGTATTATCTTTGTGGGCAAATAGAAAACTAATAATCAACTAATAGAATTTGATACTATGGCAGGACAGACAGTAATCAGTGTTAATAAGGTAAAAGTAGAAGATTTGCTCAAAGGTGGAACAACTCACAAGTTTGTTATTCCTGAATACCAACGTCCTTATTCTTGGACAGAGGAGCAAGTAACTACGCTATTTGAGGATATTACGGAATTTTCTATCAATGTCGGAGGTTCAGAGAAAGAGGGTGCTATGTACTTTTTAGGTAGCATTGTATCTTATATCAATGAGAATGATGAATGTGAAATTATTGATGGGCAGCAACGTTTAACATCCTTGTTCTTGCTATTACGTGCGATATTATACAAATTAGAACATAGTGAGGATAAAAGTAGTGAGGAAGCACAAAACTTTATACGAGAAATATCGTCTTGTTTATGGAAAGCGGGCAAACTGACAGGGAAAATAGATAGAACCATTCCTTTAATCAGTTCCAGAGTTATCAATAATGAAGGAAATGAGATATTTTTCCACATATTGGAGACCGGAGAAACAACATACAAGGCAAAAGACAATTATTCCAAGAATTATCGTTTGTTCCAGTCCTTATTGGAAAACTTCTGTAAGCGTCAGTCGGGCGTATCGAATGGTGTATATGACTTTGTCTATGCGTTGCTGAATCAAGTGATTGTATTACCGATTACTGCAGATACACAAGATACAGCATTAACGATATTCTCTACACTCAATAATAGAGGTCTTCCTTTATCGCATGCCGATATATTTAAGGCAAAGATGTACAACCCACTATCGGATGCAGAAAAGAAAGTATTTATAGAAAAGTGGAAAGAAATAGAACAAGATACAATCAATTTGCAATTGCGCGATAATATCACCTCTTTGTTTACTTATTATATGCCATATTTGCGCGCCAAAGAGGGGGATAAGAACACAACTAATCCGAGTGTCCGTACTTACTATTTGGATAAGAAAGGAGAACGATTGTATCAAGGCGATTTGTTAGAGCAATTGACAAAGATATTGAATATCTGGAAGGTAATCTATGGCAACTATGATATAGAGGGGGAGCATTGGGACAACAATGCACAAATACGTCAAGCGTTGGATATTCTGATTTCTTATCCCAATGAGTATATCAACTATCCGATGCTGGTATTTTATCTTGCCCATCATACAGAACCGGATTTTGAACACACATTCTTATTGTTCCTGCACAAGTTGATATATGAATGTATTATTCGATTTGTATATTACCCGTCAGTAAATGCAATCAAAAACTATGTTCCTAAATTGAATGTGGATATATTGGCTACCAACCACCCTTCGTTTGAAACAGCCTTTGGCGCGATGCCAATGCCATTTACTGAAGAAGATTTCAAGCAACTCATAGTGCGTCCGCACTATCGCTTATTAAGTATGTTGTTGAAATTGTATGCCTATAATCATCAACCAATAGTGGAGAATGATATTGTAAAGTGCCTGTTGCCGGCTAATTGGCAAATAGAACATATCTTTCCGCAAAAGTGGGATTCACACTATTTTGCTATTTCGGAAACAGAACAAGAATTGATAGAGCATATTGGCAATAAGGTTCCGTTTGAACAGAAATTGAATATCCAAGCGGGTAATGGATTCTTTAGTACAAAGAAAGAAAAATATCAAAATTCGGTTATTGGTGCTGTCAGAGAGTTGCTGCAATATGAGGAGTGGACAACACAATGTATTGAGGAGCGAGATAAGCAGGTTGTTAGTGAGATATGGGATACATTAAAAAAGTGGAATGAAGAATATCTAAATAGTACAGCAACTAACGA
This sequence comes from Bacteroidales bacterium UBA7569, assembly GCA_002477945.1. Lineage (GTDB taxonomy): Bacteria > Bacteroidota > Bacteroidia > Bacteroidales > Paludibacteraceae > Colicola. Next base: position 3,929 of record DLLF01000016.1, read on the forward strand.
AGTTACACCTCAACCTACTTTGACGCAGGAACAAATGGAACTGATAGAAAAATTGAAAGCGACAGGCTTTCAAATATAGTACATATCATTATAATGCTGTAATGTATGGCTGAGACAATTATAGAGACAGACAAACAGCGGGAGCGGAGGATTTATCGCGTTACCATATTCGGTAGCGTGGTGAATATGGTGCTGTTGGTATTCAAGTTCCTGGCAGGAGTGCTGGGACACTCGGCAGCAATGATTGCCGATGCGGTACATTCGCTCAGCGATTTTCTTACAGACATCGTAGTGCTGGTCTTTATCAAAATCAGCAACCGTCCTGCTGACCACGACCATGACTACGGGCATGGCAAGTACGAGACATTGGCTACTTTCTGTATCGGTGTGGCATTGTTGGTTGTAGGCGGAATGATAGCCGCCGGCGGAGTGGAGAAGATACTGCGTGTAGCGCATGGCGAGCAGTTGCCTGAGCCGGGTTGGATTGCTCTATGGGCGGCGTTGGTGAGTATTGTACTCAAAGAAATCACCTATCAAGTTACTGTGCGGGTTGGCAAACAGGTTCATTCGGACGCCGTGGTGGCGAATGCATGGCATCATCGTTCTGATGCGTTCTCGTCTATCGGCACGGCACTCGGTATCGGCGGGGCTATTCTCTTGGGACAGAAATGGACTATTTTCGACCCGATAGCCGCTTTGATAGTCAGTATCTTAATCATCGTAACGGCGGCTAAGTTAGTGTATGGCGCAATGGGAGAGTTTTTGGAAAAGAGTCTGCCCGACGAGATGGAACAACAGATTGTGGATATTGTGAACGAAGACAAGGCTATGACCGAACTGCACCATCTTCGTACCCGCAGCGTAGGCAATCATTATGCCATAGAGATGCACTTGCGTATGCCCGGTGATACTCCTTTGTATGTGGCGCACCAGCACGCTACGGAACTTGAACGCCGCCTGAAAAAACAGTTCGGCGAACAGACACACGTAGGCATACACATCGAACCGGCCAAAGAAAATGGTGTCTATACCAACCCAAGATGCATCATTGATAATTATTGCTGTCCGGTAAACACAGCCCAAAGAAAAAAAGTCCCTTCCAAATGCCCATAAAAAGGCAGATTGGTATGTATTTTTGCAAAAGCGAGCCCCCTATGCAAAAAGTACCAGTTGCGGATTGCTCGTAGGCGGGGCTAAATTTTGTTCTTTAATCAGCGTATTCCATAACCCTTCAGGGTCTTCAAGGAAAGCATATAAGTCAATATAGTACATCAGCATCTGGCGTATCATCGTAACCATATTCGAGAAAGCCCATTTCCGCTCCAAACGCTTATGTATAACGGTAAGCAACAGATTGGCTATCATCGTCACCCAAATCTGTGATTCGATAGCATTCACACTGTCACCGTAAAAGTATTTGAGAGGAAAATTCTGTTTCAGTTGCTTGAACAATATCTCTATCTGCCACCTACGGTCATAAATGGCTATCACCCATTCTATCTCC
>DLLF01000039.1 GCA_002477945.1 Bacteroidales bacterium UBA7569
CCGCGTCGGCGCAGACCGCAGACGGTCGGCATACGGGGGTCGTCCCAACCGCGCACGAGTCCCTCTTTGACGAGTTGGAGCATCTTGCGCTTCGACATCACGGTATAGGTGATATTCAGTCGGTTGAACTCGTACTGGTGCGGGCGGTAGTCGCCCGTTACAAACTGGTCAAGGAAATAGTCATACAGCGGACGGTGCACCACAAACTCGAGGGTACAGATAGAGTGCGTAACGCCCTCGAAATAGTCGCTCTGACCATGTGCGAAATCGTACATCGGATAGACGTTCCACTTGCGCCCTGTGCGGTGGTGCGGGTGGGTGGTGATGATACGGTACATAATCGGGTCGCGGAAGTGCATATTCGGGTTCGCCATATCAATCTTGGCACGCAGCACCATCTTGCCGTCCTCTATCTCACCTGCCTGCATCGCCTCGAAAAGGCGTAGGTTCTCCTCTATGGGGCGGTCGCGGTAGGGCGATGCCACACCGGGTTCGGTAGGCGTACCTTTCTGCTCGGCTATCTGCTCGGCAGTCTGCTCATCTACGTATGCCTTGCCCTCTTTGATAAAGCGGATAGCAAGGTCGTAGAGTTGCTGGAAATAGTCGCTGGCATAGTAGATATTGCCCCATTTGAAGCCCAACCACGCGATGTCCTGCTGAATGGAATCCACATACTCGACGTCCTCTTTGACGGGGTTGGTGTCATCAAAACGGAGATTGCAGACACCGTGGTAACGCTCGGCGATACCAAAGTCCATACAGATGGCTTTGACGTGTCCGATATGCAGGTAACCGTTGGGTTCGGGCGGAAAACGGGTCTGAATACGTCCTCCGTTCTTGCCCTCGGCAAGGTCTTTCTCTACGATTTGCTCAATGAAATTGAGGCTTCTTTCTTCTGTTTCCATTGTTGCTGATGACAGGTAGTTTAATCGAAGTATCCTTTCAAGATTCCTCTTGGTGAATTTCTTACAAAGAGAATAATTTCATCACGTTCAAGTGAACTTGGTAAATCCGTTTCAATCCGTTCCATTGCCTGTGAAACATTTAGTCCGGGTTGGAAGAGCAGACGGTAAGTGTCTTGTATTCCGCGAATCTGTTCCGACGAGAATCCTCGTCTGCGAAGACCGATACTGTTCACGCCACAATATTGGATAGGTTCTCTGGCTGCCATGATGTAGGGAGGAATATCCTTGTTGATGCGTGATCCGCCTTGTATCATTACGTGCGCGCCGATGTGTGTAAATTGATGTACAAGTGTTCCTCCGCCTATTACAGCATAATCACCGACTACAACTTCACCTGCCAACTGAGTGGAATTTGACATTATCACATGATTGCCGACTACACAGTCGTGTGCCACATGGCAGTATGCCATAATCAGGCAGTTGTTGCCCACAACGGTCTTGCCCTTGCTGGCAGTACCACGGTGTATGGTGGCACACTCTCGGATGGTCGTATTGTCACCTATAATAACCAGTGAATCCTCCCCTTTGAATTTCAAGTCTTGCGGTATAGCACCTATTACAGCGCCAGGGAATATTGTACAGTTTTTCCCTATGCGTACGCCTTCGCAAATGGTAACGTTGGAACCTATACGTGTTCCCTCTCCAATCTCTACATTTTTGTCTATACTTACAAACGGGTCGATAACTACCGTAGATGCGATCCTTGCATCGGGGTGCACGTATGCCAATGGTTGTCTCATTGTCTTTTCTGTTAGTTTCTGTTATTGTTATTTTTTGTTCTTTACAATTTGTGCAGTCAATTCCGCTTCCGCCACGAGTCGTTCATCCACAAAGCAATACCCCTGCATTACTACGATCCCTCTGCGGATAGGTTCCAATAGTTCCATCCGGAATACCAATGTGTCGCCAGGCTGTACTTTCTGCCTGAACTTGGCATTGTTTATTTTAACGAAATAGGTGGAATAGTTGCTTGCATCGGGTTTGTCATGCAGTACCAATATGCCGCCAGCCTGTGCCATAGCCTCCAAAAGCAACACACCGGGGACAATAGGTTCATTAGGGAAATGCCCTTGAAAAAACGGCTCATTGGTGGTGAAGTTCTTCATGGCAATGATCGTATTATCTGTCATTTGCAGCACTTTGTCAACAAAAAGCATAGGATACCTATGGGGAAGCAGATGACGGATGTCTGCTATTTCCAGAATGGGCTTGTCGTCTTTGTTGAATACAGGAGGGAGAATCTCTGTTCTCCTCATTTCCCTGCGCAATTGTTTGCAGAATTGTGTATTCGCTCCATGCCCAGGACGTGTGGCAATCACTCTTCCCCGGATGCGGCAACCTATAAGAGACAAGTCTCCTATCAAGTCCAATAGTTTGTGTCTTGCGGGTTCATTGTCATGGTACAGTGTTGACAGGTAACCCAGTTTTGATGCATCCTGTGTAGGTTGTCCCAATTGCTGTGCAAGTCTGTCGAATTCTTCTTGTGACAGTTCCTGGTCATATATCACCAAAGCATTCTGTAAATCGCCACCCTTTATCAAACCATGGTTGAGCAAACTGTGAATCTCTCTGACAAAACAGAATGTCCGTGCAGACGCTATTTCTGCTGCGTAGTCTGACATATTCTCAATGGAGGCATACTGGTTATGCAATACATTTGACGGAAATGAGATATGCACATCCAGACTATAGTCATCATCCGGCAGGAGTGTAATCTTTGTACCGGTCTCTTCATTCTTGTATTCAATCTTATGCCGTACAACGAACACCTTTTGTTCTGCTTTTTGTTCCTCTAATCCGACGCGGTTGATGGCGTCCACATAGTATTTTGCGCTACCGTCCAGTATAGGAATCTCCGGACCGTCCACCTCAATGAGACAATTATCCACTCCCATTGCATAAAGTGCTGACAAGGCGTGTTCCACAGTAGATACCTTCCATTCTCCTTTTTCCAATACGGTTCCCCGCTCGGTGGCACTTACATAATCTGCGGTGGCTTCATAGCAGGGCTTATCGGGTAAATCCGTGCGGCAAATCCGTATGCCGGTATTCTCTGCTGCAGGTTTGAACTCAGCGTGAAGAAGGCACCCTGTGTGTAGTCCTTTTCCATCAAAAGCAAAGCCTGATTTTATGGTATGTTGTTTCATTATTTGCTATCATTTAGTTGTTTCTGCAAAGCGTAAACCGCCTGCTGCAGTTCATTCAGGTTCTTATATACGACAGAGGATCTGCGGAATTTGGCTGCGGGAATAGCAGGTGAGCCTTGATACATGCCTGCTTCCCTCACACTACCTGCCACACCGGTTTGCGCTCCGAAAATACAACCATCTGCTATACTGATATGCCCTGCCACACCGGTCTGTCCTGCCAATATGCAGTGTTTCCCAATTTTTGTAGAGCCTGCGATACCTACTTGTGCGCAGCATACTGTTGATTCCCCCACCTCCACATTGTGCGCTACTTGTACCAAATTGTCCAACTTAACGTTCTTGTGTACTCGGGTGCTACCCATCATTGCTCTGTCAACGGTAGTGTTTGCTCCTATTTCCACATCGTCTTCTATTACTACATTGCCTATCTGCGGAACTTTTCGGTAAACACCGTCTTTGTCGGGTTCAAAACCAAACCCGTCTCCACCTATCACTACTCCTGAGTGCAATATGCAGCCTTTCCCTATCTGCGAATGAGCATATACTTTCACTCCAGCATACAAGGTGGTGTTATCGCCTATCACAACATTGTCTCCTATATACACTTGCGGATAGATTTGTACGCCTCTGCCCAACCGTACATTTTTCCCGATATAGGCAAATGCACCGATATAGGCATCTTCAGGTATTGTTACTCCGTCGCTAATGTACGCAGGTTGCTCCGTTCCGTGTTTGCGAGGTATCATCACTTCTGCAACCATCGCCAACAATTGAGACACAGCCGCCCTTGCATTGTCCACCAGTATGAGGGTAGCAGCGGTTGTTTCCTGAAATTCCAGCGAGCGAGACATCAGCACAATGCTTGCAGCGGTATGGCTGAGATAGTGGACATATTTTTGCTCGCCCAGGAAACACAGTGTTCCTTCCCGTCCTTCTTCAATTTTGCTTACGTCGTGTACTTTTCTGTCTTTTTCTCCGCGAATTTCTCCTCCGACAAGCGCGGCTATCTGTTCTGCTGTAAATTCCATATCGGTTTGTTTGATTCCAAACAGTTTACAAAGGATAATAGTATAAGTAGTGTTTCTCCACCTTTTTTGATAATACCTGAATGTTCAGCATATCAGATGCTTCGGCGATATCTCTTATTGTACCATCCCTGTAGAGTATATCTATTGAGTCATCCTTAGGTGAATAGGTGTCTGTAGAGACGGTATGTATACTGCAAAAATACCGTGCATCTTTCCTCTCTATGCCGAAGCGGCGAGAATATGCTTCCATATATTCCTCTTTTTGGTTCTCATCAAGGAGCCGTGTGAGGATTTTTGCTTTGAACAATCTTCTGTTGCTGAACGCTTTGCATAACGTGGAAAGCACTAAATCATCACAATCTTCCCATACTTTGATAGCGGAAAGTATGTCCGTATCATCCAATCTGGCATAATACTCCAATGCTTTCGTGCTGTTGCAGAAATCTTCAATGCCTACATAGTGATATAAGAACCAATGCAGTGCAGGAGTAGCAAACAACTCATATCCGTTTGATGCCAATTCCTGCGCACGGCGCAGTATATTGATGAGCAGTTGTTCTGCTCCGACTGATGTCTTGTGCAGATATACCTGCCAATACATCAACCGTCTTGCTACCAGAAATTTCTCGATGGAATAAATGCCCTTAGCCTCCACTACCAACTTGTCGCCGGCAACGTTCAGCATTTTCAATATACGAGCCGAAGCCACCGTGCCTTCGTTTACACCACAGAAAAAGGAATCTCTGCACAAATAATCCAACCGGTCCATATCCAGTTGCGATGAAATCATCTGGTGCAGGAATCGGCGTGGGTATTCATCCTTGAACAAGTCTATCGCAGCGGACAGTTGTCCCTCGAACTCCCTGTCGATTTGTTCCATCATCATCAGGGACAATTGCTCATGCGAAACGCCATGTACCAATGTATTTTCCAATACATGGGAAAACGGGCCGTGTCCTATGTCGTGCAGCAGAATGGCAGCCATAGCGGCATTGCCTTCGTCGTGTGAAATGCCGATGCCTTTTTGCCGCAACACCTGCAATGCTTCCTGCATAAGGTGCATCGTACCGAGCGAGTGCAAGAAGCGTGTGTGCATTGCACCGGGATAAACAAAAAAACTCAGTCCCAACTGGCGAATACGATTCAGTCGCTGCACGTACGGGTGCTGCAATAATTCGTACAAGAAATCATTGGGGACAGAAATAAACCCAAAGACCGGATCGTTGATTATCTTACGTTTATTCGGCAAGACTACTATTTGCTGCTCTTTCGTTACACATTATCCTACCATCTGTACAAACGGCAAGATTCACAGTTATGCCAACGATAAATGAAACTAAGTCCTATTTGGAAGAAACCGTCCGCCCACTTGTTTCCTCCGCCTCTGCCAAAACTGACACCTTCCGAGTTTTGCGAGGAATTCATGGGATAGCCGTCCAAGTTGCACACAGGTGAATCCCACAATCCCTGATGGACGGCTACATTCAGTTTTATACCAAAACTTTTTCCGATGTGGAAATCATAACCTATTTCCAAAGGGATCATAGGGAGGAATGAATTGGTTGTCCCGCTGGCTGCCATGAAATCGTAGTGTACAAAACTATAAGTCAGGGCAACACCTCCATACAGATAAAACCCTGCCGAGGGGAAGGGATACCATTCCACGCCTGCCGACAACTCTCCGAAGACGGAATTGAATTTTCTATAGGAATCAGGGTAGGAACTGCTGTTGTCGCCGCGTAATGCTCCAGCATTCAGTCCAAACCGCCAATTGGTGAATTTGCCTGCCGGCATAGTGTAGGCAAACGATGCTGCCCCGCCAAACGTAAGATTCTGTTTCTGAAAGCCTCCGTTCATTGCCACTCCCCGCCGATCCACATCACCATAGTAGTAGAGCATATTCGCAGAGATGGTCAATCCATTGGCGATGGCACTATTTTGCTGTGTATATAAACCAGTATGCCTGTTTGAACGTTTTGTCCATACAATGTCTACTTTATCTTTCCGCGACGGATTGCCTGCAAAGGCAAACGCAGGGAACAGGAAAAACAAAAAGAACGTACCGAGAAAAAGATTGTAGTTTTTCATACAGCAATGCTATTATGCGGCAAAATTACTCATTTCTTTTTTCTTTCGCAAATCCTGTACAGTCTTTTTGTGTTTGGAGTTATTAAAAACACTCCATATAGATTATTTTTCATCTTATGCATCGTTTCTTTTGTATTTTCCCACTGAAAATTCCTCCAATCGGGGTCGTGTTAATTGATACGACGTTAATACAATTCGGAAATCCAAAATGAAAAATTCTTTATTTCCCGTACGGGTCGGCTTCAGGGGTCGTTGAGGTCCCGATGAGGTCGGCTACTTTCAAACGACTTACATGGGTAGTCTCCTGCATTCAGAAACTTTGCATCTCCAAGCAAGGTTTGCGATCAAAGCCTATATAGAATCACAATCCGACCCATTGGCAGGACAAAACAACTTAAATCCAAAATCCAGCCAACGGGTCAGATTACAGCCCTATAAGTCTTTTACAAGACGGACGGAAAAACCCAGATAAAACGGGTCAACGCATTGATTGATGAGATTGTCAATTTCTTCCAGTTCTTCACAGAAAGCGAAATAACGTGCGAGTTCTGTGTTGTATGCAGTGCTTGACCAATAAAGACCCATATCGTCAGCATCGTTATAATCGTTGACTTCACGAAAACCTGCTGCGGGGAGAAAAACGGCACCTTCCGCCTCCATCTTTGCCCATTGCGAAGCATCATAGATGTTCGACCAATAATCTGCTTCATGGGAACAGTCGATGGTTATGCCATTGGGTGCTTTCCAATTGTCAGGCAAGATGATGAGTCCGTATTTTTCGACATTGTCGATATTCAATGTTGCAGTACTGACGAGTCTGTCGGCATTGGGGCGTTTTTTGATGAGATATACCCACTCATCATTCGACAAGGTTCTCCATTGATTGGCTTTGTTCCCTGCGTTGGAGATGACATTCTTGCCCCAATCCGTGAAAGCGGACGGACAATCTTCTATATTTGTAGTTACAAGAGTAGGGTTGTCTCCTGTTCCCCAATAGAACAAGTCTATCCACCCGTTGTAGGTATCAGATATGTTCCTATTTTCCTCTCCTATAAAGTCGTATTGTTGCAATGCAAAACGCCATGTTTTGGAAGAAGCGTTGTACTGCAAATTTCCCATAGAGAAATGCACTGTTTTCCCTTTTGCTACGGAAAAGATACCTTCAGAAGTTCCGTTCTTGATACCGTCGCGTTGAACCTCGTCCTTGTTGCAAGCCGTAAGAATGCAAAGGAATGAAAGACCGATGTAAAGGATATTCTTTTTCATGACAGTATATGCTGTTGTATTATTGTTTCTGTTTGTGTTAGAAGCAATAACGCATACTTACAGACAATCTCCAGTCGAAAGTATTAAGGCTTGTCTTTGCTTTCCACTTGATTTCTTCATCCGAATCATTATGTTGGGTTTTGAACAATACGCCATAACCGGGACGAAAATCGAAGGCAAAGGTTACAGGGGCATTGGTCAAATTGTACTCCATGCCTGCAAAAGCGTTGATACCGAACTTTCCTCCCATCTTGACAGCACCGGTCTCTTCGTCGTAAGACCAAATTTCCTTGCCACTTGAGACATAATGCTTGCCATCTTCTCTGTAGTCGCATTGATACGGTTTTCCAAAACCAATGCTAAGACCTCCACCGACTACAAGATCCAATCCTGTGCTACCTAACGACAGATGATAAAGTACATTGGGGTTGTACACAAACTCAACCGTAGAAATGGTTGTATGGTCCGCATGTTCACGTTCTTTTACTGCAGATTCCCCTTCTGCTTTGAAAGAATAAGCCACCGTTGCTGTTGTTGCCTGGAAGCCGACAACAAGATCGTTTTGCAGAGCAAGTTTGTCAGTAAAGAAATACTTGTAGGTGATACCATTGAGACTACCTACGCTCAAGCCGATGCTTTGTTTGTAACCGGTAGCCATCGTTGTGCCGGCAATGAAGATTGCCATAGCGGAAAAGAATAGTTTTTTCATAACATATTATGTTATTAGGTCGGATCGGAGACACCCTGCCCAATCCTGTGGTACAAAAAAAAGCGTGGTGCCAATATACTTGCCTATTCGTCTCTGCTTAAAGATTCCGAAAAACCTCTATAACAAGAATAAACAATATGCGCCCACACCTGATATACCGAAAATGCTACGCCATAAGGCGCAGATCATCTTTATAATACCACGAGAGCATTTGTTGTATCTTGCTTTGGACGGGACGAGTTGAATTTTGCAGGATTCTATAGTCCCAAAACAAGCATATATAAACGCTTTTATTATGTCTGCAAGACCGAGTATTCGGCTATTGAGAGTATAACTTTTGATATTCTTCAATATCAGTCACATTCGCAACTACCTTCCTCATTCTTGCGTGGCAAAGTTATAACAATGATTTCAAATACACAATAATAGTTTAATCTATTTGTCGCAAACCATATAATTCAAGAGATATTCCGTAATCTCTATTGTGCCATATCCTATTGTTATACTGTGATTTTGTAGTAGTTTTCTTTGAGTTGTAAAAATAGAAAGGCTCAAACATCTGTTACGATGTCTGAGCCTTTGCTTAAAGACGGAACTTTTGTTACTCGGCAGAAGTCTCTGCAGGAACCTCCGTCTCCGTAGTTGTTTCAGTGGCAGCGGCAGCCTCAGCAGCCAAAGCTTCTTGCTTTTTCTTTGCCACTTCGGCAGCTTTTGCCTTGTTCACTTCCACTTCAGCGGCCAAACGCTCCTTGGCGATCTTCTCTTTTTTGGCAGTTTCAGCGTCCGAAATTTTGCCCGTCTTGGCATCTTTTTCCGCTTTCCATGCAGCGAAACGACGCTCTGCCTCCTCTTCTGAGAATGCGCCCTTCTTAACGCCGCCTTTCAAATGCTTCTTCAGCATTACGCCTTCGCTTGACAAGATGTTACGAACGGTGTCTGTGGGTTGCGCACCTACCTCTACCCAATACAAAGCGCGTTCAAAATCCAAATCTACGGTTGCAGGATTAGTGTTGGGGTTGTAAGAACCGATACGCTCAATGAATTTTCCGTCGCGAGGTGAGCGACTGTCTGCTACTACAATGTGATAGTAAGCATAATCTTTGTGGCCATGACGAGCCAAACGAATCTTTGTTGCCATTTTTGTTTGTTTTTTGTGAGTTATAACTTCTCTGAGTTACCTACTCGGGTTAATAAGTAAATGGTTGCGCCTTTTCACGAAAGGCACTGCAAAGGTACAACCTTTCTTTGGTTTCTGCAATCTTTCTTCCAAAAATCATGGGCAACCGCATCAAAACTACAATAATAACCACTATAGATGAGCGAGCGGATCCACCCGCACTATGGGAAGTCCTCTGCTGTCGGTTCTTATGTTTGCCGTTCCCAAGTGGTCGGAATGTGTGTAAAAGACATCTTCTTCCCCGCTGCAGTCTTTCTGTCTCCATTGTGTCAGCGGCTGCAGGAGCAAGTTCTCTTTTGTGTCAACTTCCATATATTCCAACTCGTCGTTGGTGCCTTTGTACTGCAGTCCGTCTTTCAATTCGCCCTTTATGTCAACGTTTTTGGTCGGATACGCCCTCAAGAGTCCGAACGGATACTCCTGCTTGTATCGGGTGTGGAATGTCGTCATTTTCTGTCTCTCTGCCGGC
>DLLF01000022.1 GCA_002477945.1 Bacteroidales bacterium UBA7569
TAATTGACCGTTAATGCTCCATTAAAGACCACCAAAGGTCCATTAAAAACATTATCAAGTCCCATTCTCCGTTAATTACCGTTAATGAGCCGTTAATCAGGAAAGAGAGTTGCGGACTATGGAATGAGATGTTCCCATCCAAGGGGATGGAAATTAGACGGATGGGGAGGGCGATCATATCGCCCGATAAGAGACGATAGTTAGAGATTAGAGATTAGGGGATAGAGATTAGGGGATAGAGATTAGGGGGTAGAGAAAAGTCTCCCGCTTGAGAAACTCAAGCGGGAGACCGTATTCTTTATTCTTTGCACCCAAACAGTGCACACCGATTGCAAGTTGTTACTTGCCAATCATGGTTCCGAGAGCGTTGTACATTACGCCGTCTTTTACAATTACCAACTGACCATCAACAATCATCTTCTGCACTTTCTCAGCCACAGCGGCATTGTCAAGAGCGGTCGGAACTTCTTTGGGCACCCAAGCATTTGCACCCAGCAGATAATCCACAGCATTGCTCAACAAAGTTTCTGCTTCTGCGGTCAAATCTGCATACTGACCATTAAGCAAACTGATCAGCAGATATTTTGCTGTTCCCTCAGCACCTACTCGTGCAGCAGCAGGCAGTTCGTGAATAGCCGCACCACCGGCTACATTTGCCAATACATACCCTTCCTTGCCTTCTGCAAAAGATGTTACAGGTTGGATATTCTTTGCTGTTTTGGTACTGTAAATTGTAATACTGTCATTCAAACCGGCAAACAGCGGGTGCGAAGCGATGTTGGTGTACTTTGCTGTATTGATTTTTACACCCTGTTGGTCGTTACCATTCGAGCATTTCCCCCAACTCCAACGTCCTTCGAGATAGAAATAAGACTTGGTATTCAAAACAGGTACATTAGCAGTTGCCAACGCATTCAATTCGCCATCTGCGGCAGCCTTTCCGTCCAAAGACTCGTGCAAAACCACCAAATCGTATCCGCTGAAATCGGTGTTGTCGTTTTTCTCACCACGTACTTCGATATAGAAACCTTTGGCAGCAACCACACCATACATTTTGTCTCCCTCAACGCTTGCGGTGGTAAGATAGAGTACATCTTTCTCGGCTTTGGTAACCGTCAGAGTATAGGTGGCAGTTGATTTATCTTGTGCAGTAACTACAATAGAAAGAGGATTGGTAAAGTCTTGTGTGCTACCCGACTCAATGCTTGCCGTTGCGCTCTCCGACACCTCGAAATTAACCACCAAAGCCGTCAAGTCTGCGTTTTTGGAGACCAACAGACTACCTGCGTTCTCACTGATAGCCACAGCCTTACCGTCGATAGTTACATTCAGCAACTCTTTCTCGCTCGAAGCGGTTTGCGCAGCGGTAAAGTTAATAGTGTAAGTCTTAATCGTAGTACCATCCTCAGCGGTTACAACAATCGTGGTTGCACCGGGGATAGCAGCAGCGGGCGTAACAACAGCACTGGCTTTTTTCGATGTAGTAACCGCCTCAACAACAGGCACTGCCGTTGTACCAAAAGGCAACTCTACATTATAAGTTTCCGTTGCAGGGTCAAAACCCTCCAATGCTTTGCCATTAACCGTAATGGATTTAAGAGTTGCATTGTCAGTAGCCAAATTCTCATAATAATCATTTGAAAGAACAATCTTAAACGTTGCAGGCTTCATCTCTGTAGCGTTATCCTTAAACGTCAGATAGTATTTACCATCAATAGTAGATATGTCAGCAGAGGTAAATGTGTAGGATTGAGGACCTTTTTTCTCTAAATCATCACCGGCTTTTGACCAAAGACGTTGATTAACGCCACCTGCTATTCCATTGACAACGAGTTGATAATAACGTCCGTCAGAAGAGCCTCCGACAGTCATTGAGATCGTACCTTCAGCGGTTGCAGAGGGAACCTCGAAGCCTATCACACTCTCTCCTTTATTTGATAAATACCCATTTTTGCTAACCTTCTGATTTCCACCTTTCGTATTACTATAATAAGCCCCATTCTCCACACCCGAAGGGATATTTATATCCGAAGTAGGCTTAAAATCATACGCCCATACACTTTCTGCTCCATTGACAGTACGCACCGAATACTTTCCCGTAGTAACTTCCTCCGCCACTGCATTCCCTGCAAAGAGGGCGGCGAGGGCGAGGGTAAAAAGTTTGATTTTTTTCATGATGTTTTGTTTTTAAGTTTGTATTTAAGTAAAAATTTGAGTTGCAAGTTGATTTCATGCCGTTACAAAGAGGGCATAGCACCATCATTGTAATGGTAATGCAAAAGTATTGCCTTTCGCCGGCAATGTTTGTTTCTTATTGTCTTTTTTTGTGTAAAATTTGACGAGCGGCCAAATTATTTACGATTGGACGATTTACGATGTACTATTTGTCTTTAGCGGCATTATTTTCAGGACTCGGCGAGAGGTGCTTGAGGTCGGCTTGAGGGGTCGTGGAGAAAGAAAAGGCTTCCCCTAACTCCTCCAAAGAAGGGAGAAACACTTTCCGTTAATTGCCGTCAATAAACCGTTAATCCACGGAAGACTACTTGCTCCATTAAAGACCACGAAATGTCTCCATTACATCCATTAAAGACCATGTAAAACACTATCGTGCATGAAGTTCTCCGTTAATTGCCGTCAATGAACCGTTAATCCACGGAAGACTACTTGCTCCATTAAAGACAACCGACTTTGCCGATTACGAAAGACATCAAAAAAGAACGAATGAGACAGATTAGACGAATTGGGCAGATTGGACGAATTGAAAAAAAATGTAATCCCATTGTGGGATTACTATAGACATTCTATTTAATCGAGAAATTCTATGCGTTGAGATGGTTTATTCTTCATCTCCCGATGAGGGGTGCTTGAGGTCGGCTTGAGAGGTCGTGGAGATTCGCCCTCTGACGACTGACAAGCGGGCAACGGAAAGAAAGATGCAAGACTCCACTCACCTTTTTCAAAGAGAGAGAAATATTCTCCACTAATTGCCGTGTAATTGACCGTTATTTTTTTCGTTAAGGGACTGTTTCTGTCTCCATTAAAGCCCATTAAAGGACCCTATAAAACCGCGGGCGGGGCGCCCGCATCCCCTGCAAGTTCTCCACCAATTGCCATTAATTTTTCTATATATATTGCCCAGCCAATGAGCCATATAAATAAGACATCAAAGATAAGGTTCTCTGCTGTGGCACAAGGGAAATGAATGTTTGTCTTTTGTTTTTCGGGAAAAAGCAGTAACTTTGCCGTCTGACTATCATTGCAAGAACAAATGAGGCACTTCTTTCAGCACATAGGAGAATACACGTTGCTCATGGGTCGCGTATTCCGTCTGCCCGACCGTTGGAGTATGTTTTTCCGCCAATTGTCGAAAGAATTAGAAAAGCAAGGAATACAATCGCTTCCCATTGTGATTATTATCTCCGTGTTCATCGGTGCCATTATGACCATTCAAACCAAACTGAACACGTCCAACCCCATTCTGCCCACCTACACTACGGGGCTAGTGACCCGCGATACGTTGCTTCTTGAGTTCTCTTCCACCATCATGTGCCTTATTCTGGCCGGCAAGGTAGGCAGCAACATCGCTTCCGAAATAGGTACCATGCGCATCACAGAGCAGATAGACGCTCTGGAGATTATGGGCGTCAATTCCGCCAATTACCTTATTCTTCCCAAGATTATCGCCTTTGTGGTGATGATGCCCATACTGGTTGTTATCTCCATGGCAGTAGGTCTTGTAGGGGGTTATTGCGTGGGTTTGTTTTCCGATGTCATCACCGTGGCGGACTATCTTATCGGCATTCAGTATGCGTTCATACCTTTCTATGTGTGGTATGCCATCATCAAGTCTCTGGTTTTCGCCTTTCTCATCACATCTGTTGCATCCTACTACGGCTACTACGCCTACGGAGGTGCCCTGGAAGTGGGCAAAGCCAGCACGAACGCAGTAGTAAACAGCAGTATTCTGATTTTGTTCTTCAATCTGCTTCTCACCAACTTAATGCTCAACTGACATGATAGAAGTGCGTGATGTTTGCAAGTCGTTTGACGGCACACAGGTGCTGGACCATATCAACACGACATTCCGTGACGGAGAGGTCAATATGATCATCGGGCAGTCGGGTTCGGGCAAGACGGTGCTGATGAAATGCGTGATAGGTCTGCACAAGGTGGACAGCGGGCGCATAGAGTACGACGGAAGGAACCTGCCTGATATGAAAGAGAAAGAGGTGCGTCTGCTCCGGCGGGAGGTAGGCATGCTCTTTCAGGGAGCGGCACTCTTTGATTCGCAGACCGTGATGGAGAATGTGCTGTATCCGCTGGAGATGTTCTCCGCCATGAACAACAAGGAGAAGGAAGAGCGCGCCCGATTCTGCCTGCAGCGCGTCAACATTGACGAACGGGCTTTCGGACTGATGCCCTCGGAGATATCGGGAGGTATGCAAAAACGCGTAGCCATTGCAAGAGCCATAGCCATGAACCCCCGCTATCTCTTTTGCGACGAGCCAAACTCGGGTCTCGATCCGAAGACGAGTCTCGTGATAGACCGTCTGATAAAAGAGATAACGGAAGAGTACAACATCTGCACGATCATCAACTCGCATGACATGAACTCCATTATGGAAATTGGCGACAATATCACCTTCCTTGCAGGAGGCAAAAAGGAGTGGCAGGGAAGCCGAAAGGAGATCTTCACCGCAGAGAACAAAGCCCTGCAGGATTTTGTGTTTGCCTCTGATCTGTACAAGAAAGTGAAACAAGCCGTCACGGCACAATCGTAACCATATGAAGAAAGAATTTTCCATAGTATGCAGTGTATTTCTCATTATTGGTATGAGTTTTGCACTTGCCCAAAGAGGACCGCAACGCGTTCCCGCCATACGCACTCCCATCGAGTCCGTACAACCAGACGGCGACACGCTCGTTATACGACTACACGGAGACGAACGGCGTCATTACACCACGACGGAAGACGGCTACCTTGTCCGCGCCAACGACAAGGGGTATTATTGTTATGCCGTTGAGGGAAAGGACGGGAGCATCACCGCTACGCGGAAAGTGGCGCATAACAAGGAGAAGAGGACGCGTTGCGAGTGGCGTTACATAAAGAGACACATACCCCAGCCCTACCAACCCGCCAAGGAGGACGAAGAATAAGGTTCAAAACGAGAAAAAACGAAACAGCAACATGAAACGAACAGTTCTTTTGACGGCATTGTGCGCAACGTTATGCGGTCTCAGCGCCAAGCCAGCCTACCGAGGACCACGTCCTGCCATTATGTACGACGGGACACTTGTACAGATCTATCATCACGGCGACGAGTACTTTCACTGGACCACGCTGGAGGACGGAACGTGGGTGGAACGGCTTGCAGACGGATCGTACATCACTACCACGTCTCTGAGTGAGGAGCAGATAAACATACGGAGACAATCCGCCAAGCGGTATATGCCGCGTGCAACCCAAAAAGCCTATCCCATAAACATCGCTCCACGGGGTTTGATCATTCTCGTCAGTTTCAAGGATCTTGCTTTCTCGACCCCGAGGGCTACCATTGACTCGATGATGAACGGGAAGAATTACTCCCGTTCGTACAGTTACACCGAATACGGGAAAGTACAAAACATTGTAGCACAGGGGTCGGCTTGGCAATACTTCCACGATGCCTCCATGGGTCAATACTCTCCCAAGTTTGACGTTGTGGGACCCGTAAAAGTCAGCCAGAACATGAAATACTACGGTGCCAACAACAGCAGCGGAAACGATGTGCGTGCCGAAGCCATGATAGAAGAGGCATGCAAATTGGCCAACAGTCAATGCAGGGTGGACTTTTCCCAGTACGACAATGACAACGACGGACAGGTTGATTTTGTTTACGTTATCTATGCGGGCTACGGCGAAGCCGACACAGACGATGAGAACACGGTATGGCCACATTCCTATTGGTTGTCGGAGGGTGGATACAGCCTCACACTGAACGGGAAGCAGATAGACTTATATGCCTGCAGCAGCGAACTGAACGGTTCCTCAAAACGCTACGACGGCATCGGGACATTCTGCCACGAGTTCAGTCACGTGATGGGACTACCAGACCTATACACCAATGACTCCAACCACAAGACGTTGGGTGCATGGGACATATTGGACTACGGTCCCTACAACAACAACGGCAACACTCCTCCGTCCTACTCGGCATACGAGCGTTTCTTCGTGGGTTGGTTGACTCCCGAACTCCTGACAGAGGCCAAGCAAGTCCATTTGGAAAACCTTACCATTGGAAACAAAGCCTACCTGATAAGCACCACCAACCAGCACAACCTCATAGGGAACGACCCCAATCCCACGAGTTTCTACCTCTTGGAGAACAGGCAACAAACGGGCTGGGATTCTTATATTCCGGGGCATGGTCTGATGCTGACGAAGATCAACTATTCATACGACTCATGGGAGGGGAACAGCGTGAATAACAAGAATACTGCCATGGGAGTGGATATTATCGAGGCGGACGGCAAGACGGCTTATTCTTACTACGACGGCAAGCCCGGCGACCTGTTTCCCGCAGGAGCCACCCAATACACCAAGATTGTCAACCATCTCATCACCGATATCAGGGAAGAGGGCGACGTGGTGTACTTCAACCACAACATGCCGACGGCTCTACCGCAGGTTCTGCTGCCTGATAATGAGCAAATAATCGGCATCTACACTCTTGCGGGTATCCCCGTGGAGTCCACGAAAAATCTTCCACAGGGTGTATATATCGTGCGGACAACCCGTGACACAAAGAAAATAATCATTCCATAAGTACCTACAATGAAAAGAACAATCCTTATAACGCTGGGTTGCCTTTGCATGGCAACCATGTTGATGGCCATCCCTGCCTATAACGGCCCCATAAGACTGACCCTTTCAGACAATCAGGAGGTGACCGTTTACCAGCATGGCGACGAGACATTCCATTATCTGACAACCGAGGACGGCACGTGGGTACGTATGACAGCAGACCGACGGCTTGAAAAGGTTGCGTCCCTGTCGAACGAAGAAATTGCACTACGCCGCCAACAGGCAGCAAAGCGCCCGATAACACACAAGGCGACACCTACCAACATTGCTCCGCGCGGCTTGGTTATACTTGTCAATTTCAACGACCTGACGTTCCAACCGGAAAACACGAAAGAAGCCATGAGTGCGATGTTCAACGAACCGGACTATACGTACGAACATGCATCAGGTTCCGTCAGAGATTATTTCCATGCCCAGTCATTCGGGCAATACACCCCGCAGTTTGATGTTGTAGGTCCCGTCACACTGAGCAACGGTATGGCTTACTATGGCAAAAACGGCAGGAGCGGCTCGGATATGAACCTCCGTTACTTCGTGCAGGAGGCTTGCGAGTTGGCACACGAGGCAGGCGCGGACTTTTCCCAATATGACAACAACAACGACGGGATAGTAGATTTTGTGTTCATCTATTATGCGGGATACAATGAAGCAGAGAGTTCCAACGAGGACGAGATATGGCCTCACTATTCCAACCTGGACAACTGGGTGAGCCTTACGCTTGACGGCAAGAAGATCAGTGCGTACGCATGTTCTTCCGAACTTTCGTTCTCAAGCAAAGACCGTGCGGGCATCGGCACATTCTGCCATGAGTTCGGTCATGTGCTGGGGTTGCCCGATATGTACTGTACCGACTACGAATCCAACCACAAGACCTTGGGGTCGTGGGATATAATGGATCACGGGGCATACAACAACGACGGGCGTACTCCTCCCGCTTACTCAGCCTACGAACGATTTTTCCTCGGCTGGCTTACGCCTATTGTGCTGAACAAGCCCGCTATCGTAACGATGAGCAACATCAATGACACCCGCCAAGCGTGCATCATCACCTCAACGGGAGAGCATAACCTCATCGGGAACGACCCTATTCCGAACGAGTTCTACCTCTTGGAGAACCGTCAGCGCAGGGGTTACGACACGTTCCTCCCATGGCACGGGCTGATGATTACGAAGATAAACTATAACTATACAGCCTGGTACAACAATACACCGAACGACGATGCCGACAACCAGCGCATTGATTTGATTGAAGCAAACGGGAGAGCCCCTGAAGGTTCCAACGGCAAGAAGTCGGATTTGTTTCCACAAGGCAGTACTTACTTCACGCCCTACACAGGTTATGAGATAACCAACATCAAGGAGATTGCCGTTGACGGCAAGGACAGCCTTATTGTATTCGATTTCATGGGCGGCGGCGACTCGTTAGGGCTTGCCACCAAGAACGTTGCAGATGATGAGGAACAGGTGATTGTCATCTACAACCTGTCAGGTCAGCCACAAGGTACCACACAGATAACAGCACTTCCTGCAGGCTACTATGTGGTATGCACCAACAAACGGACAAGGAAGGTAGTGGTACGATGAAGATTATCTCCTACAACGTGAACGGCATACGTGCAGCCATAGGAAAAGGTTTTCCGGAGTGGTTGCAGGCTGCGAATCCCGATGTGCTGTGCATACAGGAGAGCAAGGCCCAGCCCGACCAGATTGATACGGAGGCCTTTGCCGCATTGGGATACCACGTCTATTTACATTCGGCAGAGAAGAAAGGGTACAGCGGCGTGGGCATCTTCTCCAAGAAAGAAGCAGACCGTGTGGTTGCAGGAATGGGAATACCCAAATATGACGCAGAGGGGCGAGTGCTACGTGCGGACTTCGGCGACATAACCATCGTATGCGTATATGTTCCTTCCGGCACCACGGGCGGAGAACGGCAGGCTTACAAGATGGCGTTTCTGGAAGATTTTCTGCGGTACATAGAGAACTTGCGGAAAGAACGGGAGAACGTTGTTGTGTGCGGAGACTACAATATATGTCACAAGCCGATAGACATCAACCATCCCGAGCGGCAAGCGGGCGTGTCTGGATTTTTGCCCGAGGAGCGCAAATGGCTTGACCGATTGCAAGCATCCGGCATGATTGACTCGTTCCGGGAGTTTGACAAGTCTGCGGAGAAATACTCGTGGTGGAGTTACCGTTTCGCCTCACGGTCACGCAATGCGGGTTGGAGGATTGACTACCACTGGGTATCAGAACCTCTGCGCAAGCGTCTGACGGGGGCAAGTATTCTCTCGGACGCCGTCCATTCGGATCATTGTCCTGTGGAAGTAGATATACAAGAATAGGCTAATCATGGAAGAGAACCTTATACTACGCACCGAACACTTAGTGAAGAAATATGGCAAGCGTACCGTTGTAAACGACGTTTCCATAGAATTGCACCAAGGGGAGATTGTGGGATTGCTGGGTCCGAACGGAGCAGGAAAGACGACGACGTTCTATATGACCACGGGTCTGATTACGCCCAATGAGGGACGTATTTTCCTCGGCGGCAAAGACATTACCAATTATCCTATGTACAAGAGGGCGAAATGCGGTATCGGTTATCTTCCCCAGGAAGCGAGCGTCTTTCGCAAACTGTCCGTGGAAGACAACATCAAGGCGGTATTGGAAATGACCAACTTCACGAAGGAGTACCAGCATGAGAAGTTGGAGCAGTTGATCAAGGAGTTCAACCTTGCGCACGTACGCAAGAATCTTGGCGACCGTCTCTCGGGCGGAGAGCGGCGCCGTACGGAAATAGCCCGTTGTCTTGCCATAGAACCCCGCTTCGTGATGCTGGACGAGCCTTTTGCGGGTGTGGATCCGATTGCCGTGCAGGAGATACAGGACGTGGTGTGGCGACTGAAAGACAAGAACATCGGTATCCTCATTACAGACCACAATGTGGACGAGACTCTGATGATAACCGACCGAGCCTATCTGCTCTTTGAAGGAAAGATTCTTTTCCACGGCACGCCCGAAGAACTGGCAGCCAATCCGACCGTGAGAAAAAATTATTTAGGCCGTGATTTCGAGTTGAAGAAGAAGACCAAAGCAGAGGACGCCATTTGAAACATTGGTTGCGCATATTACCCTTACTTATTCTCTGTGCATGCAACAACACCATTATTGAGCAGGTAACGATCACGGAGTGTAGCGGTATGCCAGAGGGGCGCGCTGCAGCGACCGCATTCGTCTGCGACGGGAAAGCCTACGTATTCGGAGGACGAACTACGGGGAACATCAGCCTGAACACCTTGTGCCGGTTCGACCCTGAGAGCAATACATGGGAAGAATTAGGGAGAACCCCTCTGAAACCACGAGTGAATGCCATCGCCGCCGTTGTACGTGACACCGTCTATATCGGTTTGGGATTCAGCGGGGAAAAGGTATATACCGATTCATGCTACCTGCAAGATTTCTGGCAGTATATTCCAAGTACGGGAGAATGGAAGCGGCTTCCCGATTACATCACGAATGAGACGAACGGTTGTATCTGCTTCAGCGACTCCGACCATATCTATACGGGTTTCGGTTATGCCGGTCTGCACAGTCGCCGGATGTTCTCCTACTCCATAAAAGATTCCATTTGGGAAGAACAGAATATATCCCGCCTCGGCATACCGACGGCAGTATTTTCGCCTGTCGGCACGACTGCCGGCGGACGCCACTTCACGGGGACGGGTTTTACCACAGAAAGCACCAGCCAATGGTTTGAGTATCTTCCTTTGCAAAAACGTTTTGTACGTTTATCTCCGTTACCAGGGAAAGGTCGCGACAGCGCAGGAGCGACGGGCAATGCCGAATATGTTTACGTATTCGGCGGTCAACGGTTTGGCGGAACGCTGACGACATTGCATTTTTATGACAATATCATGCGTTATTCGGTTGCTTCAGGCAGTTGGGACTATTGCAGTGCGCTTCCTTGCGGCGGTGTGATAGAACCGATAGCCTTCACCATAGGGAACACCGTCTATACAGGCGGAGGCGAGACACAGAACGGAACCATCGTCAACAATTTGTACCGGATTGAAGAGTAAAACATTTTTTATATTACTTCTTCTCTGCAGCAGTTGGTCTGCAAAGGCTTGGGATTTTTGGCCGTTGCCGATGGCAGAGCCTGATACGGAACAAGATACGCTCTGTTACGAAGTCGGGCTGTCGGGACTGGCATCTACGGGAAAGTACGCCCCGTTCTTATTACAATCGAACCGCAACGGAGATATATCCGCGGAACAATACTCCGGCAATGTGTCGGTCTGTTTAGGCAAGCAGCCGACCCGTCCACACCGCTGGTTTGACTATGATTTCGCACTTGCTTGGTCGGGACGGATTGACAACCGCTCGATGACCTGCTATTTCAACCAACTCTACGGGCATGTCCGGCTATACATATTTGACATAACGGCAGGTATAACTCCCTACATCTTAGGTCCCCAGAACCCGGAACTCTCGACGGGAGGCATGCTATTTTCCACCAATGCCCACCCTATTCCCCATGTAACGGTAGGCATAGACCGCTATACCGCCTTTCCCGGATTGTACGGATTTGTGGAAGTAAAGGGCGGCATAACGCACGGTTGGTTTGCGGACAATGTGTTTGTGAGCAAGAGTTATCTGCACCATGTTTTCGCCGGTGCAAGACTATTAGGCAATCTTCCCATCAACGTATCCTACGAATTTCATCATGCGGCTCAATGGGGAGGTTATTCTCCGACTTACGGAGACTTAGGCAATGATTGGCGTTCCTTCAAGAATGCCGTATTCGCCAAATCAGGTGGGAGCATGGCAAACGACCGACTCAATGCGCAAGGCAACCACATCGGCTGGCAAATCCTGTCGGTTGACCTGAAAGGAGAGTGTTGGAAAGCCACAGTCTACTGGCAGAATATCTTTGAAGACGGTCCTGTCCGTTTTCTTTCGCAAACAATGAACCGGACAGACGGTCTATGGGGGCTGAACATCTCACAAAGTGCGTGGCCTTTCATCAACGGATTCACCTACGAGTTTCTCAACACGACCGACCAGTCGGGTCCCTACCATGACCGCGACGGTTTTGTATATGGCGGCAACGACAACTACTTCTGCAACGGAATCTACCAAAACGGGTGGAACTATTTCGGAAGGACAATCGGTACGCCCTATATTACCAGCCCGATATACAACCAGGACGGTTCAACCCAGACCCTCAACAACCGAGTAAAGACTCATTTTACAGGTTTAACAGGAGACATCTATGGTTGGAAGTACCGTTTCATTGCATCCTATACCCGCAATTACGGCCGGTACAATTATCCTTTATCATCGGACAACACCGCCGTGCTGCTGGAAGTAAGCAAACGTTTTGAAAAAGCGTGGGGTATCGAGATGTCTCTCTCTCTTGCCGCAGACTTCGGCACCCAATTCGGCAACCAGTTCGGCGCGATGCTGCGCATTTCCAAACACGGGATTATCTGCAAGTATTAGCAGGTTTCTTCGTTGAATGGCTACAAGTAATTTATTATAGACGTTCGAGTTAACCGAAAGGTTCGAGAGGTTCTACGGAAGGATTGAGCAAGATTGCCCCCATAAGACAAATTGGACAAATGAGCCGAATGAGGCAAATAAGGTTGTCTATCAATGAGGAGGCATATCATTTACGATTGAACCATTTACAATGTACGATTTTGCTTCATTGACCTTCCTTTGATGTCCCGTCCAGGGGTGCTTCAGGTCGGCTTGAGGGGTCGTAGATTCATTCTGCAAGGCTTTTCGGGTTTCGGGAGAGCAATCATCACCGAGACATAACGGTGTTTACATCCACCGGCTAAAATCCGTATCGTTTTTCTTTTCCACAAAGGACTTACCATGAATCCGAAAAAGAATTCAGAGCGATGTTTCATTCATTGCAATCGGACATTTACAAATTCATCAAGAAGGAATCCCAGATTCTCTGATTTACGTATTTACATCGTTATTCGTTTTTTTTTACTACCTTTGCGCTGTTAACATTGATTTTTGACAAGATTAGTACCGGCTATGCTATCACCTGACAAACTGCAAGAGATAAAACAACGCTTCGGCATTATAGGAAATGCCGAAGGACTGAACAGAGCCATTGAACGCGCCTATCAGGTAGCCCCGACCGACTATTCGATTCTCGTTACGGGCGAGAGCGGTGTCGGCAAAGAACATTTTCCGAAAATAGTTCATCAGTACAGCACGCGCAAGCACCAGCCCTACATTGCGATCAACTGCGGTGCCATCCCGAACGGGACGATTGACAGTGAACTGTTCGGACATGTGAAAGGTGCGTTTACGGGAGCCGTGAACGATCACAAGGGTTACTTTGAAGAGGCAAACGGCGGTACGATTTTTCTGGATGAGGTAGGTGAACTGCCCTTGGAGACGCAGGTGCGCCTGCTCCGAGTCTTGGAAACGGGCGAGTTTATCCGAGTAGGGTCGTCGCAACCTCAGAAGACCGATGTGCGCGTGGTAGGTGCCACCAATCTTAATATGCAGGATGCCATCTCTTCTGGACGGTTCCGAGAGGATCTGTTTTACCGTCTTTCGACCATCAGCATACAAGTACCCGCCCTACGCGAAAGGAAAGACGACATACCTCTTCTGTTCCGCAAATTCGCGGCAGACTGTACGGAGCGCTATCGTATGCCCCCTTTGCGTCTTACGGAAGATGCGAAGGAACTTTTGAAGAGTTACTATTTCCGCGGTAATATACGTCAGTTGAAAAATATCGCCGAACAGATATGCGTATTAGAACAGCGCAGGGAGATCACCTCCGATATTCTGAGGCTTTATCTTCCGCAAGAAGAAATAGGGAGGTCCCCCATGCTGAAACAATCCTCAAGCGGAAGCGGTAACTTTGCGGCAGAGAGAGAGATATTATACAAAGTTCTTTTTGACATGAAGAAAGAACTTGACGATCTGAAACAAGTGGTTTCGGGTTTGACACAAGGCAATACCAATGTTGTCGCTTCATCACAGAACGCCCATGTGCAAGAAGCCCCCAAAGAGGGGACTCCTATACTACGCACATCGGGGCACGCCATCAACAATGAGCAATACCAACAAGCGGAGGAGGTAAGCATAGAAGACGAGAACCTTACTCCCATGCAGCAAGTGGAAAAGGAAACCATCCGGAAAGCCCTACAACACAACAACGGCAGCCGAAAGGCTGCATGCAGAGAGATAGGGATGTCGGAAAGAACGTTGTACAGAAAAATAAAAGAGTATAATCTATGATCGGGAACCGCTGTTTTCTTCTTGCGCTGCAATCTGCTGTTTTTGCCTTGTGTCTATTGCTCCAGGGGTGTACCGTGACTTACAAATTCAACGGAGCGAGCATAGACTACACCAAGACCCATTCGATCTCCATAGCCGATTTTCCGAATCAATCTGCCCTGGTGAACCCGACCCTTGCCAGCGATCTGACGGAAGGCATACGGGACATCTTCACCAAACAGACCCGACTGCAGATACTACGGAAAGGCGGAGACCTGGAGTTGGAAGGCGAGATAACGGATTATCAGTTGACCCCATTGGCTATTTCCGCCGATTCGTATTCGGCGGAAACCAAATTGACCATGACCGTGAGAGTGAGGTTCACAAACAACACCAATCCCGAGGAGAGTTTCGAGCGCACTTATTCCGCTTTCCAGACGTTTGACTCGTCGCGAATGCTGAACGACGTGCAAGACGAACTGTGTGCCACCATGATTCAGGAAATATCGGAAAACATCTACAACGATACGGTTGCGAAATGGTAGAGCCATGACGATAGAAGACTATCTTTTATTATTGGAAAGTCCTGAAAGTGTGGACGAAAGTGCCATAGATGACTTGAAAGCGATGTTGCGGTATGCACCCTATTGCAGCAGTGCACAGGTTCTTCTGCTAAAGGCTCTGCATCGTTCCCACGACACGAACTATGCGTCTCACCTGCATCGTGCGGTACTTTATGCCCACAGCAACGAACAATTATATTTTCTGCTCCACCCCAAGGAGATAATCCGTCAGGCAGACTCCGCCTACGGGGATTATTTCTCATTCGTGAAACAACTACAGGAGAAAGCAGACGAAACGGGACAGTCGTTTCATGACCTCGCCCTCAAATTCCAGCAGGCACGATTGGCTTATATCACCCCCCGGGGAAAGAAAGCGGCATCTGTTGAGACCTTCTCCCAAGCGGGATCAATTGATGAGAAACCTATTCTGACGGAAGAAAATGCCCGCCAGTGTATACAAAAGCGTGACTATCGGACAGCATTGGAAATATTACGGGCGTTGAACTTGCACAATCCAAAAAAAAGTAGTTACTTTGCAGACCAAATAGCGTTCCTTGAAAAGGCAATAGCCTTACAAGAGGAGGGACACGGAAGATAAAAATCAAATACTGAAGATATATGTATATTCTGCTTACTATTCTTATCGTTATTGCAGCCATTCTGCTGAC
This sequence comes from Bacteroidales bacterium UBA7569, assembly GCA_002477945.1. GTDB lineage: Bacteria > Bacteroidota > Bacteroidia > Bacteroidales > Paludibacteraceae > Colicola. Next base: position 15,339 of record DLLF01000022.1, read on the forward strand.
TCTTTTGGTTTTGGTACAGAACTCGAAAGGGGGAGGTTTGGCAGCAGGTTTTGGAAGCGGCAACCAGGTTATGGGCGTAAGAAAGACGACCGATTTTCTGGAGAAAGCCACATGGACACTTATTGCAATCATTGCATTGCTCTCTGTTTTCGCTGTAGGGGCACACAAAGGAGCGAAGATTGCAGATGAAAACCGTTCCGCTATTTCGGAGCAAGCGCAAGAGGCTGCCGAGGCTGCCACTCCTGTTCAAGGCTTCGGAGAAGATGCTCCCGTAGCACTCCCCGAAAACAACAACGCCGAGTAAACGCAACCCCATTTTACAGGACATAAAACTCCCCTCCTTTATAATCTCTTCCAAGAGATTCATAGAGGAGGGTTTGGTTTGTGTATTCCGCCTATTTCACCATTTGTTTCTGCGCACCAATCCTCCCAACAGCGAACACAAGACATACCAAGGATAGACCAGAGAGAGAAGAAAAGCATTCCACAGGACAGCCTTCTGTGCAAATCTATAATGCCGTTTTCCGTAGCAAACAAGGCATACGTCGGCTATATATTTCAAAAGAAAGAACGGCGGGCACAAAGCAAGGAGGTTGGACAGAACGACCCAAGCCCCACAAACAAGGATATCAGTATCAGTGTAAGCAAAGGCTTTCCCAGCCCAACGCATACGCTGACGGAGCAAACCTTTCCATGTTGTTTCAGGAAAGACAACAGCCGCAGAGTCGTTGTTCCAAAGAGGAGCAATACGCAGATTCCTGCGTTTGAACGCCTGCAGCAAAAACATATCATCGCCGGAAGGAAGTTCGGGGTGCAAATCGGGAAAAGAATCCAACCAGCACTCTCTACGAACCAACAAACCGGCTCCGGAACACATTACAGGATGATGATGTACGGCGGCAAGCATAGTGAGAGTTTGTATTGCGACATACTCAACATGTTGCAACCGACAGAGCAAACCAGACTGTTCGCGCATCTGAAGTGGAAGAATATAAAGGTCCGTTCGGAGAGACACTCCACAACAAGGGGAATCAGGCAACAAGACATCTATATCACTCAGCCAAACATAGGAAGCGGAAGCCCGTTCTATACCATAACGAAGTGCGTATTTTTTGCCCTGCGGGTAGGTTGAATGCAAAATTTGCACGTTATGATAGATTCTAAAAAGTTTTTTCAGACGAAGCGAAGATCCATCGGCAGAATGGTCATCCACCAAAAGCACCGATATTTGTCCGTTTCTTACTGAAGCAGGCATACATTTGACCAACGGGATTTCCCGATTGGAAATGTTACGAAAAGGGATAACGAGAGTAAGATCTATTTTCTCCGACATTCTCTCCATTGCTTTACAAAATCCGGATAAGACTTAGCAATACAGGCGAGGTCATCTGTTTCGAAATCAGCCATCAAGAGAGCCATTGCTATGCGATGGTCGTGAAAAGAGGGATGATAGCCTGTATCTTTTGTCAAGTTATCAAAAGCCGTCAAACGATCAGACTCTTTGTATGCCAAACGTTCCGTACCCAAACAATGCAACTTCACTCCCAGGCGGAGTGCTGTCAGATAGACGGCAGGATAGAGGTCGGGACAATCGGAGAAGTCGATCGTCAAGGTGTCTTTTATCTGTGTCTGATTGTTTTTTGAAAGTAAGATACCATCTTCAACCTCCGAAGTATTCACTCCAAAAGATTTGAACAACTCGGAGACCACGACATCTCCTTGTATCGTTGATTTAGTGAGTTTCTTCAGGAGGATGGTTGCATCGGTATGCAATGCGACATACTCATACCAAAATGCCGCTGAGGACCAATCGCGCTCCAAAGAGACTGAAGGCGAGGACAATATATGTTCAGTCATTGCAATATACGGAGAAGTCATATCCGTCTTTAATTGAAGTTCGCCATCGATATAATCTTTTATCAACAACAGGGCTGAGATAAACTGTGTACTCTCTGTATGAGGGATTTCCAATGATACACCATGCAACTTTCGACCGCAGATGCACAATGGCGGGTAACCGTCTTCACCCAGATAGTCAATATCGGCTCCCATCTTACGCAACGCTTCAACCAAGGTTCCTATCGGGCGTTTGCGCATACGCTCATTGCCATCAATCTGTACAGTTTTCCCTTCTTTCTGTGCATAATATGCCGTGAGAAAACGCATGGCAGTGCCACAATTGCCTACATTGATACTACTCTGATTATCAGTCAATATCTTGTACAGCAGCAAGACATCTTCAGGAAGATTACTCGCAGGCAGTTCGGGAAACATATCTCCCCGCAAGGCAGACCTTACGAGGAGACGATTAGCAATGCTCTTTGATATGGGCAAATCTACGATGTACACACTTGTCAATCATTCCATGTTGGCAGATGAGAATAGTCTTTCGAATAGCGAAGATGTTGCTCCACATATCCTTCATCGTAAGAAATATGCAAATCGGTCATCTTTCCATTCTGCTCATAGACAGGCGTATAGACAGGATTGACAAAGCCTTTGTAGGGTGCCAAATCAAGACGAGCATAGCGTTGCAGCATCTCTTCATGAAGTTCGGGATCAACTTTCACAGCATAGTCTTCCACTATCTGTGCCGCAGCAGCATAATTTCCCGTAGATGTTATCTCTTGTATGATTGCGAGCAACTGCCCATACAAGCGGCGAAGACCCTCATAATCATTCACACGCAGATAGGTTTTACCGTCTTTCTTCACCAATTCCACCTCAGGATTCTCTACATTCACATGCCGAAGCACCCAGTTGGCAATCAGTTGCCGATTACGCATGTGCGCCTCTTCTATGTCCTTACCGAATTCTATACGCACCAATTGCGTCATCGCACCATTCATCATTTGGCGGTAATACTCAGCCTTGTATGCCTCATTGTTTGGCAACAAGCCAAGTTCTACCAACTTCGGATCAGCAATAAAATATAATCCGAACAAGTCGGCACGAGCCTCCTCTATCGTAGATGCATGCTCTTTCAAGGCATCTTTGCTCACTCCTTGCAACAATTTCCCCGATCCGTGCCCAAGACATTCATGCAAATCGGTATGCAGGTTGTCCGTCAATGCGCCATACTGTTTGACCAATTTCACCTCTTCTTCCGAATACATAAATTCTTCATTGAACCCATTACCCAACGAGGCTTGATTATATGCATCCGTAATGTTGGCGATTGTCACAGATTTTGAGCCGTATTCTTTCCGTATCCAATTAGCATTTGGCAAATTGATTCCAATGGGGGTGGCAGGATAACAATCGCCTGCTAAAATAGCGGCATTGATTACCTTGGCCGTTACACCTTTCACCTCTTCTTTTTTATACTCCTTAGCCGTTGGAGAGTTATCTTCAAACCATTGGGCATTCTTGGAAATCTTTTCCGTTCGTTCTGTGGCTTCCAAGTCTTTGAAATTAACCAGCGACTCCCATGATGCCGTCACGCCCAGAGGATCTCCATAAGTCTCTGTAAAGCCGTTGACAAAATCCACTCTTGCATCCAATTCTCTCACCCAGGCTATACAGTAGTCATTGAACAGATGCAAATCTCCTGTCTCATAGAATTCTATCAGATTGTCTATAACAAGTTGCTGCTGAGGAGTCTCAGCAAAACCTTTTGCTTTCTCCAACCAATACACAATAGGTTCCAATGCTTCAGTATACAGACCTCCCACCTTATACACTTCTTCCTGCACAACACCGTTGCGCTTGACTAATTTGGCATTCAATCCAACACTCATCGGCTCAGCACTGGTGTCTTTATGTTCCTCATAATACGCTTCTGCCTCAGCCTGCGTTACCCCGTCATAATAATTATTGGCGGAAGTCAATATCAAATCGACTCCTGCTGCTTGGTTGGTTCTTTTCGGAAGAATAGCAGGATCAAACATAATAGGTACCAAATCAGTCAAAGAACCGATATGCTTACCATCTACCAACGTAGCGGATACATTTTCCGGAATATACTTCAAGGCTTGTACAAACCATGCTTCAGTAAACTCCGGTAAAAATTTATCCTCACTGTAATGGTGATGTATGCCATTTGAGAACCACACCCTCTTCAGGTATTTCTCCATCAGCAAGAACTGCTCGTCTTCTTTGTCAGGATAATACTCATACAATGCTTCCAATGTGCGGCGGATGCAAAGATTATATTTGCAGTTCTGGTCATAGAGTATATCCCGTCCATGCAATGCAGCCTCCGTAAGATAATAGAGCAACTCTTTTTGCTGAAGACTCAGTTCCTCCAACTCCGGAACTTGGTAGCGTAATATCTCCAAATCATAAAATCTGTCCACGGTGTACGTAAATTTCTGAGTTTCCTTATGACAGGAAAGCAATGTCAGTGCGGCTATACCGCATACTATCATTTTTTTCATGATTGTCTTTTATAATCTCTCTAATACTTTCTCTATAAGTTTCCGAACGCGCGGTTTATAATCTGTATTGGCAGCCTCTACTTTGCGTTGGGCAATCACACAGCAAACAGTCATTGCTTTATGCCCCATCAGCAGCGACAAGCCGGCTATGGCAGAACCTTCCATTTCATAATTATTGATTCGTTGCCCTTGATAACGGAACGCCGTAATACGCTCGTTGATATCTTCAACCGCTATATTACAACGCAGTACACGTCCCTGAGGACCATAGAATCCGTTAGCTGCGATAGTGCATCCGCGCAACATATCATCTCCCGCAATGCGGTTTACCAACTCTTCATCAGCCTTCACCACGTATGGAACCGCTGCCTTCTGCGGGTAATGAATAGCCTCTACCAATGCTTTCTCAAAACCCAAGTCCGAAATTCTGTCACGACCCTCATAAAAAGCCAATACACCGTCAAAACCGATACTTTTCTCCGAGACTAAGAAACTGCCCAACGGAATATCATCCTGCATCGCGCCGCAAGTACCCACACGCACTATCTCCAGTTGTTTTTTCACCGACTTCTCTTCACGGGTCTCAAAATCTATATTGGCAAGAGCATCCAGTTCATTCAGTACAATGTCAATATTATCCGTACCTATGCCGGTCGAAACACAAGAAATTCGTTTACCCTTGTATCTGCCCGTAATGGTGTGAAACTCTCTCGATTGGATATTGCACTCCTCACTGCCTTCGTCAAAGTAAGAAGCCACCATATTCACCCTGTCCTGGTCGCCCACAAGAATAATTTTATCTGCCAAATGTTCCGGACGAATATGCAGATGGAAGGCACTGCCATCTGCATTGATAATCAGCTGAGATGCTGGAAATGTTTTCATAGGTCTATGATTTTTATTGTTATTATTGCACTACACTATCGCAAAGATAGAAATAATTTGTGAATCTGCAAAATTATTCATAACTTAGCCGCCGACATCAACCTTAATAATCTTATATCATTATGAAACACTATCTAACTCTTTCCGTGGCAGCAATGATCGCCTTGTCGGTTAGTTCATGCGGTTCTTCCAACGAACTCATTCCGTTCTCGCAATTGCCGGAACCGACGCAACAATTCATCAACAGCCATTTCCAAGAGAAAGACGTTCGCGTCATTTTCTGCGAGAAAAGCACTTTCAAAACCGACTACCAAATCTGTCTTTTCGATGCCACAACCATTGATTTCAATGGCAAAGGCGAGTTCCAACGAATCGAATTCACCCGAAATACAGCTGATGAAAATGTCATCCCGCAGGTAATTGCCGACTATGTCAATGCCAATTATCAAGGAAATAGAATCATTGAATATCACCTGAAAGGGAAAAAACAATACGTCCGACTAAGCAACAACGCTAAACTTTCCTTCGATAAAGACGGCAATTTCTTGACCGCGACAAACTAAGTATCAATCCATTATGCCTCACCGCCACCAAACGACATGGGGGCCGTGTTGGAGGGAAAATTCGGATTTATATCTATCTTGCCGAACTGCTGTTCATATTTGCGGATATTGTCCTGCAAGGCGAGCAGCAGTTTCTTTGTGTTCTCGGGAGTCAGAATAACACGCGACCTTACCTGGGCGGGTTTCACTTGGGGCATCACACTTACAAAGTCTATTACGAACTCGCTCGGCGAATGAGCAATAATCGCAAGATTTGAATACACACCGCCCGCCACTTCGGGAGGGAGGTTTATTTGCATCTGATTTTCTTCCATATCATTTACCATTGTTGTAGTTTCTTTTTGTTCATTGCATTGAGCAACATCAATAGCAGATTATTGATCGGCAGATATATATCAAACAAGACAAATGCCGGACCAAAACCTTTGAGAGAGAAATGATGTGCGGCCCTGTTCATCACCAGTATCTGAGTCAGCAGCCGCAGCAGAAAACAACCTCCTGCAACACACCAAAGCCACCAACAGGGTTGCAGGCAAATCAACACCAATATCAGATAAAACAATCCTCTCATCATAGGTTCCGTCACCAAAAGACATTTTGTACGTCGGGCATAGTTGGGAGATACACTCAAGTGCCGCCGCTTTTGTTGCAGCCACTCTCTAAAGGTCTCCTTCGGAACCGACCAAGTTATACTTTCTTTCGACACGGCAACCCTCGTATTCCACCTGTTCGACACCTTGTTGACAAACAAATCATCATCTCCAGCACGCAATCCCAACAGACCCGCAAAGCCGTTCTGCCTAAAAAACAACTCTTTGCTATATGCCAAATTGCGACCGACACCCATATACGGATGACCCATCAAGGCCATACCCATATACTGTAAACCATTGAACAATGTGTCATATTGTATCAATCGGTTCAGCAGAGTCTTTTTCTCCATGTATGCGCCGAATCCGAGCACCACCTCCGTTCCGGAAGTAAACTCTCTCACCATTCCACGAATCCACTGCTCCCCGTCTGGAACGCAGTCCGCATCTGTCAATAGCAGATACTCGCCCTTCGCGGCCTTTGCCGCCAGCGTAAGAGCCAACTTCTTCGAAGAACGAATCCTTACATTGTGAGGCACAAATGTAGAACGCAAATGATGATATTGTTGTTGGTACTGCTCTATTACCAAACGGGTATCGTCCTCACTCTCATCGTCCACCACAATCACTTCATAATTAGGATAATCCTGCGTCAAAACCCTATGCAGAAACAAACGGAGATTCTCTGACTCATTTCGCGCACTGATAACAACCGACACCATCGGCAGCACATCTTTCTGCTCTGCAGGTTGCTCTTTCAGTTTACGCACACGTCTGTTTACAGCATCCAAATAAACCCAATAATAAATCAATTCAAATAGGGTAACCGATACCAATATGCCAAGAAGAATATAACTCTGCATTGCTCTACAACTGTCAGAACTTTAAGCGCACATTATCCACCCAGAACGAATTGCCTTCATGCCCCACAAAAGCCTCATGGCAACCCGAAGTCAGTACAATGATTATATGGGTCGGCTGATCCTGCTCCGTCCCCCAACCGTCTTCACGGATAGGAACAATCTTCCCCTTTGAATTCATCGCTCTGTATGGCTTGTTAAGACCCATATATTCCTTGAAATATGGCTCACCGCTAATATCTCCGTAATACACCGGCACTTCAAAATTATTCACCCACGTGCTTTGCGTCCTGGTCACTCTGTAGGCTGCTGTGCCGACACGCAACGCATGGATATTGCCATCGTTGTCTTCCCAACGCTTTTGCAAAAGAACATACATCTCGGCTTCGTCATGCCCTTTGATTTTTTTGGGCTTGCCGAATCCCTTGGCGTATGTCACTGTCTCTTCATCCGAAATAATAGCCTTGTAGTCCACCATCAGGGCTTGCGGCTTGCGGGTGAATGGCACACCGAAATCGATATTGGAATAGGGATCTTTGGCGGAGCGGATAGGTTCTATGGTCTTACCCGTGAAAATCGTACCGTTCACAAGCACCTTTATGTCTATAAAACCGAAAACCACCACCTCTTCCAATTTGGCATCCATGCGGCAGCATACACCGTTACCCCTGCGCTCGGGAATGGTCGTACCGCTCCCTTTCTCTATGCCGCTCACCTTTACATAAGCATTGCTCACGCTCCAGGGATTATGCCCATCTGCATAAACACCTTCATAGTAAAAAGGAATATTCTTCCTTATAGTATCGGCCTCTCCTATGGCATACAGACATTTTGTCTGACCGCCTATTATTCCGGACTCTTTGATATAACGCACCGTCCAATGTTCAAAATCACCGAAAGGGACATTCTCCACCTGTGCAATCACTGCACCGGCCGCAAACATACACAATGCACTCAAGACCGCTGTTCTTTTCATATAGTTGCCTCTGAATAATCTTGACTCCCAACCGACTTCCTGCACTATTTCCCGCTCTGCAAGGGTGCCACAGGCGATGTGTAAAGTATTCCTTCTCTTGATAAAACAACGTGATTTCCCAAACCTTTTATATTCTGGTTCTTTATGTCCTCGGCAGCCATTCTTGCCACCTCGATGGCACCAGCCTCCGACAGATGCGTATTGTCCTTCTTTCCTTCAGGATACTTTTTGTACACACCCGCTGGCATATGACAGAAATAACGTATGGAAGCACTGTCTCCCTCTCTTCGGAGCCATTCAGAAGTCATCTCGTTCATATCAAGCAATGGCACCTTCTCGGCCTTTGCCACCTGACGGGCAGCCTCCACATAACCGCCGTGACGGTTAACCAACTCACCCGTTTCTTTTGAGAAATACCGGCGGGCGATAGGAGTACACAATATCGGTTTTGCCCCTTTCTTGCGAGCCTCCTGAACCATTTTGCTCAAATTCGTTTGATAATCTTCTATGGATGTATATCGTCTCTTGTCACTCTGCTTCGTATCGTTATGACCGAATTGTATAATCACCACATCACCGCGGTGCAACTGAGACACCACCTCTTTCCAACGACCCTCCTCTATGAAAGAACGGGTACTTCTTCCGTTCATCGCATAGTTCTTTACTACCACACCTTCATCTAAAAAAGTCGGCAACACTTGACCCCAACCTCTTTCAGGAGTAATTGTCGTGTCGGCGCGGTCTGCCATCGTACTGTCACCCACCATATACAGAAGTAAAGGCTTTTTACCAGCTGATAACAGAATCGTAACTGCAAAAAGAATACCGAGAAAATAAATCGTACGTTTCATTGAGATAATAAAATTTGATCTAAACATAACTACTTGCAAAGGTACTACTTTATCACCAACTATGCAAACGCTTTACGTTTGCATAGACTATACAGGGTCTTACTGCACCAGCACAAAATCCATACGACCCCTCAAGCCGGTCTCAAGCACCCCTCGTCGAGACCTGAATGAGAAAGCAACAAAATTGGATAATGGGGATATTAACCCCTTCTTTGGAGGAGTTTTCGGAGGTCTGAACCGTCAGATCGCAAATAATGGAGGTCTTCATTTCCACGCTTGCCAAGTTTGGAAAAAAATAGTACTTTTGCGACCGCTTTATGATTAACCTCGAAGACATAGTACGCCCCGTTGCAATGGATTTTCGGACGTTTGAAGATGCCTTTGCGCATGCTCTGCTTACCGAAAACACTTTGTTGCGCGAAGTCCTGCAATGGGCTACGGCAAAGCGCGGCAAGCAACTGCGACCCACGTTGGTATTGTTGTCTGCACAACTATGCAACAGGGGAGGAGCCGGGATCAATGACAAAACCATTCAGGCAGCGGTTGCCCTTGAACTCATGCATACCGCATCTCTTATCCACGACGACATCATCGACAGTTCCGACCTGCGGAGAGGGCAGGAAAGTGTATGGAAACATTGGAATCAGAAAATAGCGGTATTGGCTGGAGACTATATCCTCTCCAAAGCAATGTCACTTATAGGGAATCTGCGTAATCTGCAAATCATGAACATAGTGTTAGGACTCACATCTTCCCTGTCGTCGGGAGAGTTGATGCAACTCAACTACACGGGGGAGAACATATTCCTCTCGGAAGAGGAGTCTATGCGGATTACGGAATTGAAAACCGCCTCCTTGTTCTCGGCTTGTGCCGAAGTGGGGGCTGTGAGCGCGGGAGCCACAATGAAACAGCAGACTGCCTTGCGGGAATATGGTCGTCATCTCGGTATCTGTTTCCAACTGAAAGACGATGCTTTCGATTACAGTGAGGGGGAAGAACTCGGAAAACCTACCATGGGTGACATACGGGATGGCAAACTGACACTGCCGTTGATTGTTTCTATGCAACGTGCCACGCGTGCCGACAAACAATATATGCACAACCTTCTGCTCCGCCCTCTTTCCGAAGACGATCTGCAAGAGATAAAATCCTTTGTCTTGCGTTACGACGGGTTGGGATACACCAACCGCAAAATGCAGGAGCATTACAATGCAGGATTGGATTGTCTCTCTGTCTTCAGGGAGGGACGTTTGCGTTCTTCCATGGAAGAACTGCTACGGTATGCAGTGGTTCGCACCAACTGAAAAACAATCACTCCTGGATCTTCCCCTATATACGTCATAAAAAGAGCATACGGATTTCTCCGTATGCTCTTTTTGCCATTGGATAAGGTTCAAACATCCCTGTAACCCGTTTGCCGTTACTCTCTTGGCGGGGTCACATCGCTCAAAAATGCCTCCAACAGGAGTTGCTCCGCCTCTTTCCTGGAGATACAACGCTGCTGCATATAGAAAATAGCCTCCTCGTTCATCTGTCCTGTGGTAGCCCCGTGCGATGCCTTGACATCGTCGGCATATATCTCCAATTGGGGCAAGGTCTGCATTCTTGCCTGTTCCGAAAGCAGTATATTGCGGTTTGTCTGTGTCGCCTCCGTCCTTTGCGCATCAGGTTTGATGATCAGTTCCCCGAGGAACAGACCTTTTGACTCTCCGTCCAGCACATACTTGAAAACACAATTGCTCTTGCCGCCTGTGCCGTGATGCGTGATGCGCGTGTAATTGGCAACGCTGTCCTTTCCTTGTAGAACGACCTTTCCTCGGAGTTCCGTCCTGGCATTGTCCCCGAATTGGTGAATATCAAGATGATTCTCGCCCGTTCCCGCGGTAGCCTCGCAATAGACAACTAAAGAGGTGTCCGACTCCTGCTCCACATTCAAAGTGATCCCCACCCCGCGGAGCAGCAGTTTCTCCTCTGTACCTCGCTTCAAGTGCAGAGTATGTGTACCTTCGGTGATCTCTTTCATAACTCTACAAACGTAAGTCAGCGTAACCTTTTTCTTCCAGTTCCAGTGCAAGACTCTTGTCTCCTGTTTTCACAATGCGCCCGTCTGCCAGAATATGTACGAAGTCCGGCACAATGTAGTCCAGCAGACGCTGGTAGTGTGTAATCACTATGTAGGCGTTCTCCGGAGTTTTCAAGCGGTTCACGCCCTCTGCCACAATACGCAATGCGTCTATGTCAAGACCCGAGTCTGTCTCGTCCAATATACTGAGAGAAGGCTCCAGCATTGCCATCTGGAAGATTTCGTTACGCTTCTTTTCGCCGCCGGAGAAACCCTCGTTCACAGCACGTTTTGCCAACCGGTCGTCCAGTTCCACAACCGCACGTTTCTCCCGCATCAGACGCAGAAAAGCCGATGCCGACAGCGGTTCCTTTCCTTCATACTTCCTCTTCTCGCTCACTGCGGTACGCAGAAAGTTTACCATGCTCACCCCGGGTATTTCCACAGGATATTGGAACGACAGGAACAGACCTTCTCTGGCACGCTGTTCCGGCGGCATAGCCAGCAAGTCCTTTCCGTGAAACGTGACGCTGCCTTTCGTTACCTGATAGTTGGGATTTCCTGTAAGCACTGCCGACAAAGTCGATTTGCCGGCTCCATTCGGTCCCATGATGGCGTGTACCTCACCTTCCCGTATGGTGAGGTTGACACCTTTGAGTATTTCTTTGCCGTTGATGGAGGCATGCAAGTCTTTTATCTCTAACATAAAGCCCTTAGTTTAAGATTGTGTTGAGTACCGTTTTCCCGACGGCTTCGAGAGTCTCTCGGCTGATATTGTCCAAGTTGTCACCCCTGGTGTGCCAATAGGGAGGGAAACCGGTCTCCGTATATGTATCGTAATGTATGATGTCAACACACGGAATTCCTGCTATGGTGTTGATATAGTAATGATCATCGGTTATGGGGTTGCCTATGGCATCCACGAACAAATGACTGTATCCTAATCTCGCTGCGGTACGCCATAGTTTTATGGAGTAACTCTGCGCATACTGCCATGAGAAGTATTCGTGGGGGAACACGGCATTCTTGTCGCCCACCATGTCCAATAAAATGGCATACTGATAGTTTTTGTCCGTGTGTTCCGCCTTGTCCCTGCGGTATTGCTCCGACCACAACTGCGAACCGAGACACCACGTATTCTCTCTTTCCTTGCCTGTATAGAAACGGGGTGTGCCCATATCCTCGGCATCAAGGAACAAGAAGTCTATGTTCCGGTTCGGGCATTCGGTCGCCACCATGCGTGCCAACTCGAGCAATACACCCACTCCGCTTGCGCCGTCGTTGGCACCGTTCACAGGGTATTGCCTGTTTTCATACAGTTCTTCTTCGTCTGTCCACGGACGCGTATCCCAATGCGCACACAAGAGTATCGGGCGGTTCTGCCCTGTACTGTCACTTTTCAGGTAACTGCCCGTGATGTTATATACGGGCGTCATCTTCCCCTCATAGTCAGGCATTGCGCCCTGTTGGATGCTCACATGGAGACCATATCTCTGCAGCGTGGCTTCAATGTATTTGGCACAGCGGTAATGCCCTTCGCTCTGAGGTATTCTTGCTCCAAATGAGAGTTGTTTCTCCACGTGCCGATAAGCCGAATCTCCCGAGAAGGCATAGACCACCGGTTGGTCTTTTGTCGCCGTTTTATAGCAACCTGCACATACAAACAACGGCAACATTACCCCTAAACAAAGACTACTGATATACTTTCTCCCCGTTTTCATTCGCAAAGACAGCGTCAGGATATTTGGTTAATCTCGGAAATACTGCGGTGCTCCTGTATGGCACGGATGGTATCGGCAAATGACTTTGCGACACTCAGAATATGAACCTTGGGACATTTCTTCGTGTCAAACGGGAGAGAATCAGTGAAGACCAACTCTTCAAGAGCGGAGTTTGTTACCCTTTCCGAGGCGTTTCCGGACATAATTCCATGGGACACCACCGCGCGGACAGAGAGAGCCCCTTTCTCTTTTATCATGTCGGCAGCCCTGATAAGTGTGCCTGCCGTGTCGCAAATATCGTCAATAATGACCACGTTCTTGCCCTCCACATCACCTAACACACGCATCTCCGCAATCTCGTTGGCTTTCTCCCTGTGCTTGTAACAAAGCACCATAGGTACATTCAGTTTCGCAGCCAACTTGGCGGCACGCTTGGAACCTCCCTCATCGGGCGAAGCGATAATCAGATGATCCAACTTCAGCGACTCGATATAGTCGGCAAACGTATTGAACCCATACAAGTGATCTACGGGCACATCGAAGAATCCCTGTATCTGCTCGGCGTGCAAATCAATGGTAATCACACGGTCCACACCTGCCACTTGCAGCATGTCGGCAATCAGTTTAGCCCCGATCGAGACTCTCGCTTTGTCCTTTCTGTCCTGTCTCGCCCAACCAAAATAGGGGATAACGGCTATAATTTTGTAGGCACTGGCGCGCTTGGCAGCGTCAATCATGAGCAGCAGTTCCATCAGATTGTCGGCACTGGGACAGGTGGACTGAATCAGATAGACCGACTGTCCTCGCACGGAGTCCTCGAACTCCGCCGCATATTCCCCGTCCGAGAAATGTTCCACTTTCACCCGGCTGAGCGGGCAACCCAATTCCTTGCAGATACGACCTGCCAACGGCTGACCTTTGCTTCCGGAAAAAACCTTGTAGCGATGCGACTCTTCTATCATAATACGGAGGTGTTAGAATACATCTACAAAAGTACTGCTTTTTTCTTATTCTGACAATACAATAATTTGCAGGAGGAACTCAAAACACGAGGCAGACACAAGAAGCGGAAGATGTTTATGAAATATCGCTCCAATCCACCGTTCTCGGCTTCAAGCGGTTGAGTTGTCGGAGATAGACCGAATGGGCAGGGAGGGACAGTTGCGGATCATTGTCCAGGATTTCGCTGGCGGCACAGCGTGCCAGTTCCAGGAGTTGCCCGTCGGTTGAGAGCGACGCTATCTTCAACTCAAAGGGAAGTCCTGACTGCTGCGTACCCTCCAGGTCGCCGGGTCCTCTGAGTTGCAAGTCGGCTTCCGCGATACGGAAGCCATCGTTGGTCGCCACCATGATATCCATCCGTTTGCGCGTGTCGCGGGATAGTTCCACGTTTGTAAGCAACAGACAGTAACTCTCCGCCGCCCCCCGTCCGACCCGTCCCCGCAACTGGTGCAGTTGCGAAAGTCCGAAGCGTTCGGCGTTCTCCACAATCATAACGGTGGCGTTCGGTACATTCACGCCCACCTCAATGACAGTGGTCGCCACCAGTATCTGGGTTCGTCCTTCTGCGAAGTTGCGCATCTGCAGTTCCTTCTCCTGCGGTTTCATTCTGCCATGCACCACCGATATCCGGTATTGAGGGAACGTCTCGCACAGGATCTGATAACCTGTTTCCAAATCCGCCAGGTCCATCTTCTTGTTTTCCTCTATCAACGGGTACACCACATAGACTTGGCGTCCCTGCTCCACCTGCCGGCTGATAAAATGATTGACAGACTGCCTTTGCAGTTTGGTATAATGCAATGTGCGGACAGGTTTTCTTCCGGGAGGAAGTTCGTCGATGACCGACACGGACAAGTCGCCATATACGGTCATTGCCAGTGTGCGTGGGATAGGCGTTGCCGTCATCACCAAGACGTGAGGCGGCTGCAAGTTCTTTACCCACAACTTGGCGCGCTGCGCCACCCCAAAGCGGTGTTGTTCGTCCACTATGACCAATCCCAAATTGGCGAACTGCACCACATCTTCCAACAAAGCGTGTGTGCCGATAAGAATATCCAATTCCCCTGACAACAGCATGGTATGTATTGCTTCCCGTTGTTTGCGCGGCGTAGAACCCGTAAGCAGAGCAATGCGAACCGTTTTCTGTTCTGCAAGCAATGAAGAAAACGTCTGATAGTGCTGCTGTGCAAGGATTTCCGTCGGTGCCATGAGGCAGGTCTGATAGCCATTGTCTTTCGCCAACATGGCACAGAGCAATGCAACCACCGTTTTTCCGCTCCCCACATCCCCCTGCAAAAGGCGGTTCATCTGCTTGCCGCTTTTCAAATCGCCGTGTATCTCCCTGATAACACGTTTCTGCGCACCAGTAAGCGGGAAAGGAAGATAGTGACCATAGAAAGTATGGAAACTCTCCCCCACACGCGGCATCAGGAATCCTTTGTTCTGACTATCCCGCTGACGTGTCTGCCGCAAGATTTGCAATTGAATATAGAACAACTCTTCAAACTTCAGACGCTCTCTCGCTTTTTTCATGGAGGCAGTGTCTTTGGGGAAATGTATATTCACCAGACTGTCGGTCAGAGACATCAAGTGGTACTTCTCTCGCAGTTCAGCCCCCAATGTATCGGGTACTCCCTGCTTCAAATCGGGCATAAGAGCCGATATGATTTTGCGCATCGCCCGCGTATCAAGCCACGAGGACTTCATACGTTCGGAAGTATTGTAGTAAGGTTCCAGCCCCCTCTTGGTCTGCAGGTTCACTTTGGAGAGCGGTTCCAACTCAGGGTGCACGATATTGTACTGATGATTGAAAGCCGTCGGTTTACCGAAAAGCAGATACTGCACATCGCGTTGCAGTTTCAAATACTTGACCGCCCCCTTGAACCAAACCAATTCGATAGAATCTTCGCCATCGGTGAATACAGCAGAAAGACGCTGATGTTTCCCCTCCCCTATAAGCCGCCAATCCCGAACGGTTCCGATAATCTGCACATAAGTATCCTCATCCTGTATCTCCCGTATTTTCCAAAACCTGCTCCGGTCGATATATTTGTACGGAAAGATGTAGAGCAAGTCCATTGCCGTGCCGACCTTAAGTTCTTTCTTAAGAGCCTCAGCGCGTTTAGGTCCCACTCCGGGTATGTACATAATATCTCTATAAGCCAATTCCATGTGTCGATGAGGGGTGCTTGAGGTCGGCTTGAGGTCGGCTAAACGGGAACATCCTTTTTGCCAGTTGCCAAGCAACAGACAGTGCCCTTTTATTCAGTAGCAAAAAAGGCGACCTGTAAACGAGGTCGCCCTTATCATAATCCCTACAGGCGATTATTGCAATTTGAAAGATACCGGCAATGTATATTTCACGCGCACCGCCTTACCACGTTGTTTACCCGGTGTCCACTTAGGCATAGACTTGATAACCCGAACTGCCTCTTTGTCAAGCGAAGCATCGCCTGCCGATCGTACGACTTCCACATCTACGATGGAACCATCGCGGTTCACCACAAACTGGCAGATAGCACGTCCCTGGATACCATTTTCCTGAGCAATAACAGGATACTTCAGGTTTTCCGAGAGATACTTAAACAGCCGTTCGTTTCCGCCCGGGAACTCAGGCATTTTCTCTACGATCACGAAGACGGTCTCCACTTCTTCTTCTTCCTCCGGTGCTTCTACCGGCGGAGCGATTACCACGACATCTTCCGCCTTGTCCTCCGTTTGTATCTCTATATGCTGCGTTTCCACATCATTTTCCACGATAGTGAGTGCCTCAACCTCTTGTACCGGTGGTGGCGGAGGAGGTGGAGGAGTGGTTTCCTGGGTTGTCTGCTGAATTTCAATTTCATCTTCAAAAAGGATATCGTCGTTGACTACCTCGTACTTGGTTACATCTTTCTCTGTCCATTCGAAGGCTACATAGCAGATACTCAACACAAGCACAAACCCCATAAGAAGATAGGTAAACTTCTTATTTTCAAGACTTGCCTTTTGCGACTTTTTGGTTTGCATACAAGAACTATATTTAGTAATACATAAACTAATTAGTGACCGCAAATATATGAAGTTTTTCCTATACCAGCAAACATTTCCCTTATTTTTTTCGGGAAACCTGCGCCAGCAGGCACATATCCAAGAGTGTAACCGCCGTCATGGATTCCACGACAGGCACCGCCCGAATAGCGACACACACGTCGTGTCTTCCTCTGACACTAATTTCCTGTGTTTTCCCTTCCATATTGATAGTCTGTTGCGTTTTCCGAATACTCGGTGTAGGTTTGAACACCACATCGAAACAGACTTTCTGTCCATTGGATATACCTCCCAATATACCTCCTGCATGATTGGTTGAGAAAGGCATAGCATCATTGAGCAGGCTTCCTCTCTGCCCGACACCCGCAAAACCGGATCCATAAGCGAATCCCTTGCAGGCATTGATGCTCAACATAGCATACGCCAACCGCGCAGACAATTTATCGAACACCGGTTCTCCCACTCCAACAGGCAACCCAGAGACAGAAGTATGGATGACAGCCCCGATGCTGTCCCCTACCGTCTGAACGTCATTCAAGAGAGCGATCATTTCTTCATAATCGGTTGCATTACCGATTTGCGTAATAGAGGCGTGTATCTCAATTCCCCAAGTACCCAGTATCTGTTTGGCGATTGCCCCAGCCACCACCCGTGCGACGGTTTCCCGAGCAGACGCCCGTCCACCTCCGCTGACGGCACGAATACCATACTTGCGATCATAGGTGTAGTCGGCATGCCCCGGGCGATAGACCTCTCCGCAGGCAGCATAGTCGGTTGATTTCTGTTCTTTGTTGCGAACGAGGAAAGCAATGGGCGTCCCCAGAGTCACTCCGTCTTGCAAGCCTGAGAGCCACTCAACAGTATCCTGTTCGTTTTTTGCCCGTGCCGAAACGAACTCGCAAAAATCGCCACAGCGTCCTGCACGCCGATCAAGTTCGGTCTGTATTTCATCAAAATTGACGTGTACCCCCGCAGGACACCCATCAACAACACCTCCCACAGCCATGCCATGAGATTCTCCGAAATCCGTGAAACGGAATATCTCTCCAAACGTATTCATATTCTATATGGTGTCGTCAGCATTATTGAAGCCGAACCGACAAGACAAAAGTACGAAGAATATAACAGACTTGCAAATTTGCAAGAAAAGACCTAACTTTGCCGATAGGTATTACAAGAACTCTCTATTATGGAAAATATCGAACGCTATACCCAGTTCTGCGAGAAAGAAGTCGATCTCCCGTTGTTTATGCAACCCTGGTGGATGTCTGCTGTCTGTGCAGGCAAGCAGTGGGACGTGCTGCTGGACATCGACCCTGACGGCAACATACGCGCCGCGCTGCCCTACCTGCTGCGTCAGCGGTGGCGGCTGCGCTATATCGTCATGCCGCAGATGACGCAGATTGGAGGCATCTGGCTGCGTGAGGACGTGCGCGACAACGCCGACGCGGTGCGCACGATATGCCAAGGTTTCGCCCGCCAACTGGACGACCTGCACCTCGCCTACTACTACCAGCACTACCCCCTCGGCAGCCCCGCGCCCGCCGTGATGGGCACCCTCGGTTTCAAGGTGCGCGAGCGTGTGACCTACCGCATTGAGGACCTCACCGACCTCGACCGTGTCATCAACGCCTTCTCCAAGAACAAGAAACGCCAACTGCAACGCGCCCTGTCGCTGCATGCCGACATGACGCTGAATGTGGAGGACTTCTACCGCTTCCACGAACACTGCATGCGCGAGCAGGCAAAGCAAATCAGTTACACCCGTGAGTTTTTGCTTGTGCTGGAGCGCAAAGCCTCCCGCCTCGGGCAGTGCCAAATCATCGCGATACGCAACGCCGACGGAGCCCTGTGCGCCGCTGCCTTTGTGGTGTGGGACGCGCACACGATGTACTACCTGATACCCTGCTACTCACCCGCCCGCAAGGACTCCGGTGCCGGCGCACTGCTCGTCCTCGAAGCCCTCAAACTCGCCCGCGAGAAAGGCGTAGTCTTTGATTTCACATCTATGGAGACAGATTGCAAGAACTTCGGAGCCAAGGCAACCCGATACGCCGAGGTCTCCAAAACGGAGAAGTGGCTATTTTACCCCTATCGTTGGCTTATGCACTTATTCAGGAAAGTCTTATGAGAAGACCCCTCTACGCAGCCTCTTTCATCACCCGCATAGTGGATATGCAGCGGCTTATGCAGCAGACGGGAAACTATGTATTGTTGCCTTACTATCACGTGGTTAGCGATTCTCCGTTGGCACATATCAGGCACCTGTACCGGTATCGGAATATCGACACGTTTTGCAGAGACTTGGATTTCTTACAGGCGCACTATCGCCCCATCTCATGGCACGAGATTGCCACGGCAAACGCCAACCGCGAGCCCTCGTTCTGTCTGACTTTCGATGACGGATTACGCGAGATTTACACCACGATAGCCCCTATTCTTCGGGAGCGTAACATACCCGCAGTATTCTTCCTGAATAGCGGCTGCATGGACAACAAGCGCCTTTTTTATCGCTATAAGGTGAGTCTCCTGATAGAGGAAGGACTTCGTCGCAACAAGAGCAGCCAATGGGTGCAGGATATGCTGGATATCACCTATTTCCAACAAGACAGGATTGCCCTTGTCGCACAGGAGTTGGGTGTGGATTTTGAGACGTTCTTGCAGAATGAGCAGCCTTATATGACCCGACACCAGATACAAGAGTTGCTGGATATGGGCTTTGAGATAGGCGGACACAGCATTGACCATCCGCACTACGCAGAATTATCGGAAGCCGAGCAAATACGGCAAACAACGGAATGTATGAGTACGCTCCGGCAGATGTTTCACCCCTCTCACAACCTGTTTGCCTATCCTTTCGGGCAGGAGTCGCTGAGTGAAAACGCATTGCACACCCTGCAACAGGGTATGGATTGTGTATTCGGAACCAAGAATTTCGAGCCTGCAACGCCACCTTTGTACAACAGAGTTTGGATGGAAGGCACCACTTTCAGCGGCGAACAAGTCGTGCGAGGAGAGTACTTGCGCGTCCTTATCAAGCAGCATATCCGATGAGCAACAAAGAGATATACAGAGAGTTATGCCTCCACACCCCCATCCCCGTATTTGGTCAGTATTGGTGGATGGAAGCCACGGCACTCGGAAAAGACTGGGATGTGTTCATTGTGCGCCATCCCGATACGGGGCAACCCGTCTGTATGCTTCCCTTTCATATTCTCCGTCGTGCGGGAATGCGCTGTGTACTGATGCCCGCACACACACAGCTGTCGTGGGTATGGATAGCAGACAAGGTCGATAAGAAAGCCGTTTATTGCTTGTTAATCAAACAGATAACAGACTACTGCCGCAAGCGCCATCTCCTTATATTCTCCATACAAGGGTATTTTGACCCGATGTTGCGAGAAGCCTTTCTGGCCAATGGTTTTACCCTCAAAGAGCGAGTGTCTTATCGTATCGACACCACACAGAACATGGATGCCATAGAGCAGCATTTCTCCACCAACAAAAAACGGCAAATCAAAAAAGCCGTACAGGGTGGTATAACAATGTGCGACTTGTCCATATCCGGATTTTACGCCGCACATCGGCAGTTCTTGTCGCAACGGGGCAAAACCATTGACTATTCGGAAGGCTTTTTTACCGCACTTGCAGAGCAGACCTT
>DLLF01000025.1 GCA_002477945.1 Bacteroidales bacterium UBA7569
GTTTGCGGGTCGGCGAGGACGATGCGTTCCACCTCCTCACGCGGGGTGTCTTTGGCAACCTCTATCGTGAAACGCACTTTGCCGTTGAACTGTACGGGGTATTTCTGCGTGTTCTCCACCAGGTACGCCTCGTTGCACTTCGGCCACTCGGCATCGCAGACGGTGGTCTCATGCCCGCAGCGGTGCCAAGCCTCCTCGGCGATATGCGGTGCATACGGTGCCAGCAGTACGGCAAAGACCTCCAGCACCGCACGTTTGTTGCATTTGAGTGCCTGCAACTCGTTCTGCGCAATCATAAAAGCGGGGATAGACGTGTTGAACGAGAAGTTCTCTATATCCCACGTAATTTTCTTTATCAGTTTGTGCAAAGAGCGCAGTTCGTCTGCCGTGGGTGCCTCGTCGGAGAGCGTCTCGTACATATTCCACAGGCGTTTCAGGAAACGGTGTACACCGTCGATGCCGTTGGTATCCCACGGCTTGGACATCTCCAGCGGACCGAGGAACATCTCATACAGACGGAGAGTGTCGGCACCGAACTTAGCCACTACATCATCGGGATTCACTACATTGAACATTGATTTCGACATCTTCTCTATCGCCCAACCGCAGATATACTGTTTCTCGGTGGGTTCGCCCATATAAGGGTTGTCGGTGTCGGTGGTGCCGTCGCTATAGACGAACTCGGCATCTTTGAAGTCGGGCATCCAGTCGCGGAAAGCATCCACGTCTAATACATCGTTGTGTACGATGTTGACATTCACATGGATAGGCTGCACCTTGCCCTTATATTCAGGGTTGTTGATTAGGTTGTAACTGATATAGAGGTTGCCGGTTGCGCCCTCCCCGATATAGCGGTAAACGAAGTTTGACCGCCCTTGGATCATACCCTGGTTGATAAGTTTCTTGAACGGCTCGTCCTCGCATATATACCCGAGGTCGAAGAGGAACTTGTTCCAGAAACGGCTGTATATAAGGTGTCCCGTAGCGTGCTCGCTGCCGCCGAGATAGAGATCCACCTGCCGCCAGTAGTTGTTGGCTTCGTGTCCTACGAGGGCTTGGTCGTTGTGGTTGTCCATATAGCGGAGGTAGTATGCCGACGAACCGGCAAAACCGGGCATGGTGCATAGTTCGAGCGGGAAGACGGTCTTGTCGTCAATGAGCGACTTGTCCACCACCTTGCGGTTCGCCTCATCCCATGCCCAGCATTGTGCGTTGCCCAACGGCGGTTCGCCCGTGCTGGTCGGCTTGAAGTCGCTGACCTCCGGCAGGCACAGGGGCAGGGCATCCTCGGGGAGTGTGTAGGGCATGCCGTGCTTGTAGTAGATAGGGAACGGCTCGCCCCAGTAACGCTGGCGGCTGAAGACCGCATCACGCAGACGGTAGTTCACTTTCACGCGCCCGATGCCCGTGTTGGTGATGTACTCTTTCATTTTCGCAATCGCCTCTTTCACCTGCAAACCGTTCAGGAAACCCGAGTTGATCATCACGCCCTCTTTGGCGTCGAAACTCTGTTCGCTCACGTCCGCACCCTCAATCAGAGGCACGATGGGCAGGTTGAAATGCTTGGCAAAGGCGTAGTCGCGGCTGTCGTGTGCGGGTACCGCCATAATGGCTCCCGTGCCGTAACCGGCAAGTACATAGTCGCTTATATAGATAGATATCTCCGCATTGGTGAGCGGGTTGATGGCGTAACTACCCGTGAACACGCCTGTTACACGGCGGTCGGCGATACGCTCGCGCTCCGTGCGGTGTTTCACCATATCGAGGTAAGCGTCCACTTCGGCTTGCTGCTCGGGCGTAACCACACGGCTGACGTACTCGCTTTCGGGTGCCAGAACCATAAACGTAACGCCGAAGACGGTGTCGGCGCGGGTGGTGAAGATAGTGAACGGCTCGTCTTGCCCTTTGATGGCAAACTGCATCTCCGCCCCCTCGCTGCGTCCTATCCAGTTGCGCTGCGTCTCCTTCAGGCTGTCCGTCCAGTCGATACGGTCAAGCCCCTCCAGCAGGCGCGGTGCGTAGGCACTGACGCGCAGGTTCCATTGGCGCATCACACGCTGCTCCACAGGGTAACCGCCGCGCACGCTCAGGCCTTCGCTGACCTCGTCGTTGGCCAGCACGCACCCCAAGGCGGGGCACCAGTTCACTTTGGTGTCGGCGAGGTAGGCGATACGGTATTGCATCAGCCGTTCCTGCTGTTCCTGCTCGCTGAGGCTGCTCCATGTGGGGTCTTCCGCCTCCCATTTGGCGACTAACTTGCTGATAGGCTGTGCTTTCTGCAAGGCGGTGTCGTAGTACGAGTGGAACATCTGAACGAATGCCCATTGCGTCCAGCGGTAGAACGACGGGTCGCAGGTCTTGATTTCGCGATCCCAGTCGTAGCAGAAACCGATCTTGCGCAACTGCTCCACATAGTGGGCGATGTTCGCCATAGTGGTCTTCTCGGGGTGCTGCCCGGTCTGAATGGCATATTGCTCGGCAGGCAGTCCGTACGAGTCGAAGCCCATCGGGTGCAGCACGTTGAAGCCTTGCAGACGTTTGTAGCGGCTGTAGATGTCGCTGGCGATATAGCCCAGCGGGTGCCCCACATGCAGCCCCGCCCCGCTCGGGTAGGGGAACATATCCAGCACGTAGTAGTGCGGTTTGGTGCTATGGTTGCTTACTCGGTACGTGCCGGCTTTTTCCCATTCAGCCTGCCACTTCTTTTCAATCTCCGTAAAATTGTATTCCATATATTCCGTGTAAATTATTATTCCGTTAGGTCTCCATTTAAGAGAAACTTTTTGTCTCCATTAAAGCCCATTAAAGGACCATTAAAACATTATTCAATCATTCTCTTCGTTGTATAGATGTACCGGTTTCATGTCTTTGTCCACAAGATAACATTCGTTGTATTCTGTGTCATACATCCAACGTTCTCCGATTATCGGACTGGTACCGAAATTTATCAATAGACCTATTGGTTTGTGTGTCAGTCGCAGATAATTGCATAGTTGTATGCGGTGCTCGGCTCCCAACTTGGATACTGATTTGAGTTCCACTATGACCTTATCATCAACCAACATATCCAGTCGAAAGGTCTTTCTCAGTTTCAAGCCCTTATAAAATACAGGCACATCCCTCTCCAATGTGTAGTCAATTCCTTTCTCTTGCAGTTCCACAGCCATCGCTTCTTGGTAAATGGACTCTAACAATCCATATCCCAAATTCCGATACACCTCCATTGCTGCTCCTATAACCTTATAAACCAACTCCTTGTCTGTCATATACCAAGTTTTGCAGTGATTGTTTATTAGTTTGTCGTTTGTATGCACAGCCTTTTTAATGGTTCTTTAATGGTCTTTAATGGAGCAAAGTGATACCATACCTACATTCGTTTGTATATGGAGCGGGGGAGGTGCTTCATTATCCAATGGAGGATAGACCAGCGTTTTGTTACGATGGCAACTGCTTTTTTCTTCGCAATAGCCGTCATTATTTGCACCGCAACTTTCTCCACCGGCATCACCCAAAACAAGCTTTCCCCTTTTGCCATACGTGTATTGACCAATCCCGGACGGATATCCGTAACCACTATCGGCAGTTTGCTTTTGAAGGCTTTCTTGCACAACGCCTCCGTATAGTTTATTTGGAACGCCTTGGAGGCAGAATAAGCGGGTGCCATTGGTTCACCCCGAAGACCACCACAAGAACTGATGACAGTCAAGTGACCGTACTGCTGTTCTTCGAACTGCTTATAGATGAAGTCAGCAAAGAACGTCCAGCCAATCACGTTGATGTCCAATGTCGGTCGCTCTATGGCAAAATCCAAGTCAGGGTTCAAATCTCCTACTCCCGAACAAAGGATAGCCAAGTCTATGGGAGACGCAAAGACTTGCGTAAGGAGAGCCTGCGAACCCTCAAGGTCAGCCACATCACATGGAGCGACTTGGATATTGGAGTTTGTATGCGCCAATTCCTGCAATAGGGGCATACGACGGGCTACTGCTATTACTTCGTTGCCTAATGAGGCATACCGAAGGGATAGTTCTTTTCCGATACCCGAACTTGCTCCTATGATTAGTACTCTCATATCTTAGTTTATTCTATCTTATAGTTTAATTTTGTTTATTATAAATGGGCTTGCACAGGGTTGCCTATCCCTTGCTCATCCCTTGCGTATCCCTTGCTGTTTGACACGACTTTTTAACGGACTTTCACGGAGTTTATCGAACGTATCTTTCGACAAATCTTTCTCTTGAATTTTGTAAATTGTGTCTAAAAATTATATTCGTCTATCAGTTTATTCCAACGCGTTTTGTGTACGGTTTGCAATTCTGCATCTTGCTCTACAATTTGACTATATGTAGAAACAAAACTTTCTAGGTTGGAAATAAGACGTAGGTAGTATTTTATGGTAGGCAGTAAGCCATTGATTATAACTTGGCAGCCATGTGTTTTGCTGATATTATGTACAATATCATTTATTTCAAGATTATCTTCCTCTTTGATACCATCAACAGATAAGATATAATACCTTTGTGGATTCCATTTATAAACTTTCTCTTCGACAACTCGCACAATTTGGCAATCAATTTTCTTATCTAACTTAATTTCTATAGCCTCAAAAAGATTACCACCTCTTTTATATATTTCAATATCACCAGAAGCCTTATTAGTTCTATCACATGCCGTTAGGCTTGACAATGGTGCCAACTCACAGTCTTCATATCGTTTCATTTCTTGAATCAAAGAACTATATATCGCATAAAAAGCCAATACTGGCAATTTCGCCCCATTATGTGTGCCGTAATGAGTAAGAAAATGTTTTTCTAAGGCTTCCATTATCTTTTCTATAGTTAAAGATTCTGGATGTTGAAGAGGTATAATAGTTATTTTGTTACTCGCAGCAACTTGAATTACTTTGTTGAGCAAAATTCGTAGCATATTTAGTGCTGCCATAGGATTGTTCTCTACATAATCCAAAGAATTCAAGAATGGGATCTTGACTTTCTTTGGAATTTTTCCATTATAATTAGAGTCGTAAGGATAGGGCTGCTCTAAACTTCTCGTTAGCCAACCACTTTCAGCCATCGCAGGAAGTTTCATCTTCTTCAAAACTGGTGTAACGTTTGCAGTATCAAATGAACGTCCCGAAAAACCACCTTCTATTTGAGCCTGATGTTTCCTGACATCTTGCGTGGGATGAAGATATTTGTAATATAGCAGGGTTGTAAGTACAGTATATACAGCCTTTTGTGTTTCACAAAACTGACCGATTATACACAAATTATCTTTTACTGTATTTGGAACGTTCTTTATATCAGTAACAGATTTCGAGTTGTTGATTATTTGTTCTAACGTTTTCATATGGTGTAGTATTAGTATTAAAACATTGTCTACAAATAGACTTTGCAAGTTCTGTTATCATAGGGACAACCACAGAGTTTCCACATTGTCTATAAGCATTTCCTTTATTCTTATCAATCTTAAAATTCTCAGGATAGCCCATAAGACGATAACATTCCTTAATAGTTAGTTTTCTAACAACATCTTTTTCGGGAATATAAATCCAAAACCTACCGCTTGTTTCTTGAGAAGGTAAAGTCGGATGTATTCCATTAATGGAATATATCCTATTAGGCTGTCTATGACAACGAGATAAATACTCGGTATTGGGTTTTACTCCTTTTGTCCATATGCCTTTATTACGATAGCCTACAAAAATAAGTCCCGTTGGTTGTTGATGAACATATTTCGCATCCAATAATGTGTACGTATCTTTTTCCAAATACTCAAAATCTCCTGTTTTATCCAAAAAATCTCGTAGTACTCGCCTTTGGGTTTGCTGCAAATCATCAAAATTGAAAGTAACCCCAAGAGTTCCGACTATGATAATTCGTTCTCGACATTGAGCCACTCCGAATTTTGTAGAATCTAGAACTTTGTATGAGACATTGTAACCTAATTCCTGTAATGTAGAAATTATTACACGAAATGTACGTTTTTTGTCGTGATTGATGAGATGTTTGACATTTTCTAAAACAACAACTTTAGGATGCTTTTCTTTAATGATACGACATACATCAAAGAAAAGCGTTCCACGGGTATCATTGAATCCCATTTTCTTCCCACAGATACTAAAAGGTTGGCAAGGAAAGCCTGCACATAAAATATCAAAGTCGGGAATACTTTTCTCATCAATCTGAGTAATATCTCCAGCGGGTATATCTCCATAATTTTGTTGATATACTTTTTGGCAGGCTTCATTGAACTCAGAACTAAAAACGCATTTACATCCCGCATTTTCAAAACCGAGTCTAAATCCCCCTATTCCTGCGAATAAGTCAATAAATCGAATTTTTTGTTCCATTAATAGTTTATCAACTCCTTTCCCACAATTAATTACACCAACTTCTTCACCTGCTCATACACGTTTTGGGCGGTGAAGCCGAGTTTCTCGTCGAGGACTTTGTACGGCGCCGAAAATCCGAAACTGTTCAGTCCCCATATAGTGCCGTTCTCGCCGACCAGTCCTTCCAGCGTGCAGGGCAGACCTGCCGTCATACCGAAGCGCACCACACCTTTGGGCAGCACCTCGTCCTGGTACTCCTGCGGCTGCTGGCGGAACAAGCCCTCACTCGGCACGCTCACCACCTGCAGGCGGATACCCTCCGCACGCAGCAGTTCGGCACCTGCCATCAGCGTCGATACCTCCGAGCCGCTTGCCAGCATCACCACTTGCGGGTTCTCGTCCTTGCTGACGATATATGCTCCTTTGCGGAAACCGTCCAGACACGTGTTCGGCACGGGCGCGATGTCCTGCCGCGAGAGTATCAGTGCCGTCGGGGTGGCGGTGTTCTCCATCGCCAGACGCCATGCCATCGTGGTCTCTTCGGCGTCCGCAGGGCGCAGCACGAGCATCGACGGCTGTCCGTGGTGGTTATGCAGTTTCTCCATCAGGCGTATCTGCGCCTCCTGCTCCACGGGTTCGTGCGTCGGACCGTCCTCGCCCACGCGGAAAGCGTCGTGGCTCCAGATAAATTTCACCGGTATCTCCATCAGCGCCGCCATACGCACGGCGGGTTTCATATAGTCGCTGAATACAAAGAACGTGCCGCACGCGGGGATGATACCGCCGTGGAGTGCCATACCTATGCATACGCACGCCATCGTCATCTCGCTCACGCCGGCTTGCAGGAACTGCCCCGTGAAGTCGCCTCGGCGGATAGCGTGGGTCTTCTTCAGGAAACCATCAGTCTTGTCCGAGTTGCTCAGGTCGGCGGACGATACAATCATATTGCC
Source organism: Bacteroidales bacterium UBA7569 (assembly GCA_002477945.1). GTDB lineage: Bacteria > Bacteroidota > Bacteroidia > Bacteroidales > Paludibacteraceae > Colicola. The sequence continues at coordinate 7,285 of DLLF01000025.1, forward strand.
CACATGCTCTGCCAAGTAGCCGAGTACGGTAGCCGAAGCGTTGCGGGTGGCGGCACCCTGTTTCTGTACAATCTCGCTCCAATCGATACAGAGCGTCTCGCCGCTCATGAATGTCTCGTACTCGTTGGCAGCCAGCGGGTTAGCCTGTTTCCATTCGTAGTATTTCTCGTAGCGTTGGTTGGCTGTCTCGCGCAGTTGCGCAGCACGCCGGTCGTATAGTTCTTGCACCTCGGGGAAGATCGCAAACGGGTTCTCGGGGTCGCCGCCCAGGTGCTTGACGGTCGCTTCAAACGATGCGCCCGACTTGCTCAACGGCTGCCCGTGGGTCGAACATTTGCCTTCGAAACTCTGCCCGTCGGCGGTAACGCAACCCTTGCCCATCGTGGTGTGCCCGATAATCAGACTCGGGCGTTTCTTCTCCTCTTTCGCACGCACTAATGCCTCGCGTATCGCGTCGGGGTCATTGCCCGGTATCTCCTGTACAAACCAGCCCCACGCCTCGTATTTGGCTGCCACGTCCTCGTTGGTTACGTCGCGGCAGTCGGTCGAGAGTTGCACCTCATTCGAGTCGTAGAACATTATCAGGTTGTCCAATCCGAGGAACCCCGCCATACGTCCTGCGCCCTGCGAAATCTCTTCCTGCACGCCGCCATCCGAGATAAACGCATAAATGGTCGGGTTGTGGATAGCCCCGTAGCGGGCGTTGAACCACTTCGCCGCAATCGCTGCACCTACGGCAAACGTATGCCCCTGTCCGAGGGGACCCGATGTGTTCTCAATACCGTGTTCGATGTCGCGCTCGGGGTGTCCGGGTACGACGCTGCCCCACTGGCGGAGCGTCTGCAGGTCTGCCAATGTGTACTTGCCCGCTAAGCAGAGTTGGCTGTAGAGCATCGGTGCCATATGTCCGGGGTCGAGGAAGAAACGGTCTCTTGCCTCCCATGCGGGGTTCTCGGGGTCGTATTCGAGAAACTCAGAATAGAGCACGTTGATAAAATCCGCGCCACCCATAGCCCCGCCGGGGTGTCCGCTTTTTGCTTTTTCTACAGCCGCCGCAGCCAGGATACGAATGTTATCCGCTGCCCGATTCATAAGTTTGGTAGTATTCATGATGATATTTTATGTAAGTTAACTGCGTGTGAAGCACTGTGTGTAAGCCATTTCATGTAGACCATTTTTCATGTAGACCACGGCGTGTATGGCATGATATATGGGTCACGTTGTGTGCATTACTTTGTGTTTATTATTTGTTTTCTGTTTATTTCCAGTTTCTTTTCAGTTTGTTTGTGCCTGCTTATTTTCATCGGCAGGATCCCGATCTATTGTTATTTATCGAACGGGGCATTATCTGCCAGTCAGAAAATCCAACCTAGGTAATAGTTGATACCAAAGTTCGTATCTTGCCGATAGCCATAGCCAGGGATGTAGTATGCCGCCAGTTTGTCTTCGTTTCTCGTCATCAAAATCTTGAGGCGGACATACCACCCCATGTGGAAACTTTTATACACTTTGACTTGTACGCCTGCCACTACTTCTCCCCAAACATCGCAACGCAATCGGGCAGGATAATCAATTCGTTGTTCTCCCTGCCAATAGGAGTGAGGCAGATATAGCCGATCGGTTGTATGCTGCTGCACTGCCGTTCCGACTCGTAATCCGACAAACAATTTATTATCATTATTTCCTTTCCGCAATGCACTTATGTCAAGTCCGATTCTGCCAAAACCACCCAAACCGAAGAAATGCCCTCTTCCTGTTGTTGCCTCAGCCTGTGCGTATCCAAATTCCAAAGCAGGATAGAACTTATGGCAAAGATCCGCACTCATCATCACCTCATAACTCTGCACACAGCCTTTGCTCATTGCGGCTTCCAACACGGGAGTCGCCAAATCCACCTTAAGATTGAAACCATTCCATACGGCAGAATCTTGCTGCTCGCAACAAGCGAACAAAGACACGCATAACAACAGCCCTATCAGAGACAGCCTTTTCATTACGGTTTCAATACAAAATACAGGCGCACATTATCCTGACTCACATTCTCCACTTGGGCATTGAGTATCTCTACCCTGTCGACCAAATCTCCGCTACAAGTGATACTGTCAATCGTATAATAAACGAAACAACCACACGCCAAGGATATGAATCGAGGCATATTTTGGTGGTATATACACAAATGTTCTTCGCCGGAGGCATTGACAGAAAGGACATATTCGGTACACGTGGTATCCACGCGCAAGGGAAGACTCAAAGAAGTCACTTTCTTTTGGTTATTCAACCAAAGAGAGTCCTGCCCCCTACCCCATACACTCAGACTATCCAACGCTTCCAAGCGAACCGTATCATTGGAAGCGGAAACTGAATCAACCTGCAGCAGGACAGCAAGCCTTGCCGAATATTCCAAACGGCACTCTTTGTCAACCGTACAACCCGTCAGCAAGAGGAATACACCACAAACCACAAACAAGCACTTGCCCACTGCCCTCATAACACGCATTACATGATAGTCCGTACTTCCTCTTTAAGCATTGCCAACGCACGCTGCGTCGGTGTCTCTCCATTCATCGAATATGAAGTGACCAACAACTTCGCCATAGGCATGGCATCATCGGACGCAGCAAACTGCTGTGCACATGTATTCACAAAACGCAGCATCTCTTCCTTCGCAAAAACGATACTTGCCCATACCTCGTCACCAATATAAATCTGTTGAGACAAGTTGTGGTCGAATTCATTGCGAACAATCTGCAGGAGTTGCTGCTGCAACTGCCGGCAGTTGATACCATTGAGATCCAAGCGGAGCAACATACGGCTCGGGTCAAGGCGTTCCAAATACAACGTAAACCGTTCATACGCCTGTAGCCGCACGGCAGATACCACCTTCTGCGATTGTTTTCGCAACTCAAAGTTGCGGCGCGCATCTTCGTTCTTCATTTGTTTCTCCGTGGCAAGCCACGATGCCAAGAGCACCACCAACGACGGCAATATATACTTCAAGACTTCCAACATCAGATTATCACTTAAACATTCAACCGAGACAAAGATACAACATACTTTTCATATACTCAAAAAGAAAGGCTCACTTTACGAACATAAAATGAGCCTTTTCCTGACAGGATACCGTTTTGGGGCTATTTAATCCACTCAAAGCCCGTGTACGGGCGCAATGCCTCAGGGATATGAATACCTTCTTCCGTTTGGTTATTCTCCAAGATAGCAGCCACAATACGGGGCAATGCCAGGGCAGAACCATTCAAAGTATGGCAGAGTGTCACTTTCTTATCATCGGCACGACGATAGCGGCAATGCAGACGGTTGGCTTGATAGGTATCGAAATTTGAGGTGGACGAAACCTCCAACCAACGGTGTTGCGCTTCGGAATAGACTTCGAAATCATAGCACAATGCTGCCGTGAAAGACATATCACCACCACACAAGCGCAGGACACGATAGGGAAGTTCCAATTTCTTCAACAGTCCCTCTACATGATCGAGCATCTCATGGTGACTTTTGTCGCTGTGTTCGGGCGTATCAATGCGTACAATTTCAATCTTACTAAACTCGTGGAGTCGATTAAGACCACGTACATCACGTCCATAGGAGCCTGCTTCACGCCGGAAGCACTCCGTGTAAGCACAATTCTTGATTGGCAATTCTTTCTCATCAATGATAACATCACGATAGAGATTCGTCACAGGCACTTCGGCAGTAGGAATCAGATAGAGGTCGTCCACCTCGCAATGATACATCTGTCCCTCCTTGTCGGGGAGTTGCCCTGTTCCATAGCCGGAAGCAGCATTCACAACCGCAGGCGGCATAATCTCAATGTATCCAGCCTTATTTGCTTCCGCCAAGAAGAAATTGATCAGAGCACGCTGCAACTGAGCACCTTTTCCAGTGTAAACAGGAAATCCTGCGCCCGATATTTTAACGCCCAAATCAAAGTCAATCAGTCCGTATTTCTTGGCAAGTTCCCAATGAGGCAATTTTTCGCTATCCGCAATACGTTCGGCTGCTATTTGTTCATCCACATCGGAACGCCAATCTTTCAACAAGACCCCATTCTTTTGTTCTATAGCCTCCAACATGGGTTGATTCGGCCAATTACCCATTCGCACTGCTAAATTGTCTTCCGCAGATACCCCATTCGGAACGATGTCATAAGGAACATTCGGGATAGTAAGCAAGAGTTGAGTTAGCAGTTCCGACACGGATGACATAAGACAATCGTACTGAGCGATACGTTCTTTCAAATCACCAGTTGTTTTTTTCGCAGTTTCCGCCTCCATCGTTTTCCCTTGCGCCAAGAGAGCCCCGATGGTTTTGGAGATTTTGTTCATTTCTGCGGCTGCAAGGTCTTTCTGCTGTTGCGCCTCCTTGCGTTGCCGGTCCAAAGAAAGGACTTTCTCCACAGCCTCCTCCGCGCCGGAGAAATGTTTTTTATTCAATCCGGCAATAACGGCGGACTTATTGTCATAGATTTGCTTAAGTGTGAGCATAATAGAAAGAATTAAGAGTCTCTAACCCAAAAATCTCCCGTTGCTCGGATGGTTGTCCTACCGCCACGGGAGATAATAAAAGATTTCTGATATTCAACCAGAGTACACCTATATCGTCAAGCCTCTGCTTGAGCGACAGGCTCTATTGATACATAAGATTTATCATTCTTACGTCTGCGGAACCTAACTATGCCATCTACCAAGGCATACAGCGTATGATCGCTGCCCATACCCATATTTTCACCAGGGTAATGAACTGTTCCACGCTGGCGAACGATGATATTGCCTGCTTTTGCAAACTGTCCACCCCAAATTTTAACGCCTAAGCGTTTGCTTTCTGATTCACGGCCGTTCTTTGAACTACCGACACCTTTCTTATGAGCCATACTGTCACTATTTTTTCAAAGAGTATGCAGACTGATCCGCCCCTCTTTAAGCATTAACAATTTGTTTAACCATTACCTTTGTGAAGTCCTGACGATGACCGTTCAGTTTGCGATAACCTTTGCGGCGTTTCTTATGGAAGACCAAGACCTTCTCGCCACGGACTGAATTATCCAAAACCTCACATACCACTTTTGCTCCGGCAACAACTGGCGCACCAACTTCTACGGCACCATCGTTGTCAATCAGCAACACCTTGTCGAACTCCAAAGTAGCACCCACCTCGGCGTTCTCTACACGATGAATGAACAGCCATTTTCCCGCCTCTGCTTTGAATTGCTGTCCTTGCATTTCTACGATTGCGTACATAAACAATAAATTATCAGTTATATCGGGTAGGCGAGGAAACGCTGCAACCTCAGCAACATTATCCTACTTTACGGAGCCTAAAACCGAAAAGTCCCGCAAAATTACAACAAATGTTCTGTACATACAAGTTTTGCGCAAAGAAAAAAATGCACTTGTGGATATTATCGGTTCGAAGAAAGGCCCAAGATCAACACACTTTCCAAAGAACAGAAATAGATTATATCATTATGCATCTACAAAAAACGCAATGCATAACAGGCATAAGAACTCGTCAAGGAGTCGTTCAGGGGTCGTTCAGGGGTCGAAAAAGCAAGGAAATCCTTTACCTATTTCTATAGACAACAACATCAGCCACATACTACTCAAAAAAGGTATCAAATCTATATCTGCAGCCGCAAAGTGTCTGAATGATTTAGCAAGAATGTTCCATATTGCCCCTGATTAGGAATCAGGTATTCTTTCCTAATTTCCGTACATACCCATGTATAACAATTTAACAAACAATGTTTTAATTATAAAAGACAAGAACTATGGTATGTCCTATTTACACAAAAAATAAGGGTATCTCCAAAAGATACCCTTATTCATTTCAACCAAGGAGTGAAAATTACTCTGCCTTTGCAGAAGGTTCTTCAACCTCAGCCGAAGCCTCTGCAACCGTCTTTGCAGCCTTCTTAGCAGAACGGCGTGTGGTTTTCTTAGTCTCTTTCTTTGCGTCCTTCAACATATTTTCGTTGTAGTCAACAAGTTCGATGATACACATCTCAGCAGCATCACCCAAACGGAAACCCGTACGCAGAATGCGAGTATATCCCCCCGGACGATCTGCAATTTTGGCTGCTACATTACGGAACAACTCAGTTACAACTTCTTTCTGTTTGAGTTCAGCAAATACGAGACGGCGATTTGCAGTTGTATCGTCTTTTGCACGCGTCAAGATAGGCTCAATATACATGCGAAGAGCCTTTGCCTTTGCTGTGGTAGTACTAATACGCTTGTGCATAATCAAAGAACAAGCCATATTGCTCAGCATCGCCCCACGATGAGCAGCCTTTCTACCTAAATGATTGAATTTATTATTATGTCTCATTTTATTAATTCTTTATCAGTTCATATACTTTGAAATATCCATACCGAAAGCGAGATTATTCTTTTCGAGCAACTCATCCAATTCCGTAAGCGACTTCTTGCCAAAGTTACGGAACTTGAGGAGGTCGGACCGATGATAGGTAACCAATTGCCCCAGGGTATCGACCTCTGCGGCTTTCAAGCAATTCAAGGCACGAACACTCAAATCCATATCCACCAAACGAGAATTGAGCAATTGACGCATTCTAAGGATTTCCTCATCAAGCGGCGCACCCGTACCATTTTCGTGCTCCTCCAAGATAATCTTCTCATCAGAGAAAAGCATAAAATGGAATATCAGAATTTTTGCAGCCTCTTTGAGCGCATCCTTGGGAGAGATACTTCCATCCGTAAGAATTTCAAGAGTCAGTTTCTCATAATCGGTACGTTGCTCAACACGATATTGGTCAATAGCATACCTCACATTTCTGATAGGAGTATAGATTGAATCCGTTGGCAAGACCCCAATAGGATCATTCGGATTACGATTCTCATCAGCAGGCACATAACCTCTGCCCTTGTTGATATGGATCTCAAGTTCGAATGATGCAGATTCATCAAGTTCACAAATCACCAAGTCAGAATTGAGAACCTCGAAATGCTGAAGATATTTATTGAATTCACCCGCAAGCAGTTTAGATATTCCAGAGACAGATATCTTGATTACCTCTGCTTCAGCTTCCGTCTCATCCACCTTGCGAAAACGAACTTGTTTCAGATTGAGGATTATATTGGTCACATCATCAATTACCCCAGGGATTGTGGCAAATTCATGATCAACTCCACTAATCTTTATACTACAAATTGCGTATCCCTCAAGCGAAGAAATAAGAATTCGGCGAAGAGCATTACCAATAGTGATACCGTAACCAGGTTCCAAAGGACGAAATTCGAATACGCCTTTCGTTGCAGAGGATTCCAGCATTACGACCTTGTCCGGTTTTTGAAAATCTAATATTGCCATGAGTTATCGATTATTTAGAGTACAATTCCACGATGAGTTGTTCCTTGATATTCTCGGGTATTTCTTCACGAGCAGGAACATTCAGATAAGTCCCGAATTTGCCTTGCTCATCCCAATTCAGCCATGAGTATTTGGCATGATTAAAACCAGAAAGGGACTTCTCAATTACCTCAAGCGATTTACTTCTCTCCCGAACTCCAACGATTTGTCCAGGTTTAACTGAATAAGAAGGAATATTCAAGACTTTTCCGTCAACGACAATATGCCCGTGGTTTACCAACTGACGAGCAGCAGAACGAGTAGGAGCAATACCTAAACGATAGACGATGTTATCCAACCGAGACTCCAATAATTGAAGAAGGATCTCACCCGTAATACCCTTGCTTCGCTGAGCACGTTCAAAAAGGATGCGGAACTGGCGTTCCAACACACCATACGTATATTTTGCTTTCTGCTTCTCAGCTAACTGAGTACCATACTCAGAGGTTTTTTTACGTCTGTTAACCCCATGTTGCCCAGGAGCATAGTTTCTTTTATTCAAGGCTTTGTCCGGTCCGAAAATAGGTTCACCAAATCGGCGTGCAATTCGAGATTTAGGTCCAATATATCTTGCCATAATTATTCTTGTTTATTTAGTTATTTTATTTACACTAAGTCAATAATATACATTACTGACCATTATACGCGGCGACGTTTTGGAGGACGACAGCCATTGTGAGGCAACGGAGTGACGTCAACAATTTCCATTACATCAATACCTGCAGCGACACAAGCACGAATGGCTGATTCGCGACCATTACCCGGACCTTTAACAAAAGCTTTTACTTTACGCAAACCGAGGTCAAACGCCACTTTTGCGCAGTCTTGTGCAGCCATCTGAGCAGCATAAGGAGTATTTTTCTTCGATCCACGGAAACCCATCTTTCCTGCAGAAGACCAGGAGATAACTTGACCATCGCCATTTGCAAACGTAACTATGACGTTATTGAAAGAGGACTGAACATGAAGTTGACCAACACCGTCAACCTTTACAACGCGCTTCTTGGTTGCAACTGTTTTCTTTGCCATAATTGTTTAATGAATTTAACAGATACATCTGTAATATCTCCAACAATATAGAAACCATACAACATGTATCTAAAAGTTGTTACTTCGTCGCTTTTTTCTTATTTGCAACAGTTTTCTTCTTTCCCTTACGAGTACGCGCATTGTTTTTAGTACTTTGTCCACGTACAGGAAGACCTAAACGATGACGCACACCACGATAACAACCAATATCCATCAAACGTTTGATATTCAATTGTGTTTCCGAGCGAAGGTCGCCCTCTACTTTGTAGTTGGCACCAATCACTTCACGAATCTTAGCTGCTTGGTCGTCTGTCCAATCTTGAACCTTGATGCTTGGGTCTACGCCTGCCTCTGCCAAAATCTTCTTTGCACTACTACGACCTATTCCGTAGATGTAAGTCAAACCGACTTCCCCAATCTTGTTTTGAGGTAAATCTACACCGACAATTCTTATAGCCATAATGATTTACTTAAGGATGTTAATTACTACGTTCAAGCAATTATCCTTGACGTTGCTTAAACTTTGGATTTTTTTTGTTAATTACATACAAGCGTCCTTTCCGACGAACTATTTTACAATCGTCATTACGCTTTTTCACAGATGCTCTTACTTTCATGAGAGTTTTTTTTGTTAAATACAGGTATCGTTACTGACTTGCCAAACAGGAGAGTTAACAAAAATCATACCAACACCATAAAATCTATTTATAACGAAAAGAAATTCTTCCCTTAGACAAATCATAGGGTGACATTTCCACCTTGACCTTATCACCTGGAAGGATTTTAATATAATGCATCCGCATTTTTCCAGAGATATGGGCTGTTATAACATGCCCATTCTCCAACTCTACTCGAAACATTGCATTGGACAATGCCTCGGTTATTGTACCATCTTGTTCTATTGCAGTCTGCTTTGCCATAAAATGATATGAATTAAGAAGAAAGATTAGATGAATCGTTCTTTCAAGACTTGTTGAATATAATCAAACGTGGATAATACATCGGCCTTTCCATTACGCACTGCCACAGACAACTCATAATGAGCCGCAGGCTTACGATCGGCAGTCCGAGCAGTCCAACCATCGTCCTCAAAAATCAAGTTGCGACGTCCCATGCATATCATTGGTTCAATTGCTATAACCATGCCCTGCTTAAGAACTATACCATTTCCTTTCCGTCCATAGTTAGGAACCTCCGGCTGTTCATGCATATCTCGTCCAATACCATGTCCTACAAACTCACGAACGACAGAGTAACCTCGTTTTTCGCAATAGTTTTGTATTGCAGAACCTATGTCACCGATACGATGGCCTGTAACAGCCTGATCAATCCCTTCAAACAAAGACTCCTTAGTAGTTTTCAGGAGCCGATATACATCATCACTAATATTTCCCACAGGAAATGTATAGGCAGAATCACTATGAAAACCATTCTTCAGTACACAACTATCAATGGAGACGATATCACCATCTTTCAGCACTACTTTATCTGAAGGAATTCCATGTACAACTTGCTCATTCACAGAGGTACACAGAGTAGCTGGAAAGCCCTCATACCCTAAACAACTTGGAGTACCACCATTGTCGCAAATATACTCATAAGCGATCTTATCCAATTGTTTTGTGGTTACTCCCGGGACGATGGCTTTGGCTACTTCAGCCAAAGCCATACCCAAGAGACGGTTACTGTCTCTCAACAACTCTATTTCTTCATCTGTTTTGAGAAAGATCATCAGTTCACGGAGTGTTAGTAAGCCATTGCATTAGATCGACCCTTCACACGCATACCAGACTCAAAGAACCCGTCATAGTGACGCATCAGGAGATGGCTCTCTATTTGCTGCAACGTATCAAGGATAACACCTACCATAATCAACAAAGAAGTTCCACCAAAGAATTGTGCAAATTCACGACTCACGCCACACACACTAGCAAAAGCAGGAAGAATTGCCACAATAGCCAAGAATATGGAACCAGGTAAAGTAATCCGTGACATAATAGTATCAATGTACTCTGCCGTTTTTTTACCAGGTTTTACTCCAGGAATGAAGCCGTTATTACGTTTCAAATCCTCTGCCATCTGAGTAGGATTGATAATAATTGCAGTATAGAAATAGGTGAACAATATGATCAGCAAAGCAAATACAACATTGTACCAAACCGAGGTGTTATCACTAAACGCACGAACAAACGCACCACTTCCATCTGTACTAAAACCAACAATGGCAATAGGAATGAACATAATTGCCTGTGCAAAGATGATAGGCATTACATTAGCCGCATTGACCTTAAGAGGGATAAACTGACGAACGCCACCATATTGTTTATTACCGACAATACGCTTTGCATATTGCACAGGGATTTTGCGAGTACCTTGTACCAAGAGAATAGCTATAGCAAAAACGAACAATAGCAAGAGGATCTCAGCAATAAAGACAATCAATCCTCCACCCGCTTCATTAAGACGTGAAGAGAACTCTTGTAGAATAGCACGCGGAAGACGAGCAATGATACCTATCAAGATAATGAAAGATATACCATTTCCAATTCCTTTGTCCGTAATACGCTCTCCTAACCACATCACAAACATAGAACCAGCACAAAGAATAATCACAGAAGAGATGGTGAACCAATTAAAACCTATCGCAAGAGAAGCCCCTGCTGAATGCACCTGTACTGACAAATTGACCAAATAAGATGGTCCCTGCAAAAGGAGAATTGCAACAGTCAGATAACGTGTAATCTGATTCATTCGATTGCGACCGCTCTCACCTTCGCGCGACATCTTTTGGAAATAGGGTACAACCATTGTCAGCAACTGAATGATAATGGAAGCCGAAATATACGGCATAATACCCAATGCGAATATAGATGCATTAGCGAACGCTCCACCTGAAAACATATCAAGCAATGCCATCAAGCCACCGCTTGTTTGAGCCTCCAAGGCAGTCAAGGCATCAGGGTCAATACCAGGAAGAACGATAAACGAACCAAAACGATAGATTAGCACAAACAAGAAAGTTGTCAGCAATCTGTTACGAAGATCCTCTATCTTCCAGATATTTCTAATTGTTTCTATGAATTTCTTCATTCTATTATAGTTTTACGATGGTACCACCTGTGGCAACAATGGCTTCTTCTGCCTTTTTAGAAAAAGCATGGGCTTCAACTGTCAACTTAGCGGTCAGTGTGCCATTCCCAAGAATCTTAACCAACATAGACTTATTGATAAAACCAGCTTTCAACAAATCCTCCAAACCAATTTTTTCCAATTTTTGGTTATCAGCAAGGGATTGAAGGACGGAAAGATTAACAGATTTGAATTCTACACGGTTAATATTCTTGAAGCCGAACTTTGGCAGACGGCGTTGAATAGGCATTTGACCACCCTCAAAACCAATCTTCTTGGAATAACCAGAACGTGATTTTGCACCTTTATGACCACGAGTAGAAGTTCCGCCTAAACCTGAGCCTGCACCACGACCAATACGCTTACGAGACCTAACAGAACCAACTGCAGGATTTAAATTATTCAATTCCATAATAAGAAGTATTTATGAGAGAGTTGGCAAGATGCCTAATCTGAATCAGACATCCCACACAACTCTTTTATTCATTAGCCAATTACTTTTACCAAGTGTTTCACTTTTTCAACCATACCCAAGATGGCAGGTGTTGCTTCATGTTCAACGACAGCATTGATCTTATGCAGTCCCAGTGCTTTCATTGTCAATTTTTGAACTTTCTGACACTTGATAATGCTTCGTACCTGTTGTATCTTAATAGTTGCCATACAAGAATATTTTATCCGTTAAACACTGCAGAAAGAGACACACCACGATTCTGAGCAACCATATTGGCATCACGCATTTCTGAGAGAGCCAAAATAGTAGCCTTAACCAAGTTATGAGGATTGGATGAACCTTTGGCCTTTGCCAAGACATCTGTCACGCCCACACTTTCAAGAACGGCACGCATTGCGCCACCGGCTTTAACTCCGGTACCATGAGAAGCTGGTTGCAAATAAACTTGAGCACCTCCAAACTTGGCATTCTGTTCATGAGGAATGGTTCCTTTCAAGACAGGGACTTTTATCAGATTCTTCTTGGCAGCCTCAGTTCCTTTAGCGATAGCAACTGTCACTTCACCTGCCTTACCAAGTCCCCAACCCACAATACCATTTCCGTTTCCAACCACAACGATAGCAGCAAAAGTGAAAGTGCGCCCACCTTTAGTCACCTTAGTTACTCGGTTGACTGCTACCAAACGTTCTGTAAGTTCCAGATCGCTTGTTGTTTTTACTCTATTCATATTTGATACCATAATCACTAAAATTTAAGACCTGCCTCACGTGCTGCGTCTGCCAATTGTTTTACTCTACCATGATAGAGATAGCCATTACGATCGAAAACGACCTCACCGACTCCTGCTTTTAGAGCGGCCTCAGCAAGTTGTTTACCCACTTGAGCGGCTTTCTCAGTCTTTGTTATTTTATCCTTAATTCCAAGCGATGAAGCCGAAACGAGTGTAACTCCCTTTACATCATCAATTACTTGAGCGTAAATCTGGCTATTACTACGGAATACCGTCAAACGAGGACGTTGAGCAGTACCCGATATAACGGTACGGATATGGGCTTTAATTCTAAGCCTTCTATTTATTTTCTGATTCATAATCGTTACTATTAGATATTACTTACCAGCCGATTTACCAGCCTTACGACGAAGTATTTCACCTTGGAACTTAACACCTTTGCCTTTATAAGGTTCAGGCTTTCTAAATGAGCGAATCTTTGCACACACTTGCCCAAGCAACTGCTTATCTGCAGATTCCAAAATCACCAACGGGTTTTGGTTGCGTTCAGATTTTGTTTCGACTTTGATTTCCTTAGGCAAAGCCAAGTAAATAGGGTGAGTGTAACCCAATGCGAATTGCAGTATTTGTCCTTGGTTTTCGACACGATAACCGACACCAACGAGTTCCAATACTTTCTTATAGCCTTCGGCGACCCCAACAACCATATTGTGAATGAGTGCACGATACAAACCATGTTTAGAACGCATTTCCTTGTCATCATTAGGTCGTGTTACATGGCAAACATTGCCCTCTACACTAACATTGATTTTCGGATCAATTACTTGAGAGAGTTCACCTTTCGGTCCTCTAACGGTTACAACGTGATCAGCAATTGTTACTGTCACACCAGCAGGAATGTTAATTGGTAGTTTTCCTATTCGAGACATAATTCATTCCTCCCAACATTAATAAACATAACATATTACCTCCCCACCAAGTTTTTGGTTGAGGGCTTCCTTATTTGTCATCACCCCTTTAGAGGTTGAAAGGATAGCAATACCCAATCCATTGAGAACGCGCGGCATCTCGCGATAACCGACATATTGGCGCAAACCAGGTGTTGAAATACGTTCAAGGCTCTTTATTGCATTCACCTTGTTAATCGGATCATACTTCAAGGCTATCTTAATAGTGCCTTGAGGTCCATCCTCTACGAATTTGTAACTAAGGATATATCCTTTTTCGAATAATATCCTTGTGATCTCTTTCTTCAGATTCGATGCGGGGACTTCGACTACACGATGTCCTGCCTTTATGGCATTACGCAACCGAGTCAGATAATCTGCTATAGGATCAGTCATAATTGTGTAAATTAATCCCGCCTACCGGGACAATATTTATAATTATATTCAGTTGTTGCCTCCATGCAACTAACTTTCTGTTGTGGGATCTAATTACCAACTTGCTTTTTTTACTCCAGGAATGAGTCCTTTTGATGCCATCTCACGGAATTGAATACGCGACAGACCAAATTGGCGCATATACCCTTTTGGACGTCCAGTGATTTTGCAGCGATTATGCAAGCGTACGGGAGACGCATTCTTAGGCAATGTCTGCAAACCTTCGTAATCTCCATCCTTGAGCATCTGAGCACGCTTTTCAGCATACTTAGCGACCAATTTTGCGCGTTTTACATCGCGAGCGATCATTGATTCTTTTGCCATAAGTGTTATTTTTTGAATGGTAAACCAAATTCACGTAACAGAGCATATCCCTCCTCATCCGTTTTGGCGGTAGTAACAAAAGTTATGTTCATGCCCAGCAACTTTGTGATGTTGTCAATATTTATTTCAGGGAAGATAATCTGCTCTTGAATACCCAATGTATAATTACCTCTTCCGTCCATTTTATTGGCAATACCCTTAAAGTCCCTGATACGAGGAAGAGCAACGCGAACGAGTCGTTCCAAGAATTCATACATTCTCTCTCCGCGAAGAGTTACGCGTACACCGATAGGCATTTTCTTACGGACCTTGAAGTTGGAAATATCTTTCTTTGAAAGCGTAGCCACTGCCTTTTGACCAACAATAGCGGTCATTTCCTGTAATGCCACATCAATTATCTTCTTATCCGCCACAGCCTCACCGAGCCCTTGATTGAGGACAATCTTTTCCAATTTAGGGCATTGCATAACAGAGGAGTAACCAAACTCTTTCATAAGAGCGGGAACAATACGCTCCCTATAGTCTTGTTTTAAGCTTGCTGTATTCATTTTCAGATCTCCTTACCAGTTTTTTTAGAAACACGCACAAGTTTACCATCCTTCACAATACGCCCTACACGAACAGGTTTACCATCTTCTACAGGGTTCAAGTTTGAGATATGCACAGGTGCTTCTTTCTTTACTATACCTCCTTGAGGATTTTTTGCATTAGGTTTGGTACTCTTCGATACCATATTGATACCCTCTACAATGGCGCGCTGCTCATCAACAAGTACAGACAAGACACGTCCTGTCTTTCCCTTGTTAGCACCCGCATTCACGTAAACGATATCACCTTTCTTTATATGTAACTTAGCCATTACTTAAGAATTTAGATGATTATAACACTTCAGGTGCGAGAGAGATAATTTTCATATTCGTTGCGCGGAGTTCACGTGCAACAGGTCCGAAGATACGAGAGCCTCGAAGTTCTCCTGCGTTGTTAACCAAAACACAGGCATTATCATCGAAACGGATATAACTTCCATCAGCACGACGAACTTCTTTCTTTACCCGGACCACAATTGCGCGAGAAACCGTTCCATCTTTCATTTCAGAAGAAGGAATTACACCTTTCACGGCAACAACAATTGTATCTCCGAGTGTAGCGTAACGTTTCTTCGTTCCGCCCAATACACGGATGCAGAGAGCCTCTTTTGCTCCACTGTTATCAGCAACCGTAAGTCTTGATTCTTGTTGTATCATATTACTTCGCCCTTTCGATGATTTGAGTTAATCTCCAACGTTTTGTTTTGCTAGTGGGACGAGTTTCCATAATGCGGACGGTATCACCTATACCACACTCATTATTTTCGTCATGTACATGGTACTTTTTTGTCTTGTTGACAAATTTACCATAGATGGGATGTTTCTCTTTCCACTTTACGGCAACAGTAATGGTTTTATCCATTTTATCGCTAGTAACGACTCCCACTCTTTCTTTTCTTAGATTTCTTGTTTCCATCAGACACTAAAAAATTACTTTGTTAATTCTCTCTGACGAAGTTCAGTTGCAATACGAGCGATGGTTTTGCGTGCCTCCCTAATCTGCAACGGATTGTCGAGCGGAGAAATACTGTGATTCAGTTTCATTCTAACCAACTGCTCTTTTTCGGTAGCGAGCCGTTCCTGAAGTTCACTGTTTGTTAGTTCTTTAATTTCGCTTGTTTTCATACTATTCGTTTACACATTTTGGGTTGGGTCATAATCGCGTCTTACGACGAACTTGGTAGTAATCGGGAGTTTCTGAGCAGCAAGGCGGAGAGCCTCTTTTGCCGTTTCAAACGGAACTCCGTCCACTTCAATAATTATACGTCCAGGTTCCAACGGAACCACGAAACCTTCGGGAGCACCTTTACCTTTACCCATACGGACATCCAGAGGTTTCTTCGTGATGGGTTTATCAGGGAAGACGCGTATCCATACTTGACCTTGTCGTTGCATATAACGCGTTACAGCGACACGGGCTGCCTCGATTTGGCGACCAGTCAACCAAATGGTACCCAATGATTTGATACCAAACGAGCCAAATGCCAATTCGTTACCTCGCTGAGCATTGCCTTTGATGCGCCCTTTTTGCGAGCGGCGGAATTTTGTCTTTTTCGGTTGTAACATATCTACTTAATCTACAAATCGGTTAAACTTACTTTTTATTTCTTCTGAACCCTCTTCTCTCGCCATCACGACGATCGCGTCTTTCCCCGCGGTTATCGTTTTTCTGTGAGAATTGCGGAGCAAGGTCTTTCTTTCCGTAAACTTCGCCACGGCAAATCCAAACCTTCACGCCGATAAGTCCAACCTTTGTGAGGGCACCGACATGACAATAATCAATATCAGCACGAAGCGTATGCAGGGGAGTGCGTCCTTCTTTATACATCTCCTTGCGTGCCATTTCAGCACCATTCAAACGGCCGGACACTTGCACCTTGATACCCTCGGCACCCATACGCATTGTGGAAGCGATGGCTTGCTTAACGGCACGGCGATAGGCGACTTTGCCTTCCAACTGTCGTGCGATTTTGTTGGCCACAATCACAGCATCAACTTCCGGACGTTTTACTTCAAAGATATTGATTTGAACAT
Organism: Bacteroidales bacterium UBA7569; assembly: GCA_002477945.1. GTDB lineage: Bacteria > Bacteroidota > Bacteroidia > Bacteroidales > Paludibacteraceae > Colicola. The sequence goes on from DLLF01000025.1 coordinate 24,337, forward strand.
CTTTGTCGGTTATTTTCTTCAGTTCCTCTTTAAGTTTGTCAACCTCTTGTCCGCCCTTACCGATAATATAACCGGGGCGAGCAGTGCAGACAGTAACAGTTACAAGTTTCAGAGTTCTTTCTATAATGATACGCGAAATACTAGCCTCTGCCAAGCGGGCATTCAGATATTTTCTGATTTTGCTATCTTCGAGCAAGGTATCTCCGTAATTGTTTCCACCATACCAGTTGGAATCCCAACCGCGGACAATGCCGAGGCGGTTACTAATTGGATTGATTTTCTGTCCCATCTTAGCAATTAATTTTGATTATCGTTAGTATTCTTTGTATCAACAAATATGGTAACATGGTTAGAACGTTTGCGAATACGATACCCCCGACCTTGAGGAGCGGTCTGCAGGCGTTTCAGCATAGTTCCTCCGTCTACATAAATGCCAGTTACATATAATGTTTCCTGATCTGCTGTTTTGCCACTCTTTTGTTCCCAGTTAGCAATAGCAGATTTGAGTAATTTTTCCAGTCTGCGCGAAGCTTCTTTGGTAGAGAACTTAAGAGCCCCCAAAGCCTTATTAACTTCCATACCGCGAATCATATCTGCGACAAGGCGCATCTTACGAGGCGAGGTAGGGACGTTGTTAAGCTTGGCAAAATACAGGTTCTTTTGAGCCTCTTTTCTTGCTTCTGCGGCATTTCTTTTTCTTGCACCCATTTTAATCTATTGTTAGAGTTTAATGATTATATGGATATTATCTATTTCCCGAGTGTCCACGGAATGTACGAGTAGGAGCGAACTCTCCGAGTTTATGTCCCACCATATTCTCCGTAACATACACAGGAATAAATTTGTTTCCATTGTGAACTGCGATAGTGTGACCTACGAAATCAGGTGAAATCATGGATGCGCGAGACCATGTCTTGACAACAACCTTCTTTCCGCTTTCATTCATATCAAGCACTTTTTTCTCGAGTTTCAAGTCGATATATGGTCCTTTTTTTAATGAACGGCTCATAATTTGCTAAGTTTAATAGGTTATTTCTTCTTTCTTTCGATAATGTATTGGTTAGACTGCTTTTTAGGAGTGCGAGTCTTATAACCTTTAGCCAACAAGCCTTTCCGAGACCGCGGGTGTCCACCAGAGGCACGACCTTCACCACCACCCATCGGGTGATCTACAGGGTTCATAGCCACACCACGAACACGAGGACGACGTCCCAACCAACGAGAGCGACCAGCCTTGCCGGATTCTTCCAACGCATGATCCGAATTGCCCACCACGCCAACAGTAGCACGACAAGCACTCAAGATCTTACGCAATTCACCGGAAGGCAACTTGATGATTGCATATTTATCCTCGCGGGAAGTAAGTTGTGCAAACACACCAGCCGAACGAGCCAATGCAGCACCTTGTCCCGGACGCAACTCAATGTTATGAATCAACGTTCCGAGAGGGATATTCTGCATAGGAAGCGCATTACCTACCTCAGGAGCAACCTCTGCGCCTGAAACAACGGTTTGTCCCACTTGCAATCCGTTAGGTGCAAGAATATAACTTTTCTCACCATCAGCATAATAGAGCAACGCAATACGAGCCGAGCGGTTCGGATCGTATTCAATTGTCTTTACGACTGCGGGTACACCATCTTTGTTTCGCTTGAAATCAATTACTCTGTATTTCCGTTTGTGTCCGCCTCCGATATAACGCATAGTCTCTTTACCAACATGGTTACGACCACCCGTTTTACGAACGCCGAACACGAGGGACTTCTCCGGTGCGCTTGCTGTAATTGTATCAAAAGCACCGATAATTTTGTGTCTTTGCCCCGGTGTAGAGGGTTTTAATTTGCGTACAGCCATTTTAATCAGATATTGCTAAAAAAATCAATTGTTTCACCTGCTTTCAATGTAACCACCGCTTTTTTATAAGCATTCACCTTGCCGGAAACAACACCACTTTTCGTATAGCGCATTTTCACCTTCGGTGCAACGACTGACGTATTGACAGCAAGCACAGTTACATTATACATATCTTCAACTGCTTTCTTTATTTCAAGTTTGTTTGCAGTTCTCTCAACTCGGAAGCCGTAGCGATTCAGTTTCTCGCTAAGACCATTCATCTTCTCCGTAACGATCGGTTTGATTATAATTGCCATAGTCTTACCTCCTTATACGTTAAAAGTTTTCTCAACAGCAGCGATTGCTTCTTCGGAAACAACAACCACTTTTGAGTTCATAATAGCGTAAGTGTTTAACTCAGAAACCGTTACCACTTTGGTACTTTGCAAATTCCGAGCCGACAAATATACGACTTTATTTTCAGATGGCAAAACAAAGAGAGATTTTTTGTCAGAAATTTTCAGATTGTTCTGCAGTTCAACAAAAGCCTTTGTTTTAGGAGCCTCAAAACCAAGTCCTTCCAAAACTATAATCTGCTCATTTTTAGCACGGAGAGAGAGAGCGGACTTGCGAGCAAGTTGCTTAACTTTCTTATTGAGTTTGAAATCATAATCGCGTGGTACAGGTCCGAAGATGCGACCACCACCTACACGAACAGGCGATTTGATATCACCCGGGCGCGCACCACCTCCGCCTTTCTGGCGTCCGAGTTTGCGTGTTGAGCCTGCGATTTCGGAACGTTGTTTTGATTTATGTGTACCTTGACGCTGATTTGCCAAATAGTGCTTCACATCCAAATAAATGGCATGCTCATTAGGTTCGATGCCAAAAACGGCATCATTCAACTGTACTTTTCTTCCAGTATCTTCACCTTTGATATTATAAATACTCAGTTCCATTTTATTGGTTTATGATAACGATTGAATTTTTAGCGCCCGGTACGGAGCCTTTGATCATAATCAAGTTGTACTCGGGAATAACTTTGAGAATCATAAGGTTTTGCATCGTAACGCGATCGCCTCCCATACGTCCCGCCATACGCATTCCTTTGAACACGCGGGAAGGATAGGAAGATGCGCCTACGGAACCAGGAGCACGCAGACGGTCGTCCTGACCATGAGTAGATTGTCCTACACCACCAAATCCATGGCGTTTAACGACACCTTGAAAACCTTTACCTTTACTTGTACCTACGACATCGACGTAAGTATTTTCTTTGAACATATCGACAGTGAGGGTGTCACCTAATTTGATTTCCCCCTCGAACCCATCGAACTCAGCCAGATGTGCCATTGGTTGCACACCAGCCGCTTTGAAGTGTCCTGCTTCGGCTTTATTGGTATGTTTTTCCGACTTGGGCATAAAACCTACCTGAACAGCCTCATAACCGTCTTTGTCAACAGTTTTGATCTGCGTTACGACGCAAGGACCAGCCTCGATAACAGTGCATGGGATATTTTTGCCATCAGCACTGAAAACGGAAGTCATTCCGATTTTTTTACCTAATAATCCCGGCATTTCAAAATAGTTTTTGAATTGTTAATTATTTACGATATACTCTCGCCATCTTCCCTTTCAGAAGGGATGATGGAAGTAACCGTGTTGTATTATACTTTGATTTCTACGCTCACGCCACTTGCCAATTCGAGTTTCATCAGTGCTTCAACCGTCTTCGCATTGGAAGAATAGATGTCGATAAGACGTTTGTAACTTGACAACTCGAACTGCTCACGGCTTTTCTTGTTAACGAAAGTAGAACGGTTTACCGTAAAGATACGTTTGTGCGTTGGCAGAGGTACGGGACCACTCACCACAGCCCCCGTTGCTTTTACGGTCTTTACGATCTTCTCTGCGGACTTATCCACCAGATTGTGATCGTAGGATTTCAGTTTAATACGAATTTTCTGACTCATAATTGTTTAGTTATTAGTAAGAGGAAATGTGGTGCGGCTTAAGAGTCATTCGCTAAGCCGCTCGCCACATATCCGATTCTGTTTATATCAAGTCAACCCGTCCACCGGCTTCTTGCAATACAGCCTTAGCGATGGTAGGACTTACTTCTGCATAGTGCGAGAACTCCATAGAGGATGTTGCACGTCCCGAGGTAATAGTACGCAAGGCTGTCACATAGCCGAACATTTCAGCCAACGGGACTTTAGCCTTTACAATACGGGCACCCGTGCGGGCGGTATCCATACCCTCGACCTGTCCACGACGTTTGTTGAGGTCACCGATGACATCACCCATGCTTTCTTCGGGAGTAACGACTTCCACTTTCATGATAGGCTCCATCAAGACAGGGCGTGCTTTGGCACATGCATTCTTGAATGCGATCTGAGCACAGATCTCGAATGACAACTGGTCGGAGTCAACGGGGTGGAACGAACCATCGAGAACCGTTACCTTGAGTTTATCCATCGGGAATCCTGCCAGCACACCGTTCTTCATGGCACTCTGGAATCCTTTCTGTATGGAAGGAATGAATTCCTTAGGAATGTTACCGCCTTTGACAACATCTTCGAACTGCAGCGATCCTTCGAATTCAGGATCAGCAGGTTCTACGCGTACAATAATGTCAGCGAACTTACCACGACCACCCGACTGCTTCTTATAAACCTCGCGGATCTCAACAGGGCGCGTAATAGCCTCACGGTATGCCACCTGAGGACGACCTTGATTACATTCCACTTTGAATTCACGTTTCAGACGGTCAATAATGATCTCAAGGTGCAACTCACCCATACCGGAGATAACCGTTTGTCCTGTCTGTTCATCCGTCTTCACCGTGAAGGTAGGATCCTCTTCCGCCAACTTAGCCAGACCTACGCCCAACTTATCCAAGTCTTTCTGTGTCTTGGGTTCAACCGAGATACCAATCACAGGAGCGGGGAAGTCGATAGACTCCAACACAATAGGATGTGCTTCATCGCAGAGCGTATCACCAGTACGAATATCTTTGAATCCGACGCCTGCACCTATATCACCGGCAGAGATAACATCTACAGGATTTTGGTGATTCGAGTGCATTTGGAAGAGACGAGAGATACGTTCCTTCTTTCCCGAACGGGGATTATAGACATAAGAGCCAGCCTCCAACTTACCGCTATACACGCGGAAATAGCACAAACGCCCTACATAAGGATCGGTAGCAATTTTGAATGCAAGCGCACAGAGAGGTTCGTCATCGGAAGGCTTACGTGTGATAGGCTCACCGGTCTGCACGTCAGTACCATTGATAACAGGGTTATCCAACGGACTCGGCAGATATGCACACACTGCATCCAACATTGTCTGCACGCCCTTGTTCTTGAAACTCGAGCCGCAGATAACAGGGAAGATTTCCTGTGCGATGGTACCCTTGCGGATTGCGGTACGGATTTCTTCTTCCGTAATCGTTTCGGGATCGGAGAAGTATTTCTCCATGAGTGCATCATCGAACTCGGCGCAAGCATCCAGCATTTTGCCTCTCCATTCGTTAGCCTCATCCACCAAGTTGGCAGGAATTTCCTCTTCTACATATTCTGCCCCCATCGTCTCATCGTGCCACAGGATAGCCTTCATTTTAATCAGGTCAACAACACCTTTGAATGTTTCCTCAGCACCAATAGGAATTTGAATAGGACAAGGAGTTGCTCCGAGAACCTCTTTTATTTGGCGAACCACATCAAAGAAATTTGCACCGGAACGATCCATCTTATTCACATAGCAAATACGGGGAACATTGTACTTACTTGCCTGATGCCAAACAGTCTCCGACTGAGGCTGAACGCCACCCACAGCACAAAGCGTCATAACAGCACCATCCAAGATACGCAGAGAGCGCTCCACTTCCACTGTAAAATCGACGTGTCCCGGAGTATCTATCAGATTGATTTTGTACTTATTATTCTGATAGTTCCAATAGGTAGTGGTAGCAGCAGACGTGATAGTGATACCACGTTCCTGTTCCTGCTCCATCCAGTCCATCGTAGCAGCACCATCGTGCACCTCACCAATCTTATGAGTAAGACCAGTGTAATAGAGGATACGCTCGGATGTAGTTGTTTTACCAGCATCGATATGCGCCATGATACCGATGTTACGAGTAAGTTTTAAGTCGTGCTTAGCCATTGTTTTACTAATACCTTATTGTACAACGTATAACATTAGAATCTAAAGTGTGCAAAAGCGCGGTTAGCCTCAGCCATACGGTGCATATCCTCCTTACGTTTGAATGCACCACCTTGGTTATTGTAAGCATCCATAATTTCAGCAGCAAGTTTTTCAGCCATGGAATGACCGCCACGCTTGCGTGCAAACGAAATCATATTCTTCATTGAAATAGACTCCTTTCTATCAGGACGGATTTCCGTAGGAACCTGGAAAGTAGCACCCCCGATACGGCGCGACTTGACTTCCACCAAAGGAGTAATGTTACTCAAAGCCTGTTTCCAAATATCAAGAGGAGTTTTTTCCTCATTTTTCATCTTTTGACCAACAGTTTCAAGTGCGGTGTAGAACACACCATAGGCGGTATTTTTCTTACCGTCAAGCATCAGGTGATTCACAAACTTAGCGACCATCACCTCTCCGAACACGGGATCCGGCAGGATAACCCGTTTCTTTGGTTTTGCTTTTCTCATTTTGTTTTGTTTGTTTTGTTTGGTTGTCAATCTTCTTCAATCTCATCACTCCGAGATTTACTCAACCGATCAACTCATTAAATCTTCTGCGCCGGACAAGCCGGCTTTTAGTTAAAAAGGGGATTGTGCAGCAATTACTTCTTTGCTTTCGGGCGCTTAGCACCATACTTACTACGACGTTGCAAACGGTTAGCCACACCGGCGGTATCCAGCGTACCACGAACAATGTGGTAGCGAACACCCGGAAGGTCTTTCACACGACCACCACGTACCATTACGATACTGTGTTCCTGCAAGTTATGACCTTCTCCTGGAATGTAAGCATTCACCTCTTTCTGGTTAGTCAAACGCACACGTGCCACCTTACGCATTGCAGAGTTAGGTTTTTTAGGCGTAGTTGTGTAAACACGTACACATACACCACGGCGTTGCGGACAACTATCCAACGCAGGCGATTTGCTTTTGTCGATAAGTTCTGCTCTTCCTTTTCTAACTAATTGTTGAATTGTAGGCATCTTAACTTGTTTTTAATTACTTATATATGAGTTACTTATAGTCCACACAGGCGCATTAAGCCCAAAATGGACTGCAAAATTACTGCTTTTTTTTCGGACTTGCAAGTGTTTGCAGAAAAAAGTAGCAGGATAAATCGTTGTAAAAAAGCAAGTAATGGATTTCATGCCAACAAGGAGACATCCAAGTGCCGGTTTCACAGGATACGAACAACACAAGCAGGTTTGGCTGTCAACATGAAGAAAGGAGACTCTTCAGCAATTCCCGACGAGGGTCAAGAAATTTACGATTTGGCAATTTTCGAGGTACGATTCGGCTTTACCTACATCATTGTCATCTCTCGTTGAGGAGTGCTTGAGGGGTCGATGAGGGGTCGTAAAGATACCTCCCGCACCTTTATACCCTCTCTAACCTAACAGACAGACCAACGCTGCCTGCTCAAGAGATTTATGAGACATTCCATTATAATTTATAATCATGGCAATCCGATGCATTTGATGAGCAATAGATTCATTCCAACAGGTTTGTACCATTTCCATATACGATAAGGACAAACTCACAAAACAGGCCACATCACATAGTCCAGAATCCATTCAAAAGTGACAGTGCGGCCTCTACTACTTCACCCTACAAGCACGAAAATGGCTTAGATACCCTCTGTATGACATATACGACTGAAACAGGGCTTGGTATTCCTCTGCGCTCATCCCTTGCTGCACAAGCATCGCCCAATCATGGGTATGAAGATGGTATTTCGCCAACGTGCGGTGCGTGCAGTGCCGATAGTATGGGTAAATCAGTGCTCCGAGGAACTCCAACGCGGGCACATTGCGTTGCCTATCGGGCAGACTGACCGGCTGCAAGACTATCTTGCGCGGGTGAATGTGCATACCGAGCGTACCCGCAAAATCCTGCAACCGCACCAGCCATTCCCTCAATTCATCACGCAGCAGGGACAACAGGTAGAAATCGTCCACATAGCGCCCGTAGTGCCGGCACCCCAACTGCCTCGCCACAAACCAATCCAAGTCGTTGAGGAAGATATTGCTGTACAATTGCGAGGTCAAGTCCCCGATGGGCAACCCCACCCCGTCGGGCGAATGCCACAGCGATTTCGAGTGCGGCAAACCCTCCCAATCGTATGCCGTACCCCGTATGCGGCAGTCCGTCAGCGGGTTATGAAGCGTAAACACATCCGTCAGCCACACCACCAACGACCGTATATCCGCCGGCAACGGCATCTCGGGCAGAACCTTGCGCATCATCGCCTGCACTTTCGCACGCAGCAACTCCCGCGGAATACTCATAAAATACCCCTGCAAATCCAACTTCAGCACATACGCCTCACGGGTATAGTTGCGCGACACGCTGCGGATATGGTGCTCCAGCCGCTCAATGCCGAACAGCGTACCCTTGCCCACACGGCAGGAGTACGAGTCATACACAAACCGCCGGTCGCAGTAGGCGGCAATGTAGTTGTAGTACAGGTGATGCACCACACGGTCGCGAAAGGGCGAAGCAAACACCTCACGTTTCTTCGGATCGTTGATTATGAAGCAGATAGCAGGCGACGGCGTATAGGTACGATAACGCAATTCATCGCACAGTGCCGCTAGGTTATGCTCCAAATCCATCTCAAACGTCAGTTGCGAGTGGGTCTTGCGCTTGTGTCTGCGCGCGTCATAATAGGCATGGAAGAGGTCGGAAAGAAGAGGGTCGCACATAGGAAATGGTGATAAGTCTTGAACAAGACGGACTGCCTGCCCGTTGTTGCGATTCCAATTGTTGTTCGTGTTCGCGTTGTCCGAGTTGAAGTTCAGGTAGTTCGCGTTGTCCGAGTCGTTAGGCGTAGCAGACCAATAGTTGCCGTTGTTCTGCACGTTGTTCACATTCGACCCGTTGCGGTTACCCGAAGCAGGCAGGAAAACAAGTAGTAGCCGCTACTTACACCATAAGGGGAATATATTTTCCTTAAGAGACTACCTTATGGAGCGTCTCAACAGGCACCCTCGCGGGGCTGTATTTCGGCATACAGACACAAGAATGCAACTTTCAAATTTGCTCATTTACAAATTGTCAAATTGGCCCTCCTTGTGCGGGCTACTGATTTATCTATACACACTACCGTACGGTTCCTCCGAGCGATACGGTACTCCGGCTATCCTATGTGCGTCCCTCATGCTATCGGATGATGCTGTGCTTTGGGGGACGACGCGGCTCGCGTCGTCAAAATCATTTCGTGTAATGCCCAAATGCCGACAAAACCAGCACCACTATTTCCGTGTCATGAATCTCATACACCAAACGGTGTTCACGGTCTAAACGCCGCGACCATGTCTCCGTGCCAAAATGCTTGAGTTGCTCCACCTGCCCCGTACCTGTGCGCGGGTGTTCGCGCAGTTCGTCCAACAACTTGGTCAGTTTGCGCAACGCCTGCGGCGCACGGGTCTGCAAAGCGGCAACATCCTGCTGCGCCTCGCGCGTGAAGACTATCGTGTACATAGCAGACGTTGAATAAAGGCATCACCTGTCTCATTGGCTTGCATAGCAATCACCTCTCCTTGGGCGGCTTGCTGCTTGGAGCGCACCAACTTTGCGCGGAACTCTTCCTCCGTCATTCTCTCCTTGCGTGCAGGGGCTGTTTTAGCGGCTGGCACACGCATTACCTGCCAACCCATATTCTCGGAAAGACGTTTCAAGAAACGTGCGTCCGCACTGGGCAGGGTTACCCGAAAGGTGCTTTGAATACCTGTTGTCTTCATAACTTCTCCTTTTTTCTCGCTGCAAAGTTACTGCTTTTCAATCATCTATACAAGCCCATACTGCATTTTGGGGACGATGCTGTGCCTGGGGGACGACGCGGCTCGCGTCGTCAAAGAGCAGAACTCTTTATTGTCTCGCGTCGTTATGCTCCGCAGGCGCACCTCACCCAAACATGGCGCCTTTCGGCTGTCGCCGAATAACGACGCGAGCCGCGTCGTCCCCCATACTACGTTGCGCCGGCTTTTTTGCTTGCCCCATCAAGGGGCAAGCAAAAAAGTACAGTTTCTGCCATTGTAGCAGCCACTCTTGCGAGATGGCTGCTACTATTATTTGATTAAATCTTGAACAAGACGGACTGCCTGCCCGAAGTTGCGATTCCAATTGCTGCTCGTGTACGCGCGGTCCGAGTAGAAGCCCAGGCAGTACGCGTAGACCGAGTCGTAAGGCGTAGCAGACCAATAGCGGCCGTCGTACTGCACGTTGTCCACAATCGACCCGTAGCGAGTACCCGAAGCAGGCAGGAAAACAGCACCAGCCGACTCCAACTTCTGCCAATCACTCACGGTGAAAGTCTGATAATCGGCATAAGCCTGAACGCTATATTCACTCGCGAAGCCCGACTTGAATGTTACACCTGCAGGGCATGTCCAATTGTCGGGGAGCAAAACGAGACCATTTGCATACTTTGTACCATCCGCATTGAGGTTGATACGTGCCACACCGACAAGGCTACTTGCATTGGGACGTTCATAAAGGAGGTAGTCCCACTCGCCAATAGTCAAAGTATACCACGTCTTACCATCACCTATATTGGTGCCCCAATCCACGAAACCACCACTATAATCGCTGTAGTCAGTAGATGTACTGACACCCCACTTGGCACTGCCCGTACTACCGCTCCAACCGAACAAGTCTATCTTATCGGCTAAAGCACTACCACTTACATTGGCATCGCCAATCATATCATACTGATGCTCCGCAAACGACCAAGTACCGGTGGAGCGGCTGTACTGCAAGTTGCCCGGTGAAAAACGAACCTGTTTGCCGGCACTGACAGAGAATCCCTCATTTTTTACTACAGCAACTTCCCGGGTGGTGAAATCTTTGATTGCACCGAACTCATACTGGGTCTCATTGAGGAACACAAAAGCACAATAGTAATACTTGGTGCTGCCTGTCAAACCATCTATTTCCATGGTATAGTTGCTGCCAATCAGTGTCTTGCCCCACACCTTTTCGCCCTTGCGGTTGTTCATATCCTGCAAATTATCGGACACCATCATACCAAACTGCACCGAGTTATAATCCTTGATATCCACATTTACCGTACCTGCCAGTACCGCACTTTGTCCAGTAATATCACTTGCTTCTCCGGTTGTCACCTTGTTCGATGTAGGTTTCGACGTAGGTGCCTCGGCTTCTTCCCTATCACACCCTGTCAGACAGATGCAAGATGCCACCACCAGCATACCTGCCAGAAACTTTACTGTTTTCATTGCTGTAATCATTTTGTTATTGCTTTATTTTGATAAGTTATACTTCTTCCAGTTTGCCAGATGCTTGTCCACCTCCACCATATCAAACGCCATCTGCGCATAGAGGTTCTTGGGCATCTGTTTGCTGTCGTTGAGTATGCGGCACAGCAGGCGTACCTCCATCATCTTCTCCTCGGCTGCCTCGATACTTGCTATCCGCTGTTGCTTGTCCTGTTGCTTGTTGGCGCGATACACATTCAGCAGCACGGCAAACAAGGCACGCTTCATATCCTCGCCCAACGAGTAGCGGTAGTCCTTCGCAAAGTGGCGGCTTGCCGTCAGGCTCTTCATCAGCACATCATACACCGCCTTGAAGACAGGCAGGTTCTCATAGCGCGGTGTGAGCATCTCCTCCAAAGCGTCCTCATCCGGCACCTGCAGCCCCATTTTCCACGCCTCAAACCCTTCACTGCACTTGTTCTCTACACCTATATATACTATGTCTGTGGTGTCCTCCACCGTGGCGGTCTGTGGGAAGAACTTCACGAGACTCGGCAACGGGAAACCCACACTCACTATTGTCTGCCCCACTTTCTTGATGAACTTCGCCGAGGGCTTGAACCCGAATTGTCTGTGCAGGTAGTATGCCGACTGCTCGTACGCCTTCCAGAACGTTCCCTCTTTCAGCAGCAGGATTTTGCTCTGCCCGTCTGCCTCATGTTCCCGTATCAGTCGCTCCTCTATGGTCATAGTGTGCCTCCTTTCTTTGTTGCAGCACCTGCTGTTTTGACAAACGAACACACCGGAAGCAGGGTACATAGTCCCCTATTTACCCAAGCCCAAATGCCCGCAATCCCTTTGCTGTTAGAGAGAGAGAGAGAGAGAGAGAGAAGAGAAGAGAGAGAGAAGAGAGAGAGAGAGAGAGAGAGAGTCTATGGTCGGTCTCCCCAGAGACAAAAATATGCTATGTAGTACTTCCACGTCCCTCATTATACATAATTTCTTTATTTCCGCTGCAAAGATACATTTTTTACTAATACGCACCAAATAAACTTAACCCGTAGGTGGAATTACCAACGGGTTATAGACATTCTATTGGTTCGAGAGGTTATAGTGAGATGGGAGACGGGGGAGGGGCGAATTGGACGAATTGGGAGGACAGGACAAATGAGCCGAATGAGACAAATAAGGTCATGGGTCGTTGAGGTCGGCTTGAGGGGTCGATGAGGGGTCGTAAAGACATCTTGCACATCCACATACCTCTATCAACTCTGTAAACACATAGATACTATCTGTCGGAAAAGATTCATCGGACTTTCGATTACAATTTATGTACAGCACCACGCACAACCGACTACACAGATTCAGACAAACAAGAAACGCTTGCCATGAGAAGAAGATTCTCTCATGGCAAGCGTATGAAAGTGATTAAGGATTGATTTTACCAAGCGTTCAAGAGAATCTTTTGACGGCGGGTTCCATTCACGAGAATATATACGCCTTCCGAAAGATTGTCCTTTTGCGCTGTCACCTCCTGTCCGAGAATGGTATAAACGCGGGTGGTTGCATCGAAGATATTGACAGGTTCTTCCACTTCCTCTACAGACTCCGCAAGAGGGCAAGCGGTTTGCAACTTCACATTATCTATTTCCCAGAAATTAGCATTTGTGCCATCGGTTGCCGTATATTTGAAGGCAAAACGGAAGTTCTCCGACAAAGCAGCATCCGGCAAAGCGACAGAGCAATTGACATACGAACCAACCACAAATGACGGGATTGCCAGTTGATGCCATGTTGCCATGTTTGGGTTGGTTCCGTCTTCATAATCGGTACTGTACCACAATGTCTGCAATTGTTCATATTGTCCCGAAGAATTGTCTTTATAGAGGTTGTGACGGAATGACAGCGTTGCCGTTTCCATCTCCTGCAAATCGAAAGCAGGAGAGATCAACCACGATTCCATCTCTCCGGTTTTAGTCCAGCCGTTGCAGATGGCTCCATAGGAACTATTGGAATACCATGAGGCGTTCCCCGAAACCGTATAGACAAAGAATTCACCCAGACCCGACTTATAATCCTGGGAGAAGTCCAGGGGCTGGCAGCCATCGGGATTGGGATTCGGTTCGGGCGTAGAGCCGGAAGATAGGTTCATTGCCACGAGATAGGGGTCATGGTCGGAGTACCACCATGAGCCACTGCGGTTTGTACCCGTATTGATATGACAAACGCCTGCGCCTGTGAGTTGTTTTTGCATAGATAAGTTGGCAAAAACATGGTCGATGAGTTGAGGTGATGAGCGGTAGATATAGGAATAGGCATCGGCATCATAGCGAAGCAATTGTTCGACATATCCTTCATTTACGATAGTCTGCAAAGGGGACTCATCGATTTCACAATTGAGATCTCCCATAACGAGGATATCGGGATCAATCGTCACGTTACGCAAAGCACCCACCAGATGATAGGCATTGGTTTCGCGTTTGGCATTGCCTTTGTCTTCAGAGGAATCCTTCGCCTTAAAGTGGTTCATAGAGAGGACAAAACGTTCCTTGGTTGAGAGTTCTTCAAAGGCTTGCAGCCGCATAGTGTAGCGGTAGTAATACGATGAAGAAGCGGATGTATTAGCCCCATAGGGACGCACCTTGTCATTACGATAGAGGAAGCCTGATTTGATGGATTCGGAAGAAGAATAGACACCATTGTCGGAGACATAACTATAGATATTCCGCCCTGCCGCAGCGTTCATGGCATCGGTCAGATAATGAAGGATAGAATCGTTATTCTCCAGTTCACAGATAGCATAGATGTCGGCATCCATAGCACGGAAAGCAGTGACGATACGCGCGGTCTTATCTTCGAGACCTGCGGTCGTATTATAGTCGGTTCTATCAAAATGCACCGCAAAATAGTTGAGTACATTCTGCCCGCAGACGACAAGACGACCATTGCCCAACTGCGGTATATCCACGGGAATGGAAGCATATACTGCCACCATCATCCACGCAAACAAGACAAATGAGGTAATTCTTTTCATAAGGAAGTGTTTGCTATTTGATTATCCATAGATTGATTATTCCCAGCCATTTACAAAGATGCGAGGAGACGGGTCAGCCAAGCCCATGTGGTTTGCGTAGAGGAAACGGAGAGTTGCTCCATCGGCGAATGGACACCCGTCATTTGAGGACCGATGCTAATCATATCCAAATAGGGATACTTCTGCAAGAAGAGCCCGCACTCAAGTCCCGCATGGATTGCCTTGACCTTCGGTTGTTTCCCCGTAAGGCAGGAATAAGCATCGCAAGCGGCTTTCAACAGAGGCGAATGAGTGTTCGGTTTCCAGCCCGGGTAGCCATCGCCGTGCGTCACATTTGCTCCCGAAAGACGGAGGGCGCACTCCACTTGATTTTTTATATCATGCTTCTGACTCTCTACACTTGAGCGTTGAGAGGTATTGATTTCTATATATCCGGACTCGGGACACATCTTGACGGAAGCGAGATTGGTGGAGGTTTCGACAAGCCCCGGCATATCTTTGGACATGGAAACAACTCCATGCGGGCAGGCATAGAGGGACAGTATCAGTTTCTCCGCGACGGCTTTCGGGATAATGTTCAGCGGGAGTTCTTCGCTTTCCAACTCCAATGACATTGTTGTTTCGACGTCTGCAAATTCGGTTTCCACCTCCGCCACAAAGTGATTGAACAGAATGCGCATCCGCTCTTTGAAGGCAAACGGCACGCAAACAACGGCTTCGGCTTCGCGGGCGATGGCATTACGCAAGTTGCCGCCCTCGATGGAAACCAATTGCAGGTCGGTCTGCTGCAAAAGAGCAAAGAGACAGCGTACCAACAATTTATTGGCATTGGCCCGTCCCTTATTGATATCATCGCCAGAGTGACCTCCCAACAAACCCGATACTTTTATCTTAGCAGCGAACCAATCGCCCACAGGCAACGGCTGAGGCTGATACGGAAGATGCGCCAACGTATCAATACCACCGGCACAACCAATAAACACCTGCCCGTCGTCCTCGGAATCAAGGTTTATCAACCGCTTGCCATTCAGCAGTCCGTCTTTCAAGCGAAAGGCACCGGTGAGACCTGTTTCTTCGTCCACCGTAAAGAGGGCTTCCAGTACAGGATGCTGCAAGGTCGGGGAAACCAAGGCTGCAAGTGCCATTGCCATTCCGATGCCATTATCGGCACCGAGAGTCGTTCCCTTCGCCTTGACCCAGTCACCGTCCACATAGGTTTGGATGGGATCCCGCATAAAATCGTGGACCGTATCCTTATTCTTTTCGCATACCATATCCATGTGGGCTTGCAAAATGATCCCCGGATGGTTCTCGTAGCCCGCAGTGGCGGGAACCCGCATGATGACATTGCCAGCCTCGTCGGAGACGGACTCGATGTGATGTTCCCCTGCAAAGCGGAGGAGCCAATCATGTATTTTCTCTTCGTGTTTGGACGGGCGAGGTATTTTCGTTATTTCGTGGAAGACAGAGAAAACTTCTGTCGGTTGCAAAGTATTCATAGGATTTGTTTTTGACGTTATTTATTCGTGTGCCACTTCGGGGGCGATCGTCCGCAGGTATTCCTCTGGGAACGGTTTTCGGAAAGGACTTGCGCTCAGACCATAGGGAGTACGGAGAAACGAGCCGTTCACTTCTTTTTTCTCCTGCCCGTCAAGATACTTGACAAGCAGATATTCAAAGAGACGGTGCCAAGCATCGGTCGCCGCCTGCGCCTGCTGACAGGAGAAGCGTGTCAGGAACGCGCGGGCGTCATCGGGTGACATTTCCGCCACAGCCGCATCGACAGCGGGTACAAGCGTGTTGAAATAGTTTTCCCAAGCAGATTGTTGTTTTCTTATATCGGGCAGCATTGCATCGTACTTGGTATATGCCCAATTGGCAACTTGGTTAAATGCCCAGAATGCGGACGTAGCAGAATAGGTAAGCAAGTCGCCGTTCTTTTCGTCCATACACCATGGGACTTCGGTCATGCGGCAATAGAGGGGGACATAAAGGTTGGTGGCGGCATCGTCGAGACCAAACCAAAATATACCTCCGATATGGTCGGGCATATAACCACGCATCTGTGCGACGAAACTCCATGCGGTTTGCTGTGTCGCCGTGGGACGTTCGTACCAATACTGAACCGAGTCGAGTTTGAAGCCGAGAGAACCATAGCGCAGTTTTGAGTGGAAGGGACCGGCATCGGTGCCTTGCGTGATATCCAAAGGCGTACCCTCGTACTGGTCGCGCATAAAGTTCTTGAAGTCCTGGGCAGACAGTTTGCGGTCGGGTTTGACAAAGAGGGGCATTCTTTTTTCCGATTTGCCCATCACATAATCAAAATACGTCTCCATACCGACATTGACCTGACGGAAGAAACTCCATACGCGCGCCTCGCAGATATACAATCCGGAGAAGTCCAGCGGAGCATAGGTATCGGAAAAACTGAAGTCGGTTTTCTTACCAGTGAACCATCCTTTTGTTTTTGCGAAATCAACGACATCCTCAGCGTACAGCCAATTATCTTTGTCACGGAAGTCTATTTGTGTAATCCGTGCCTGATTGGCATGAGCGGAAACACAGTCGTCGGGGATACGGGTAGCGACCCAAAGTGCGCCCTTGTTCCCTACCCCTTTGCCGACCATTTCCATAATCCAGACCTCATTGGGGTCTGCAATCGTGAAACTCTCGCCCTCGGAATAGTATCCGTAGTCACGAACCAATGATGTCATACAATTGATTGCCTCACGGGCCGTACGGCAACGTTCCAACGCCACATAGATGAGGCTTCCATAGTCCATGACACCGGTTGTATCCACCAGTTCCGTTCTGCCGCCGAAGGTTGTCTCCGCGATGGTAAGTTGGTGTTCATTCATATTGCCAACCACTGAGAAAGTGTGAGGTACTTGCGGTATTTCGCCCAGATATTTGTTGGTATCCCAATCATATATCTGCCGCATAGCACCGGCGGGGTGATCAGCCGCAGGTTGATAGCGCAAGAATCCATACAGGGAATAGGAATCGGCAGCATAGGAAACGAGGGTAGAACCATCGATTGTCGCCAGTTTGCCTGCCATAAAATTG
The DNA here is from genome assembly GCA_002477945.1 of Bacteroidales bacterium UBA7569. Taxonomy (GTDB): domain Bacteria; phylum Bacteroidota; class Bacteroidia; order Bacteroidales; family Paludibacteraceae; genus Colicola. The sequence continues at coordinate 41,703 of DLLF01000025.1, forward strand.
GTGCAGGCATCCGCATGGTTCCAAGCCAGCAGAACCAAAACGAGGAGAGAGCATAATTTCTTTTTCATTGTCTTCACAATTGTTTCATTCGATTATCAACAGACGCCGTAACGGGTTTGCCTTGTGCCGTCAGTTGTTCGATGTATTGGATATAGAGATCCCTGATACGCAATTGCGTATCTATCTTTTCGGAATAGTTTGCGAGCGGCTCCATGTGGTCGGCACCCGTGGAAAGATAGTCACTTGTAGCCACATGATAGACGGCATCTGGATTCACCTGTTTCCCGTTGAGCCGAATGTTTTGCGCCTTACCATTCAGGATTTGCATCCGTAACGTCCAGGAAACACCTTCCCCGCCAACAGCAGCAAAGCACCGGCAAAGGTCAAGAACATCTTTTCCTGACAAATCCAATATGACAAGACGATTATCAAACGGCATCAGTTCGAACACGTTGCGGAACGTAATATTCCCCGCAGGCCAATCGCAACGCAAGCCATGTACATTGACCACCGCAAAATCAACCGGCACAGAAGTTACCTGTTCTGCCATTTTATGCAATGCATCGGAAGCCCAGTTGAGCAACGGGCTCTCCGGCTGATATGCCTGCATAGCCACCGGAGCATAGCCCAACGGAATACTGAGTTTCCGTTCCAAAGAGTCGTGAACAGGTTGCAGATAGCGGAGATAGTCTTCATCCTGCAAAGAATCGAGCGAAGAATCTATCGGTATCGCTTCGGAGACAGACTGTGTAACACAGAGCGGCTGCCTGCCGCAGGATAGCAGCAAAAGACTCAACAAGAGGAAGACATAATACGTATTACGCATGGCATTGTTGTTTGTGTTGGCTGCAAAGATACATTTTTTTTGCGAGACTGCAAATTGAAGAGTCCGAGTTACAGGGGGAAGGTGATATCCAGATCAGCATTTTGCCAGAGTAAAAATAAAGCCGTATCTTTGTAGTCAGAAAAGCAGAACATCATGAACATCATTGAAACACCCATAAAGGACCTGCTCATCATCGAACCCGATGTATTTGCCGATGAGAGGGGTTTCTTCATGGAGACCTACAATGCCGAACGTTATGCCAAAGCAGGCATAAGGCATCATTTCGTACAAGACAACATGTCTTCATCGTGCTACGGAGTGGTACGAGGGTTGCATTTCCAGAAACCGCCTTATGCCCAGTCGAAATTAGTATCATGCATTGTGGGAGAAGTGTTGGATGTTGCCATGGATCTGCGTACTGACAGCGAGACATTCGGGAAATGGTATTCCGTAAGGCTCTCCGCCGAAAACCATCGGCAATTTCTTATCCCTCAAGGATTCGCCCACGGTTTTTCCGTACTTTCGGAGCACGCCGTCTTCGCTTACAAGTGTGACAATCTGTATCACAAAGAATCGGAGGGCGGTATATTACTATCCGACCCGCAACTGGGCATAGACTGGCAAGTACCCGAAGAGAGAATGATTCTGAGCGAAAAAGACAAAAAGCACCCTTTGTTTGAAGAATATCTAACCACCATTCACCATTGATTGTATGAACATACTTGTCACCGGTTCCAACGGGCAATTAGGCAACGAGATCAAGAACTTAGCATCTGAGCATACGGCACACCAGTATTTCTTCACAGATGTGCAGGAATTGGATATCACCGATACGGCAGCCGTTTTCGCTTTCGTTGGAACCAACCACATTGACTTTATTATCAACTGCGCAGCATACACGAATGTGGACAAGGCGGAAACGGACGAAGCAACGGCACAACGAATCAACGCCTACGCCGTGCAGAATCTGGCACGGACAAAACTTCCCATCATACACGTTTCAACAGACTATGTATTTGACGGCAGTGCATGTACTCCTTATACAGAAGAATTGCCGACCGCTCCTCAGACGGCATACGGCAGAACCAAGTTGGAAGGAGAACGTCTGTTGCTGCAATCGAATCCGAAGGCTATTATTTTGCGTACGGCATGGCTATATTCCTCCTACGGAAACAATTTCGTGAAGACGATGCTGAACCTTTTTGCCAACAAGGAACGCATTTCGGTTGTATTTGACCAAACAGGGACTCCCACATACGCCGCAGATTTGGCTCATACGATTTTCCGCATCGCGGAATCGGAAGAACGGGTACCTGGCATTTATCACTTCACCAACGAGGGTGTATGTTCATGGTATGACTTTGCCACGGAAATCAAACGACAAACGAATGCCTCGTGCGAGATACTTCCCGTCCTATCATCGGAATATCCCTCGAAGACACCACGCCCCCACTTCAGCGTATTGGACAAATCTAAAATCAAAAAGACTTTCCATTGCCAAATTCCCCATTGGACAGACGGCTTGGCACGCTGTTTGAGGAAACTCGGCAAGTAATCATTCTATCCGATCAAAAAATATGAAAAGACAACCATTTATCATTTTACTATTGGCAGCCTTGCTTCCCATCGGTTGCAGCAAGAAAGCCAGCACAGAGAATTCATTCAAAACAGAATCACTGAACGGAGAATGGCAGATTGTATCCATCCATCAAGAGACTTTACAAACCGCTGCCGACGAAGAGATTCCCAGTATAAGTTTCAACACAGAGGACAAATCGTTTTCATGTTATGTAGGTTGCAACCGTATGGGAGGCACATTGTCCACCGATAACGATTCGTTGCGATTAGGCAACATCTTCTCCACCCGTATGTACTGTCCCGACAAGATGGGGACGGAGCAGAAATTAGGAATTGCTTTGGAACAGGTGCGGCTTGCCCAAACGAGCGATGACGGGAATCTTCTTCTTCAAGATGCAGAGGGGAGGACATTAGTCACTTTATTGAGAACAGGCGATTAAAGCATTATCACGGATAATAACAACAAGAGAAGCCTCTCCTCCATGACGAAGGAAGAGGCTTCTCTGATTATAGGGTGTTTGCGAGCAGACCTCGTTGAGGAGTCGTTGAGGTCGGCTTGAGGGGTCGTAGGAAAAGCGTACAGACCTCCCCACCCCCTCCGAGGGAGGGGCAAAAACAACGTTAACATCATACTATGCATATCCATCAATGAGATCAGGTTCACTTATTCCACCCATTGCATGGAATACATAAAAAAAAATGAAACAATCCGACAATGCATCAAAGTTCTTCAAACGTATAGTTCAGAAAGTCATTAACAGGTTTGAAGGCTTTTGCCACATCTACCAAACGGTTCAAGAAATCGGGTGCATTCACTTCTTTGTCCGTAAACAAATGGGAACACGTGAATGCTTTACGCCGCAGCCAATCAGCATGCTGCCAGGAAGCGGGAAACCCTTGCGGCACACGCTGCAACATATTATCGGTATCGAAATCGACAAAGTACTTTTTGAAAGCGGGTGCAGACATCAAGTCTTCCAGTTCATCGGCATTGTCGAAAATGCTTTGACGCAAGGCTTTAAGGAGTTTCGGTTCGGGACACCAAATACCTCCTGAAAAGAGACAATGACCAGGCTGCAAGTGGAAATAGTAGCCGCCATAGGGGCTTTTCTTGCCGCCATGAGGAGCCAAGAAGGCTCCGAACCACTCCTTGTAGGGACGTTTATCCGGAGAAAATCGGACATCCCGATAGATACGCCAGATACAATCTTTCGGAGCAAGCCCGTGCAATGCAGGATCAATCCGCTGCATTGCATCAATGAATTCAGCCGTAAAGTTCTCAAAATCCCGACGGCACTCCAAATATAATTCTTTGTTGGCATTAAACCACTCCCGATTGTTTTCCCGAGACAGTTCTGCCAAGAAATTCAATATCAGTTTCGTATTCATAGACTTTGTAAAAAACAAAAGTTACGTCTTATTTTCTCAGGTATATCAACAGCGGAAGATGTACGTTTTTGACAAATCATACATCTTCACACTCTATCAGGACAAGTTCCTATTCCGTCAGAATTCGACAGCCGGTGCTTTTTCAGCGCCCTGCTCCGCTTCGAAATAGGGTTTCCTGGCAAAACCGCAGATACCTGCCACAATGTTCGTCGGGAAACGCCGAACCTGCGTATTGTAGGTACGTGCCGTATCGTTGAAAGCATTGCGCGCAACGGCAATACGATTCTCGGTACCTTCCAATTGGTCTTGCAACTTCAAGAAGGTTTCATTGGCTTTGAGGTCGGGATAAGCCTCGCTGATTGCCATCAAGCGTCCCAAAGCAGTACCCAATTCGCCTTGCGCCGCTTCATAAGCAGACAAGTTTTCTTCCGACAAATCGTTTGCATTGATTTGTATCGATGTAGCCTTGCTACGAGCCTCCATGACAGCAGAGAGTGTATTTTGCTCGTGAGCGGCATAGCCTTTAACTGTATTGACCAAATTAGGTATCAGGTCAGCACGCCGCTGATACTGATTTTCCACCTGCGACCAAGCACTCTCTACGGTTTCTTCCTGTGCGACCAAAGCATTGTATTGCCCGAAGCCCCAAATAGCAACCAGTGCCAATGCAGCCAAAACGACCAACAGAATAAGTGTTCCTTTTTTCATACTGTGTTATGATGTATTAAGTTAATAATTTACAATCAGAATTTACCTCCTGCGCCACCGCCGAAACTTATGCCGCCTCCGAAACTTCCTCCGGAGAAACCTCCCGAAGAGCCTCTTCCGCCACCAACAGGCGCTACCACCACGGGTGTGCGAGGTATGGAATATGCCTTGACGGCGGTTTTTCCACAATGTTTGCAGAGATATGTTTTTTCTCCCCGCCCCTCGGAGAGGGGAGTGGGTTCCTTGACAATCACATTGCTCACAAGCCCATAGGTTTTGGCATGACAACCGGGACAACGCATATAATGTGTATTCTCCCTCTCGTACGGGAGAATGACATGATTATAACAAGACGGACACAACCAAACATCGTAATCAATGCTCTTTACACGTTCTTCCGCCTGCTCTGCACCATTGAGATAGGTATCCTCTTCCGATTCCGCCAAACGGCGCATTGTATGTTTACATTCAGGGCAAGGAAAGGGTGAAGTACGGATTTTCTCCACCTGCCGTTGGTACCACTTCAAGAAGAAGAAGTTGGGAAGAGGGAAGAACACAGCACATATTTTATATATATACAAAGTCGTTTGGGCGTGACGATACCGAATATTCTTTTGAAGTGTCCGGTTGCCATTCAATTCCCGATAAGCAGCAAACGAGAGAAGGATCAAGATAAAACAGGAAAAAGAAAGATAATAACTGAGATACAATCCCCATGGAGACGGTTTCTGCACAGGCGGCAAAAGCAATTCCTGCAGAGCCGAGTCAGTGGTCAGTTTCTCCACAACAGCCTTCACACCCGCAAGTATCCCATCATCCCAATCACCATTCCGCAAAAGAGGGATCATTGTGTTTTGGACAATATCGGAACACACACCATCCGGAAGAACACCTTCCATACCCCCACCTGTGTGAATACGAATATCACGACTATTACGCACCAGCAGGATCAAGACCCCCGTGTTCTTACCAGACTTGCCTATGCCCCAAGCATTGAACAAAGACTGGGCAAAATCAGCAGCCATGGTCTCCGAAGCCATATCATCAACAGCCACTACCACCAATTCGACCTCTGCACGCTTGTCCAGACCAGCGGACAAATGATTGATTTGCGCCACAGCGGATTCGGAAAGGATATTATCGGGATTTGCCACATAGTCAGACAAAGAGATCGCATGAGGATTGGGAACATCCTGAGGAGCATAAACTTTTCCTGCCACATCCAAGCACAAGAGCAGGACAGAGAGTACCAAGGAGAACTTTTTCATAGGAAACGGCACATTGCTATTTCTGAATTTATGCATATCTTTGCAAACGGACTTGACCATGTACCCCCGCCGGGAATCGAACCCGGATCTAAAGTTTAGGAAACTCGTATTCTATCCATTGAACTACAAGGGCATGGCGTCTGCTTTGCCATAATGCGGTTCGCAAAGGTACAATAATTTATTGATTGCTAAAAATGAAACAAAAAATATATGTGGTTTGGGTAGGAAGAAAGCCCGGGATATACACCTCGTGGGAAGAATGTGAAAGACAGGTGAAGGGCTATGCGGGAGCACGTTACAAATCTTTTTCCACAGAAGAGAGTGCCAAATCGGCATATCAAGAAGGTCCGGCAGAAATCAATCACCCGTCAAAGGCAAAAGACAGCCATAAGACCAATAGCGGGAAGACTTTGAAACCGGTTTATCCTTATTTGGCAGTAGATGCCGCATGTTCGGGAAACCCCGGCAAGATGGAATACAGAGCCGTAATAGCAGACACCGGAAGTATCGCATTTCACAGAGGACCATACGAGGAAGGGACAAACAACATAGGTGAATTTCTTGCCATTGTACTCGGTTTGGCATGGCTGAAACAACAGAATTTGTCATGGCCGATTTATTCGGACAGCAAGATTGCATTGGGATGGCTAAAAAAGAAGCAAGTTGCCACCAAACTGAAACCCACGAGCAAGAATGCACCTATTTTTGACAGCATCCGTGCTGCCGAGACATGGCTTCAACAACACTCATACGATACCCCTGTACTTCATTGGAAAACCAAAGAATGGGGGGAAATACCTGCCGACTTCGGAAGAAAATAAGCAGATAACACCTCTCTGCAATTGCAAGGCAAAGATTACAAAACGAAAATATATAGGGATATTTATCTGTAATCAGACTCTTTTTACTACCTTTGCACGCTGTAATTGGTATGATAATTGAAAAATGGAGGAAAGGACAGAAAGGGGTGATTTGAAAAGAACAACAAATAGTTTAACAAACTAAATTACATAAAATTATGACAAAAGTAGGTATTAATGGTTTTGGCCGTATCGGACGTTTCGTTTTCCGTGCTGCCCAGACTCGTAACGACATCGAGATCGTTGGTATCAACGACCTTTGCCCTGTTGATTATTTGGCTTATATGCTCAAGTATGACACCATGCACGGTGCATTTGAGGGCACTATCGAGGCTGATGTAGAGAATAGCAAACTTATCGTTAACGGTAAGGCTATCCGTGTAACCGCTTGCAAAGATCCTAACGAACTCGCTTGGAACGAGGTTGGCGCAGAGTATGTTGTTGAGTCTACCGGTCTCTTCCTTACCAAAGAGAAAGCACAGGCTCACATCAACGCCGGTGCTAAATACGTAGTTATGTCCGCTCCTTCCAAGGACGACACTCCTATGTTCGTTTGCGGTGTTAACTTCGACAAATACGTTAAGGGAACCCAGTTCGTATCCAACGCTTCTTGCACCACCAACTGCTTGGCTCCTATCGCTAAAGTCCTCAACGACAAATTCGGTATCGTTAACGGTCTTATGACTACCGTTCACTCTACTACCGCTACCCAGAAGACCGTTGACGGTCCGTCGCTCAAAGACTGGCGTGGTGGTCGTGCTGCTTCAGGCAACATCATCCCGTCTTCTACCGGTGCTGCTAAGGCTGTAGGTAAAGTTATCCCTGAACTCAACGGCAAACTGACCGGTATCTCGATGCGTGTCCCGACTCTCGATGTTTCGGTGGTTGACCTTACTGCCAACTTGGCTAAACCCGCTACCAAAGAGGACATCTGCGCTGCTATGAAAGAGGCTAGCGAGGGCGAACTCAAAGGGGTACTCGGTTATACCGAGGATGCAGTGGTTTCGAGCGATTTCCTCGGCTGCAAACTGACTTCTATCTTCGACGCTAACGCCGGTGTTTACCTCACAGATACTTTCGTAAAAGTTATCTCTTGGTACGACAACGAGATCGGTTACTCCAACAAAGTTCTCGACCTCATCGCCCACATGGCAAAAGTCAACGGCTAATCTGAGTTGAAATAATACTCATCTCAAAACGGGTTCAGGCTACGATGTAGTTTGAACCCGTTTATTTTTCCGAGAGCAAGTTTTTGTCATTTCGGCATAATGTTTGTAACTTAGCGGCCGATTATGCATACGCTATGGGGCTGTTTGGTTTTGACAGCAGGTAGAATGGCTATGTAAGCATGTCGAGCGCTTCGGACGGGCTCGTTAATCTCGATCCGAAAAGTTTTAATTGGCGAAAACAACTACGCTCTCGCTGCCTAATCGAAGTACAGTAGATTGGCTTTATCCCGGCACCAGGTGCCGAGACGAGACATCTCCCGAGCGCCCTATCCTACGAGGCGGCTTGACAAGGAGGTGCAGAAATATCGGGGATAGGCGGTTATGGTCTCGCATAACCATCGAAATGAAAGAGAATAAGGCAACGTGTTGGTAGTTCGGGTCTTGCCGTTGCACGAAAATGGAAGCCGGAATAAGCATGTAGAAAGCATAGATGTTCCTTGTTTGGACGAGGGTTCGACTCCCTCCAGCTCCACAAATA
>DLLF01000007.1:0-16101 GCA_002477945.1 Bacteroidales bacterium UBA7569
AAGGCAGCCCCGAAGAAGTGGTATCGGCAGCCGTGGTGTCCGATGAGAGCGCAAATACATCGAAATTGGTCGTACCATCGGCGGCGATATAGATATTCGCCACTGCATTGGGCAAAGACAACTCTTTGACTACCAGATTGCTGTGTTGCAAGAACTCCACTATGTTCACCGTAGCGACCATCTCGGGTGCCGCCAAGAGCGTATCGCTCTGTGCCCCCTCCGTAGGATTAATGAGGTAGAGTCCGTCCACGCGCAATCCGAACTCGGGGAAAGTGGAAAAGAACGTCAAGTCCACCTCGCCCACCTCGTGTTCGCATGTGATGTACTTGTCCGCCACTTGCCGCACGATAGGTGTCAGCCGTGCAGGCGTGAATATCAGCCAAATCGCCACGCACGCCACAGCCAACACGATACCCACTATCGCACCGAATGTGATACCAAATATCTTCCAAAAGCGTTTCATTATTTCATACGTGAGAAGGAGAATTTGTTTTTCGGTTGCTCCTTTTCGTAGTATTGCAGTTCGGTGTCTGTGAGTTTGGTGATGGTGTAAATCTTCGGAATGTCGCCACCGTTATTGCTCATCAGGTGGATTTCTTTCAGTTGCGGTTTCTCCAACAGTCACTTGAACCAACCATTGCCTGGCTTGTCGTTCAGTACATCTTCTTCGGTAACTTTGTCTGCCTCGTCCCACTCGTAGCCATATTGGTACGTTGTATCCGCCTGTTCCGTGGTGAAACGGACATAGTGTTCCTTGCCATCTTCCAACCATAGTCCGACAATGTTACCATTCATGGGTTCTTCGACGCCAATACACGATGCCATTAAGGCTCCTACCAGTGCCACGATGGCGATACGTAAGATATTCTTTTTCATATATAATTACTATTTATGCTTTCTTGATACTTATATTTACCATATAGCCGTCCATATCGAGCACTTGCGGCTCTGCCACTTTGTCCACAAGCGTGAGCGATGTTGCCAGTACTTGCGAAGCGATGTAGTCGCGGCAGTGCTCCACAGCAGCGGCTATCTCGTCGCGGCGCTCTATCTCAATGGCGATACGGTCGGTTATCTCCAGCCCCGATGTCTTGCGCAGGTTCTGGATACGGTTAATCAGTTCGCGGGCGATACCTTCTTCTATCAAAGCATCGTTCAGTTCGATATCGAGGGCGATGGTAAGGATACCATTGTTGGCAACCAACCAGCCTGGCATATCCTCGGTAATGATATCCACATCCTCTGCCACAAGGTCAATATCCAGCAGGCGGAACATCCCCGCTGCTTCAAACTGCGCAATCTCATCCTGTGTCATCTTACTGATAGCCGCAGCCAGTTCTTTCATCTTACCACCCACTTTCTTGCCCAAGACCTTGAAGTTCGGCTTGATTTTCTTCACCAGTTTCACCTCCGAGTTCTCGGCGGTGGTGATAACCAACTCCTTCACGTTCACCTCGCTCTTGATCAGGTCTTGCACATGAAGCAGGGCTTGCAGCGTCTCTTTGTCGGGCGCGGGGATAACGGCTTTCTGCAACGGCTGACGCACATTTTTCTCGGCACGCTTGCGCAAACTCAGTATCATCGATGTAGCCTGCTGAGCCAGATACATACTGCGTTCCAAATCTTTATTAATCAATGCCTCGTCGGCTTTCGGCCAGTTGCTCAGATGCACGGTCTCGTCGGTTAGGTCGCGATAGAGGCGGTCAGCAAAGAACGGTGCATTGGGTGCCATCAGTTGCGCCACGGTCTTCAGACAGGTGTAGAGCGTGGTATATGCCGCCTGCTTGTCAGCGTTCATCTCCCCGCCCCAGAAACGTTTGCGGTTCAAGCGTACATACCAGTTGCTCAAGTCGTCCTGCACAAAGTCGGAGACAGCACGCCCCGCCTTGGTGGGTTCGTATGCCTCATAATCGGCGGTAACCTCCTGAATGAGCGAGTTCAGGCGGCTCAAAATCCACTTGTCGATTTCCGTCAGAACGCCTTGATCACCATTCGGTTGCCACGAATCCACGTTCGCATACAAGGCAAAGAAACCATACGTATTATAGAGCGTGCCGAAGAACTTGCGGCGCACCTCGTCCACGCCCTCGGGGTCGAACTTGAGGTTGTCCCACGGACTGGAGTTGGTCAGCATATACCAGCGCACAGGGTCGGCACCGTATTTGTCGAGCGTTGCAAACGGGTCCACCGCATTGCCCAACCGCTTCGACATCTTGTTTCCGTTCTTATCCAGCACCAATCCGTTGGAAATCACATTCTTGTACGCCACTTTGTCCTCTATCATCGTATGGATAGCATGCAGCGTAAAGAACCAACCGCGGGTCTGGTCCACACCCTCACAGATAAAGTCTGCCGTGCGCGGAGCGTCCTGGTTCTCAAACGGATAGTGGTTCTGCGCATACGGCATCGCACCCGAATCAAACCATACATCTATCAGGTCGAGTTCGCGCTTCATCGGCTTGCCGCTTGGCGAGCAGAGAATGATGCCGTCCACATACGGGCGGTGCAGGTCGATCACCGATGGGTCGTAGTTCGCCTTGGAGTAGTCGCCCACCACGTGTTTTGGGTATGGGTTCTCTTTCATAAAGCCCGCAGCGATGGACTTGTCTATCTCCTCGAAGAGTTCCTTGATAGACCCGATACATATCTCTTCCTGTCCGTCCTCGGTGCGCCAGATAGGCAGCGGTGTACCCCAGTAGCGCGAACGGGAGAGGTTCCAGTCGTTCAAGTTCTCGAGCCACTTGCCGAAACGCCCCGTACCCGTCGATTCTGGCTGCCAGTGGATGGTGTTGTTGAGACGAATCATCTCCTCGCGTGCCTTGGTGGAACGGATAAACCACGAGTCAAGCGGGTAGTAGAGTACCGGCTTATCGGTGCGCCAGCAGTGGGGATAGGTATGCACGTGTTTCTCTATGCGGAAGGCTTTGTTTTCGGCTTTCAGCATTATGCAGATACTGATATCGAGGGTCTCGTCCTTCTCCGTCAGATTGGGGTCGTAAGCGTTCTTCACAAAGCGTCCTGCCCACGGCTTGTATGCCTCTACATCGATATGCTTTGCCACAAACGCCTCGTCCATATCCTCAAGCAGGAAGAACTTGCCCGTCATATCCACCATCGGGCGTTGCTCGCCTTTCTTGGTCATAAATACCATACCCGGGATATTCGCTTTCTTTGCCACAAACGCATCGTCTGCACCGAAAGTCGGCGCAATATGTACGATGCCCGTACCCTCCTCGGTGGTTACGTAGTCGCCTGCAATGATACGGAATGCATCGCCGTCGGGCTTTGCCCACGGGATAAGTTGCTCATACTCCATACCGACGAGGTCGGTGCCTTTGCCGCGCCAGAGTATCTCGGGGGCTTCGCCCAACTCTTTGGTATAAGTATGCAGGCAAGCCTCCGCCAGCAGGTAGAGAGCCGGTATCTTGGTATAGGGGTTCTCCCCGCGCACCACCACATAGTCAATCTTCGGTCCTACGCAGAGGGCGGTATTGCTCGGCAATGTCCACGGCGTGGTCGTCCATGCGAGGGCATAGAGAGGACTATCATTCTTAATTCCTAATTCATAATTCTTAATTCTAAATTGTGCCGTGCAGGTGGTGTCTTTCACATCACGGTAGCAACCGGGCTGGTTCAACTCGTGCGACGACAAGCCCGTGCCCGCAGCAGGCGAGTAAGGTTGGATAGTATAGCCCTTGTAGAGGTAGCCGTTCTCGTACAAGCGTTTGAGCAGGTACCAGAGTGTCTCGATATACTTGTTGTCGTAGGTGATATACGGGTTCTCCAGATCCACCCAATAGCCCATCTGCTTCGTCAGGTTGGTCCACTCCTTGGTATATTTCATCACCTCGCGGCGGCAAGCGGCGTTGTACTCGTCCACACTGATTTTCTTGCCGATGTCCTCTTTGGTGATAGCCAGCATCTTCTCCACACCCAGTTCCACAGGCAGTCCGTGGGTGTCCCAACCCGCCTTGCGCTGTACCTGATAGCCCTGCATAGTCTTGTAGCGGCAGAATGTATCCTTGATAGTACGTGCCAGCACGTGGTGAATACCCGGCATACCGTTTGCCGAGGGGGGACCCTCGAAGAACAGGAACTGCGGGTGTCCCTCGCGTGTCGTGATACTCTTGTGGAACAGGTCTTCCTTCTCCCAGTCAGCCAGCACCTCGCGGCTCAATTCCGGCAAATTCAGTTGTTTATACTCCTTAAATTTCTTCATATCTCTGTAGGTAAATATCTTATACAATGCTATTTGCACAAATAGCGCACAAAGTTACTACATTTTTTCACTCTACGCAAATAGAGGAGAGTGGTACCACAAGGTAACCCGCACCATGTGATAATTGCCCAAAGTATGGTATTTGCGGTTTTCATATTCCTTTTTGGCAATAGTGAAAACATACTGATTGTTGCCATGAATTGTTTCCGTTGAAGTTGCGTTTCCCAATATAAGATATAAGCAGAAATTCGTTTAGGGGTCGTTTAAGGGTCGTTTAAGGGTCGATGAGGTCGGCTTGAGGGGTCGTGGAGAAACGAACAGACTTTCCCACTACCCTCAAAAGGAGGGGCTAAAATAATGCTATCACCCTATTCGTTCGCAGAAAAAGGTTTCATCAGCAGATTATACATTCAATCAGCCCCGCAGATTGCTTATTTGGAGCAATGCGGGGCTGAATGACTGCTATGTATTTCTACAGAAATACTTTATTTTGAATTATTTTGCTTCAAGTCACTTCACTATCACAGGGGCTATGCTGCCAACAGAACGAACCATATAGAGTCCTGCGGGCAGAGCGGTAATATCAATAATGGTCTTCCCTTCTTCCGCAGGCACACGCAGTACAATTTGTCCTGCAAGGTTGTATATCGTGATGATGTCCGCAGCCCCCGTTATGCAGATATTTTCCACAGCGGGGTTGGGATATACTTGAAGGGTGTTAGCCGTTGCGTTGTGTACGCCCGTGCCGACATTCTCGAGAGTGACGTGAACCGTCTCGGTGTCGTTGGCAAAGATGTAGCCGACAGGCAAGTCGGCAGAGAGCAGTGAACAGGTAGCCTCTTTGAGTTTCCAATCAATCGTCCAGATGTCTGCTTTGTTGGTAAAGGTATAGACGACACTATCCCGGGCATCGACGGCAGTGAGCGTAAGTGCCGACAGGGCGTTGCGGACAGCCGTTTCGTCCGCCCCCGGCAGGTTGAGCGATGTAGCACTTACATGGGGCGTTACCTCCTCTACGGGTATTTCCTCAATTGTGATATTATCAATGGACAGATAATACGGGCCGGAACTGATATAGCCGCGAATACCCAATGCATAGGAAGCGGTAGCAGGCACGGAGAAAGCGGTTTCCAGCAGTTGGTAATCGCCATTGATGATACCCGTTTGAGGCAAGAGTTGGACAGTCATAGAGTCTTTGTCCAGTTCCGAACCAAGACAAATGCTGATGGTGGCATCCGATTTATATTGGTCATCCTGACGCGCATAGAGCGAGACCCTGTAGGCTTTGCGTTTTTCAAAGGCAAAGCCTTGCATCAGCCAATCGGTGTTATCATAGCCCAATGTTACATTCCATTGTCCTTCGTACGGGGTACAATTGTAGTCTGTTTTGGTGGAGTTGGCTCTCCATACGCCACTACCATTTTCACTCTGTTGCAGCCAACCCGTCACGGTTTCCTGGTCGGTATTGCCCTCTTCAAAGCCGTCGAAGAAGGGGATGGTCTTTGCTTTGAGCGCCTGCATACTAACCGTAACCGTCTCATCGGGCATGATGAAATGTCGTGGGTCAGTCCAGCGAACCGTTTTATCCGTACTATATGATATACAGAGGTATGCGGGGTCTATGTCATGGCTCACGGCTATGGTGTCTCCCATAGCAGCGGAAGAAGGCACTACGGGACTGCCAAATACCGAGTCGGCGACAAAGATAGCATATTGTGTATTGCTTTTCTCTGCTATGCGCACGTTGTCCAGCACGATACCATATCCGGACACGGCATAGCCGCGGATACCCAGTACGTAGGTAGCGGTCTGCGGTACGGTGAAGTCAGCCACTATAGTCTGATAGAGTGTGTCCGAAACAACCGTGACAGGAACGAGTTCGGTAGTCATAGCCGTTTCGTTGCAGGTGCTTCCCAAACCAATGCGCAAGGTCTGTGCCGTAGATTTTGTTGCGGGAACCGTCTGCTTGGCATGGATAGAAACCGTATAGGTTTTGCCTGCTTCCAAGGTGAGGGCATTGAACATCCAACTATTGTTTCCGTAGGCACTAAAGTAAGCCGTCCATGCGCCTTCATACGGAGTGCGAGTGTTGTCTGCCTGCCAATAGATATTGGCTTCAGAGGCCGTTACAAGCCATCCTGCCACCGATTCCTGGTCGGTATTGCCCTCTTCAAAGCCGTCGAAGAAGGGGACTGGTTTTGCCGGCAGAGTCGTCATTTCTACGGTGATATTTTCATCGGGCATAACAAACGTGCTGTCGGTAAGCCAGCGTACAGGGATATTTGTGTTGTAGCGGCAGAAAGCATATCCGTCGTTCATGGTACGGCGCACGGTAATGGTATCACACGGATAAGCCGTGCCGGCACTAAGGGTCAGCAAACCGCCTTCGTTGGCAGCGGGTGTAAGCGTATATTGCGTGGTACACTCCTCAACACGGATATTATCTATGGACATATATGTCGGGGTATAGTTGGCAATACCGAGGATACCCAGCACATAGTTGCCCGAGGTCTTTACAGAGAAGCGGACAACGACCGGTTGGTAATCGCCATTGACCAGACTCTGATTTTTCATGAGTTGTATCTTCATAGAGTCTTTATGGCATGCGGCCCCCAGACAGGCTCTGACATACGCACCGGTAGTTTTGTCTTGCCGTGCGCGGAAAGACAGGATATAGTCTTTGCCTGCTTCCAGCGCGAGGACATTGAACATCCAGCAATCATTGTTATAACGCAGTGTACCATTCCAGTTGCCGGCATACGGTGTACGGTTACAATCGGTATACTTTGTGTTGGCTTCCCAGCGACCGGAACCGGATGTACTCTGCACTACCCAACCGGTTATCGGTTCGTCTTGTGCATTACCCTCCTCAAAGCCTTCGAAGAAGGGGATGGCGTGCGGCAGAATGGCATCGATACCAATAGTAACATCCTCCCCAAGCATAATGAAACGTTTAGCGTCGATCCATTTTACACTCGGCGTGGCAGTAAAGGCACGGAAATAGCACCCGTCGTTCATAGTATATTCTACCGAGACGGTGTCTCCCACGTATGCTTCCGTCTTGCTCAGCGTGAGCGTACCCAACTCGGGATTGGCTGTTCGGATAGTATGCGGCATACGCTTCTGGATATGGATGTCATCAATGCTCACATACATAGGGTCGCGGGTAACCTCTCCACGAATGCCCAGCACATATTTTCCGCTTGCAGGAACAGAGAAACGGCAGTGCAGCAGTTGATAGTCTCCGTTGGTCAGTCCCGTTGCAGGCAGAATCTCCAGATTCATAGCGTCTTTGTCGGCATCGTTGCCAAGTGCCGCCCGCAGGTTGGCATAGGACTTGTTACTTTGGTCCTGGCGGGCAAAGAGATACATATCGTATTCGGTATCAGCCTCCAACTGCACTTTGTTGAACAGCCAAGCGGTGTTGCCAAACTTAAGGGTAACATTCCATTGTCCTTCGTACGGGGTGCGATAGTAGTCTGTTTGGGTAGAGTTGGCAAACCACACGCCATTTCCTTTTTCACTCTGTTGCAACCAACCCGCCACGGCTTCTTGGTCGGTATTGCCATTTTCGAAGCCTTCGACAAAGGGGAGAGAGTGAGTAGGCAGTACGGTCATACCGACAATGACATCTTCATCTGGCATTAAGAAACAGGTGTCGTTGAGCCATTGCAATGCCGTATTGACCGTATAGCGTATGAAGACTTCGCCCTCTGCCATAGTGCGGCTCAACCGGATAGTGTCGCCGCACATTGCCAGGGTCTTGTTGAGCCTAATCGTACCGGACTCGGAAGCGGCTGTCTGGACAGTATGAGATACATTCTCCGTAAGACGGATGTCATCTATGCTGAGATGATTGGACGAATAGCCTCGACCTTGAATTCCCAAAACATAGACACCGCTCTCCGACACCGTGAAAGTGCCGGTAAACAACTGATAGTCTCCGTTCTTAACAGAGGAAGAGGGAATGACAATAGTCTTCAGCGAGTCGAGAGTTGCCTGATTACCCAGGTAGGCTCTCAGGTATGCTCCCGAAGAATTACCAGATTGGCGTGCATACAGGCTCAGGCGGTACTCTTTTCCCGCCTCCAAGGCAAAGTGGTTCAACAGCCAATCACAGTTGCTGTCGTACAGTATGGCATTCCATTGACCATCGAATGGGGTGCGATTATAGTTGGTCATCGTCGAGTTGGCAGTCCATACCGAGTCGCCGCTGACACTCTGCTGCAACCAGCCGGCTACAGGGCGACCTTGCCCGTTGTTCTCCTCAAAGCCATCGAAGAACGGTACACTGTAGAGGCGTCCTGTTTCCATACGGATGACAACCTCCTCATCGGGCATAACAAAGCGATTGCGGTCAATCCATTTCACGTCGGGCGTGGCGATATACTGCGACAGGGTATATCCCTGCGGAATGACAGCCGACAGAGTAACCGTATCTACGGCATAAGCCGATGTACGGTCGGCACTAAACGTGCCTATTTCCGAGGAGACGCATGTAACAGCATGGGGCATGCTTTCTGTAATACGGATGTCATCGATACTCAGATACATAGGATCGAAACCGATTTCTCCGCGTATTCCCAAGACATAGTCTTTGGTTTCCGGTACAGAGAAAGCGGCTGTCAGTTGTTGGTAGTTGCCAGATACCACACCTGTTTTGGGCATGATATTCGTGGTCATGGCATCTTTTTGGATGTCATCGCCCAGATATACGCTTATGTTTGCATCGGCTGCCGTAGAGGTGTTTTGCCGTGCGTACATAGAGAACAAATAGCGTTTGCCAGTCTCCAATGTAATCTTGCAGAACAACCAATCTGTATTGTTATACCTGAGGGTGACATTCCATTGACCGGCATAAGGTCGGCGGTTGTCAGAGGTTTCAGTAGAGTTGGCAAGCCATACATAATCTCCTTTTTCACTCTCTTGCCACCAGCCGGCAACCGCTTGACCTTGCGTGTTATTTTCCTCAAAGCCTTCGAAGAACGGTACGGTGTGCGTTTGATATAAAACCCAACGGATAGTAACATCTTCGTCGGGCATGACGAAGCGGTTGCCATCTATCCATTTCACGTCGGGTGTAGCGATATATTGACCAAAAGTGCATCCCTCATCCAATGTCTTGCTGAGCGTGATGGTGTCTCCCATCATAGCCGCAGCGGGAGAGGCGGTCAAGGTACCATGCTCCACATCCGCTGTAATGGTGTGAGAATATGCCAAATGCGCACTCACCACCATATCGCTACCACGGCAGATGATTTTGTTGCCCTCAATCTGCTGGAGGGTATTGGTGGAAAGGCTCAGAATCGGGTGTTCCGCATATTTGGCAGTAACCGTAATGGTGTCACCGAGCGCGATGCCTGTCGTCTTGCTCAGTGCGATGCTGTCGCCCATAGCCGGATCCACAGAAGCACTGTACGTATCGGCGAGACGGCAAAGTGCCATACCCATATCCGTGAAACGGGGACCATAATTTCCAGCCCAATACTTATGATCCTTGCCATGCAGTTCATAGCGCACCTTGGATACCCCTGCCGGCAAAGAGGACATTGCAACGGCTGCTGTGGGCGGCACATCGACAGCATCGAACTGTGTTTTGTTCACCGCATAGAGCGTGTCTAACGGAGAATCCGCCGCATCAAGGCAAACTACCATCGCCCTGCATATACCGCTGCCCGCACGACCGTATTTAAGAATCTCATAACGCACGGAGACCAGCAACTTGGCTTGTGCCAAATCGTCAGCGGAAAAGCCTTTCTCCGCAAGGTCCACCGTCTGTGTGAGTACGGACTCCTTGTTCGATGACTGCACATAGCCGTCATTTATTTGCCATGAGCCGTTGCCGGATTTCGTCCAGCCTGTGAATTGTGTCTCCGTGTCGGGAGAAGGGTTCTGCAGCAGGTTGATACCCCACTGCGCTTGTGCAAACATGCTGCCTGCACCCGCTATTGTACACATCAGTGCCAATAGGGTAAAGAGAAACTTTTTCCTCATAATATTTTAGTTAGTTATGCTATGCAACGGAAAAAACTGCCTCCGAGAATAAAGAGAGGGGGCAAGGGATAGAAGTTACTTGTTTGCTTTCTCCCACCCGTCGAAAACCTCGGGACCATAGACGTTGTCCTCGTCGGGGTCGTGTAGCGGAGCCCATATCTGCGCGAAGAACGGGTTGTGCTTTGCCACTTTGTCCCAGTGCCACGGGCGCGGATTCGGTTCGTCCCGATAAGGCCACGGCATACATTCGGGGCACCAGTGTCCGCCGAGCAGTACCACACGCGGCGAGGCGGTGAAGCGATGCCCCTCGGCACACTGCCATTCCAAGGGTGTGTCCCAGTCGCCTTGCGCCATCTCTGTGGATAGACACTTGCCCCCGCGGAAAGCGGCTGCCTTTTGCATATCCTCAATGGTAAACAGCGACATCGGTTTCTGCTCATCGTAACCATGGTCGAGAGTAACCGCCTCCTCGCTGTTGTGGCTCAGGTCAATATGCTTCCAGTCGGGTATAGCCTTATAGGCTTCCATACTGCCGTAGTAGGCGTGGATACGCGGCTTGATATTATTGTGTATCCACCATTGTGTGCCATGCTCTTTGGAGTTCGCCATCATCCGCATTGCCAATTTCACGCAGTGCGGGAACAACTTGGCAATCTTGGTTTTGGACGCAAATTTGATAGCACTCGGGATGCTGTCTGCCTGTGCCATCTGGCGGAAATACTCACGGATAGGCACATTGGCGCGGAAGTGCAGATAGTTCTCCAGTCGGTCGCCATCAGCATACCACATTCCATGGAAATTGCGGGTGGTAAACCACTTGGTATCAAATATCTGTTCGGGGCGCGGGCAACCTGTTGCTTCTAGAATCAGACTTTCGAACTCATAGTTATTAATGCGGTACTCTTTGCCCGAACCGATATTGTAGTAGTTGTTCCAGAACTCGTCGGGCACCTCCTCGCGGCACACACGCTCCAGCAGCCGCCCGCTGTCCTCTACGGTCGCCCATTCCAGCACGCCGCGAATCGGCACGTGGAACATAATCGGGTCAAAGTTCTTGAGGATAGCGGGGTAGAGAATGCCCGACTGGCGCAGGCTCACCCAACGGCGGATGGGCGAGTTGGTGATAATCCACTCGGCTGCCGCCTTGGTCAGCCCGTAGTGGTCGTATGCCGATACGCATATCGGGTCGCCCGTGCGCCCCCAGTGGAGCGGTTCGCGGCGGTCGCCCATTTGCGCCACGCTGCCTATATAGACCACGCGCGGCTGCTTGTCGCCCTGTGCCAGCACGGCATCACGGACATACGTTGCCGCAGCGATATTGGTCTTGCGGGTGGCGGTGGGGCGGTAATCGGCTTGCGGCGATACCATACCGCCCACGTGCAGCACGATGTCGCTACCCGTTACGCCTTTCAGTACGTCGTCGTAATTGGTCAGGTCGCCCCATACTATCTCCACGCGGTCGGCAAGCGCTGCCAGCATGGCTTTGTTTTTTGCGCTCGGACGTGCCAGTATGCGCAGTGTATATCGTTCGGGGTAGCGCAGTATCTCCTGCATACCCGCATATCCCATGGTGCCCGTAGCACCGGTTAAGAAGACTGTCTGTTTCATCGGAAATATCTTTTCAGACTGCAAAGTTACTGCTTTTTAAGCAAATACGCAACAGAGAGTCGTAATAACCAAGAAACGCAATAGTGCCGAAGCAACTATTGCGTTTCCGTCATCTAATTATGTTTATCTCTATGCCAATTGTGTATAAATCAATGTGCCAAATACGTCATAAGCGTAGTATAGTTCATGGCTCTCGCTCTCTTGGAAGCAGTTGCGATGTCTATAATCCACCAGATAAATATTGCCAGCATTGTGCAAAAAAACATGGTACCTCCTACTGCTGCAGATACATACATAAGAGGGATAGACAATATATAACAAACAGTTATCGCCAGTTTGATTATTGCCGATGTCTTCTGCTTAAGCATAAACCTGTCAACTCCAAATGCACCCACCAGATATGCAAATAATGTGATTCTTTTCGGATCTTTCAGCGGGAGAGACATTAGGTTGCTTATTGATAAATTTTCCGTTTGTAATAACATTTCCTGCAATTGGAATTGCGTTCCATTTGGAAAGTAATTCCCATACTGCATCATGAACATTGTAACATCTTGCTGTGTCATTGTTTTAATTGTTTTAATTGTTAGTTTATAACTTTTTCTTGGATAGATGGATAAAATGTGGTCTATTAGTCCAAATCTCCCCATTCTTCGTCCCATGCGCTGTCGATATACTCAACAGTTATCTCCATGAAACGCTCCAGTTGTTCCTCGCTCAGTTCGCGTTCATCAAGTTTATCTGCAATTTGCGATGCTTTGGTCTCATCTCCGTTTTTGAGGGCTTCCTCATACTTGTCAATCATAGTATCTGTGGAACTCCCGCACTAAGCCAATGTCATACTCGCCACTACGGCAAGCGCAATGAATAAATGTAATCTTTTCATAACTAAATAATGTCTGTTGATTTGTTTTTTATTCGGGTTGGTAGTAATTATATGCCTCATCGAAACCGTCATCACCCATTATGATCAGCAGAATACCATGTATGGCACTTATGATGGCGGGTATCCATGTCCAGCAAAACAGAATACAGAGTATGCCTTTTATGGGCGAACCCAGATAGAAGAACTGCCCTCCCACATCGCCTAATAAGAACGCGAGGAGGATAGCAACTATACGATTGCGGTCGTGTATCCTTATCCTTTGCGGCTGGCTGATTTCTTCCGTTTCCACTATTTCCGGTGTAACGTCAGATTTGGGAACGACCGCTGTCTCTTTCGGAATGATACCTCCTGCATTGAACGTCGTTCCGCAGTAGAGACAACGGTATTTGTCCTTTGAGACGGACGTACATTTCGAGCCTCCACATTCCGGACATTTGAGTGTACTTTCCATCTATCGTATCGTTTTTATGGTTTGCAATAGTTTGGTGATAGCCTCGGCGGTGGTATCGTCCTCTGCGTTGGTCAGGGATTCTGAAACCGCATTTGTTTTCTCTACCAGCAGAGATGCGTTCCGCTCGTTCTCAAACACACTGGCAGGCATACTTTTGGCTAAGTTGATCACTGCCGACATCTGCTTTTGGTTCTCTGATTGTATGCTTCCCTCTGCGTTGTTTACTTCCACAAGCGTCCTCTGTAAGAGTGCCAGCAAGTCGGCTTTGCCCGACAGGCAGGGTTGCATAGCCGCATTGTTGGCTTCCGCCGTGCTTGCACTATGACCTGCCATGAAGCAGTAGAGCAATGCCAATACGAACAATACTATATAACCGATATATAGTGTCGTCAGATCGCGCTCTGCATCGCTGTAGTCACCAAAGGCAAATACGTATATCACCGTCCATAGGAATAGCAGAAGCATTGATATCGTCATCGCACGGAGGGTAACCACGTTCTTTATGCTCAGAGCATCTTGCGAAGACAGAACGAATATCTTGGCAAACAATAAACCGAAGAATATCGCACCGCTCACCGAGCAGCATATCATAGCAATGGAGAATTGCTTGAAAATCAAGTAGAACAGCCCGGTTACCGCCGCACTGCACACTATGAACAGAACGGCAAAAGTAAGTTTATTTTTCATAATACTCGTGTTTTGGCAGTTACATTTGTGGGGGTGGAGGTGGAATCATGGAGAACATTTGTGCTATTTCAGGTTCCCGGTTCGCTGCAACCCATGCCGTGCCGCCAACCTTATATACGTATGTAGTGGCTGCAATCTCTCCGCCTGCCACCATTCTGTGTATAGCGTCCAGACGGAACGGGCCTGTCGTCTGACCATCTTTGGCAACATAGAACGAAGGCATTGTCGGAGGAGGTGGTGTTTGTGACTGTGTCGCAGGATTGTTCTGCATCGTCTGACCAAACATCTGCCCCATTTGCTGCCCCATCTGCTGCCCTACGCCCAAACCGACACCTGCTCCCATGCCAGCCCCCATGAACACTCCTGCGCCTTGGTTGCCTGCCATTGTCTGGCTGATATCCAACTGCTTCTGTTGGACGTAGTTCACACCCAACTTATTCAGTCTCGACCGCTCGGCTATTCCCTCCATAACGGTCTTGTAGCCAGGGTCGTTCTCATTGAAGGATATGTCCTCAATGTTGTAGTTCAGCAGTTCTATGCCGTATTCGTTGAACGTGTTTTGCAGTTCAGCGGACACGGCGGCACTCAGATTCTTGTATTCGGTACCCAACTCATTGATGTTGATGCCTTTCTCTTTCATGAAGC
Organism: Bacteroidales bacterium UBA7569; assembly: GCA_002477945.1. GTDB lineage: Bacteria > Bacteroidota > Bacteroidia > Bacteroidales > Paludibacteraceae > Colicola. The sequence continues at coordinate 14,491 of DLLF01000007.1, forward strand.
GCGCTATGGTCACTTTCGTTGCTTCCACCACATCGGCACGGAACTGCTCATAGATCAAGTCTTTGTTCGCTCCTGCCTGCGTACCTACAAACTTCAGGATGAACAGACCGCCGTCCTTTATCTGAATACCGTACTGCCCGCGTGCGGACACTTTGATAGGAATCTCGAAATACGGGTCTATGATGCGCATTCCTCCTGCACCCCATAGGATGTTGCGTTTTGCCAGTTTGCTGACAAAAAGAACCGTTGCCTTGAATGTCGTATCGCCTCCCGACACGCTGTTCACTATCCGTTGCAACAGTGGCAGATTGGCGGACGACAGGACATGCCTTCCCGCCCCGAACTTGTCATAGAGCGTTCCGTTCTTGTAGAAGTACGCTTCCTGACTGTCGTTCACCGTCAGCACACTTCCCATCGTAATGTTGTCATTGGGAAACTTATAGACAAACGAGTCCGCGGACCGTTGTTCCCAATAGATCGGTTGTAATGTTGCCATATCTTTATTAGTTCTTTTCTATAATTCTGTTTTTAACCCTCGTGGAAATAATCGGAGTATGCAGTTTCTGTTGTCTGTGTCGGAGATCTTGTCGGTATCGGCTTCTGTTTACAGGTCTGTCTGCAACCTACGATCTAACACAAAGCATATATAATTATTCCAACCACAAATATCGCTACATAGATAAGATACATGGCTTTGTCTGCCTTGTTTCTACCCTTATATCCGGGCATCTGTTCAATGACAGCCTCTATCTTGCTTATATCATCCGGATCCAAATAGGTCATATTACTAGTGAATGTTATTTTACCCCCCCCCCCTTGTATTTTTGAATGTGTAGGTAGTTACGTAATTGTTGACCATATAGGTAACCACCACATCATCAACTGGTGCACTGAAAATTTTTTTCGTGGTGCGGATAGTGAGAATGTCATTTTGGATTGAAAACTCTGTCAGATGACCGTTTCCGAATTTCTCAACCAATTTGTCTTGAGGAGTGTTGTTTAACAGACTTTTTTTCTCCCCTTGGAGGTCAGCCACTGTAAATCTTACGTTTTCCATAAAAATAATACTTTTGTGCGTCTTGGCGACGCGGTTGTTTGGATTAGTTTATTTATTAGTTTATTTGTACATAGACATACAAAAAGCGCAGACCTCGAGTTGCTTATCCACAAATCGAGGCCTTCGCATTGCCTTTAAGGTCAAATAAACAACAGGAAACCTACGCCGATATGACCTACACACTGCACCGCTATACGGAAACACAATGCGACTGAAAGCCACATCCATAGGCATCTATTGATTTACTTTGATTTTGACCTTAATGCTGAAAAGTTGCGAAGTTTTCGATTTGTCAAACGCAAAGCGTCAATAAACGCTATTCAATATGTCAACCCACCCCGGCACGGACATACACCCCTCCGGCGTAGATTTGCTGCAAAATTATAACAATTATTCCGAACACGCAAATAATATCTTATATATACTTCCTATCCGTTGGCAAAATAATTCCGCCAACGGATTATTCCCCCTATATTCTTTCGGTTTTGCTTCGGAAGTGCTTATGGTATACCATAAGAATCACATAAGAATCACATAAGAATGACATAAGAATG
>DLLF01000007.1:16168-39890 GCA_002477945.1 Bacteroidales bacterium UBA7569
AGAATGACATAAGAATGACATATAGAGAGTGGCGAGATAGTAGCGAGATATATGCAGGAGAGGATCTTTTCAGTCTCTCCGAAGGTGGGGCTTAAGGAAAGACACCCGACACAATGCCGAAGGAACAGACACGCTGTTTGCAAACTAATTCCGCCAACGAGATGATGATAGACGTTCTAGTTGTTCGAGAAGTTCTAAGGAGGTGGAACGAATTAGGCGGATTGGGCGAATGGGACAGATAGGACTAATAAGACTTGTTGGCGGAATTAGATGTACTTATTCCACTTATTGTTTGAAGCACACGAATACATAAAAAACCTACAGTTCATTAATCTGCTTCATTAATGCCCGTTAAAGAGACATTGAAAACCGGGGACGAGGCGTCCGCGTCCCGAGGGCACTGAAAAAGTCCCCGCTTTCAAAAATATCGCCTTGAGAATTCAATATTTGAGAACTCTTCTGATTGGGGGACCGAATAATTTAGTCTCTAAAAACAGATTTGTGAGGTTTTTCAGTGTCCTCCCTCGTCCCCGGTGGGTTCTCCGTTAATGACTACTTTATTCTCCGCTAATTGCCGTGTAATTGACCGTTGATTGGATCCATTAATGCCCGTTGAAGAGACATTGAAACCGCGGACGAGGCGTCCGCGTCCCCGGCGAGGCTCCGCTAACTACTACTACTTTATTCTCCGCTAATTGTCGTGTAATTGAACTGTTGTATTGTAGATTTGAAATTTTAGCAGTACCTTTGCCGCCGTTTCACACTATGCAAGGTGTTATTTGTTTGCATTGGAGTGAACAGGACATAATAGAGTAGCGTTTATTGACGCTTTGCGTTTGACAAATCGAAAACTTCGCAACTTTTCAAATTTAAGGTCAAAATCAAAGAGTATCAATGAGTGCCTGTGGAATGTGAGTACGGTCGCATTGTGTCAGCATATAGGGATACAATGGGCATAGTCATATCGGTGTAGGTTCTCTTTTGTTTGGCCGCAATACGAAAGCGCAGATTCTGATTTGCAAGCAGGCAAGTCGGAATCTGCGCTTTTTTATTGCGGTATGGTTGTATGGAAAACGAAACACTTAATAAATAAATTGTTATGAAAGCGAAATTCTTAATGCCGATTTTGTGCCTGTTGTGCCTGATCGGTCTTGCCTCGTGTGATGCCTTTGCTCCGAGTTATGCAGAAGATGATGATGTCCTGTGTCTGGTATATGACGAAACACGGGAGAACTCAACTTCCGATTTGGGCGAGGACTTCTTGCTGGCTTATCTTGACGAACTTTCCGGTTTGTTCGGAAAGCAAATAACAGAGCAGGAGAAAATATACAACACGAAAATGTTGGACTGGAAATTTAGAGAGGACTGGGCGGGTGATGATTACTGGGGGTACTATGTAACCTACAAAGTCAATGTAGAAAAAGGGGATAACACGTTTACCTACTACTCATTGGTCGAACTTGACGAATATGACGACGGCACATCGCAGGTGGAGGTGCTGTATGTATCTGACGACCTGTCGGAAATACAAGATTTGCTCAACTGAGTATAATAATATGATAGAACACTGAATGAACATTACTCATTAAAAATAACAGTTATGAATACTTCTAACAACACATGTACCTGCCCTGAATGTGGCGGAAACAAATGCACACCTGTTTCAAAGGGACAGTATCGTTGCTCCTATTGTGGAGCCACTTTCTACGTAGGCAACCCCGATAACCAAAAGGATGACGACGATGATGATGATGTAGATGAAGTTCTTCAAGAATTAGACGAAGAGGATAAGGCAGAGGAAGCAGAAATGAATGAAATTGCAGCCTGGCTCAAAGCGCAAAATGACTATCCTGCACTCGAAAAAAAGAATCTGTCGATGATACTTTTGTCTGTCGTTGGGGCGTTGCTTGGTGGTGTACTTGCATTTGCAGGTTTGGGTATCGTCATCGGAATTCTTGAGTGGATTTTTGATTGTGAGGTGGATGCATGGAGTGATTGGATTATAGGCTTATTCTCTATAGGCTGTCTATATTGTCTGTGGAAAGCACTTAAATGGTCATTCATTATGTCATGGACATATTTAGTCAATTATTACGGCAATAAGTTTGTAAACAAGTATGAATATAAACTGCTGCAGTTATTCTCCAAAAAGGATCTGGAGACTTTCAGAGAAAACTATATGGCCGAACTGATGACTTCGTCCGATGAAGATAATGCGGAAAACCAATAAAAACGCGATAGGCTGATGAAAATGTCCGAAAGAGTTAGGTATATGAAAGAAGCAGACCTGGTGGCGAAGATTTCTTCCGAACTTGATAAATGCCTTGAAGAACATGGTGATTATCCTGCGCTCAAAAAGAAGAACATATTGTCGTTGGTCTTATCCATACTTAGCGCATTGATTACCGGCTTATTCTTGTTGTCCCTTGTAGTGGCAGGCGTTTTTCTGCTCTGCTATGGCATTTATACGCAATTGGGTTGGACGGGGGTGAAAGGAATTGTGATATGCTTGCTTGTAGGTGGCATACCGGCGCGAAAGTGGATAGGGGCATGGTTTGAGAAGATGTGGACAATGATGGGGCGGTCTTTCAAATCCGTAAGGAAACTTACATCCGATTATTTCGTCAATAAGTATGTAGACAAGTATGAAAGACACTTGCTGTTGTCACATACAAAAGAAGAAGTGGCTGTTTTTAGAAAGAAATATAGAAGAAAACTGCTGCTGGATGATGATATAGCGGAGAAAATAGAAGATCTCTTCGGCTGGCGGTACGACTAATCATAGTCCCACACGCTGCTGTTGAATCATTGCCACGACAATGCCGGCAATTGGATAAAGAAAGAGAGCCTGATTCCGAATCAGGCTCTCTTTCTTTTATGATGTGATGGTCTTGACAAAACTACAGGTATTTGTCACGCAGTTCCTTGCACAACAAGGGAACTCCGATGCTCGCCTTTTCCCGGATGTGTACCACCCTGTTCCTGTAAATTCCGAAGTCCGGTTCTCCTGGATCTACAACATAGACAGGACAGTCTTTTGGAACGTATGCCAGCAATGACGCCGCGGGATAAACCGCCAGCGAAGTTCCCACCACCACAAACAGGTCTGCCGTCTTGACGATTTCAACGGCTGAAGAAAAGCATGGTACATTCTCGCCGAAGAATACAATATAGGGACGCAACAGACTGCCGTCGGGGTGTCTCGCCTCTTTGTCCTGTTCCCAATGGGTAATGGGAATGGTCGCCAGTTCGTCTTTGGAACTGCGCAGTTTCATCAGTTCTCCATGCAGATGGGTGACATTTCTGCTGCCTGCACGTTCGTGCAGATCATCTACATTCTGGGTGATGACTGCCACGTCGAAATATCTCTCCAGTTGGGCAATCGCTTCGTGTGCAGCGTTTGGCAGGGCGTTCATAGCATCTCGCCGCCGCCGGTTGTAGAAGTCAATCACCAGGTCTCTGTTCCGTTCTATCGCTTCATGGGTACAGACCTCTTCTATGCGGTAGTTCGCCCACAAACCGTCAGAGTCTCTGAATGTACTCAGACCGCTCTCTGCAGATATTCCTGCTCCTGTGAATACAACTATTTTCATATATGCCGTGTATTGTTTCTTTGCGTGCAAAGATAAGCAAAATATACAGATACCGTATTTGTGGACACCAAATAAATCCGCTATCTTTGTGAACTGTTATGGTCTGTGTAAAACGAAGATATGCTGAGAGAATTTAAGATGATGGGCATAGCAGGTCTCATGCTGGTCTGTATGTCTTGTGCCAAGGCTTCCATGGAAGTGCGCTATCTGGCAGCGGATCGCCCTATGGTTGTCTTGTATGGGATCGGTGATGACAAGCAACTCTATGCGGCAGGCAGTTTGCCTCGGCAAACGGAGGTGCGGGTGAATACCGGTGAGTGTATCAGGAAAAATGAAACGGAATATCTTCCTGTTCTTGTCGGTGATTCGGTGCTGTATGTATTGGAAGACAACACGGCGCAGACTCCTGTCGGATGTGTTCTGGAAAAGCGGATATGGGTTCGTACACCTGCCTCTGTCATAGATGATACGCTGTCTTCCCGAATCTGTGGTTTGGCTCAAAAGGGAAGTGCTTATGCTGTCGTGGGTTATGACAGACTGGATAATGCGGGTTGTGTCAACAGGTATAAAATCCGCTATTGCGACAGTATAGAGGGATATATCTTCGCCAAATACTGTGTCTTCTCGGAACGTGAGGCGTTCCGGCGCTATCGCCCGCTTTGGCAGGACTCTGTTCATGCGCGTGTGCGGAACACTTTTGGCGGAGGGGATGCTTCCGGTTGTGATTACTATCCTGTGGAAAAACCTGATTTCACCGGAAATAAAATGCCGCAGTCATGCTATGCCCTCTATCTGAACATCTCTCCTGCGGTCATTGGTAAGATAGACAGTTTTATCTCTCTTGCTCGCCAAACGGAGATAAACACGTTTGTTATAGATATCAAGGATAACGAGTGCCCCGGATACAAAGCCGATGCAATGAAACGTTATTCGCCTACCAACTACAAGTGGGGCGGAGCAAACAAGGAACAAATGTACCATTATGCGCTCAAACGGCTTCATGAGGAAGGCTTTTATGCAGTAGGGCGTATTACGTGCTTCAAAGACTCTTATTTCGTCAAAGACAATCCTTCTTGTGCAATTACAGACAAAGCAACGGGCCAGCCACTCTATCATAACCATGCCAACTGGCCGAGTGCCTATGACCGTCGTGTATGGCAGTTCAATGTGGAATTGGCCAAGGAGGCTGTACGCAAATTCGGTTTCAATGAGATAAACTTTGATTACGTGCGGTTCCCTGATAAGATGACAAGTATAGAAACGCAAGTGGATTACCATAACCGGTTCAATGAAAGCAAAGTGCAGGCTATCCAGCGCTTTGTGCAGTATGCTTGCGATGAGTTGCACCAATTGGGGGTATATGTATCTGTGGATGTCTTTGGCGAGAGTGCCAACCGTGGTTATACTACGCCCTATGGGCAGTATTGGCCCGCCCTTAGCAACGTGGCGGACGTTATGTGCGGAATGCCTTATCCTGATCACTTTGCAGCGGGTTACGGCGGAATCGACAAACCATGGAACAACCCCTATAAAACACTCTCCGTGTGGGCGAAATCCGTGCAGGGACGGCAGTCCGAAACGCCCTCTCCTGCCCGGGTGCGGACCTGGGTACAGGCATATCATGTGATGCACTATGTAGATCCGGATGGAATTGATTACGATGCTGCCAATGTCGAGAAAGAAATCCGTGCGCTTTTCGATGCGGGGCTGACGGGTGGTTACACCACTTGGCTGTCTTCATCATCGCTGGAACGATATACCAAACTGAAAAAAGCATTTACGATTGATTATTTGAGCGAGGCGGAAATGCGGCAAAAAGATGAGAATTTACCAAGATAGTGCTTTTGAACGGTATTTTCTCTGTCTCTGCCTCGCCTGTAGTTTGTCAACCTGTGGAAAATTATGTAACTTTGCACCAATGAAACCTATCAGACCATGACAATCATCAATATAGAAACGTCCACTGATGTATGTTCCGCTGCTTTGACGGTTAATGCGGAACCGGTGCTTTCTTTTGTGGACGCTGAAACGCACAATCATGCCAAGCAACTGCCCTTGTTTGTGGATAAGATACTTGAGGAGTTGCGGATGCGCAATTGGCATTTGGATGCAGTGGCACTGAGCAAAGGTCCAGGCAGTTATACGGGCTTGCGGATAGGCACGGCATTGGCGAAAGGCGTCTGCTATGGAATGAGTGTCCCGTTGTTGGCGATTGACACTTTGCAATTGCTGGCAAAGGAGGCTTTGCCTCTGACTCAGGCGGATATCCTGTGCCCGATGATAGATGCTCGGCGCATGGAAGTGTACTGCTGTCTCTTTTCTCGCGACCTTTCTCCGCTTTCTCCTGTGGAGGCCAAAGTCATAGATGCAGACTCTTTCGCTGATTTGTTAAGTACGCATACCATTTGCTTCTTGGGCGATGGAGCCGATAAGTGCAAAACGGTATTACGACATTCCAATGCTTCTTTCTTGGAAAATGTATTTCCTGATGCTCAGAATATGGGTTCGTTGTCGGAACTCGTTTGGAAATCCGGCAGGAAGGAGGATATTGCTTATTTCAGTCCGTACTATTTGAAGGAATACCAAGCAGTCCGTAGCAAGAACAAGGTATTGTATGATCACAACAATAATAACATCTAAACACATAACGAACAGATAATTATGAAAATCGAAGAACTGAAAAAGAATTTCAAGGAAACCTATGGTCATGAAGCGCAAGCCGTCTATTTTTCACCGGGGCGTGTGAACCTGATAGGCGAACACACCGACTACAACGGCGGCTACGTATTCCCGTGTGCATTGAGTTTTGGCACTTTCCTGCTCATTGCCCCAAACAATGACCTGAAAATGCGCTTCGCATCGTTGAATATGAAAGCACTGGACGAAAAGCCGGAGATAGTGGAAGTGCTAATCAATGCACTGACATCCCCGCTACCCAAGAATGCGTGGGTGAACTATCCGTTGGGCTGTATCGCACAGTTCGTCAAGCGAGGTCATATCATTTCCCAAGGCTATGATATGCTCTTCTGGGGCGATGTGCCTGCGGGCGCAGGACTCAGCAGCAGTGCAGCCATTGAGGTGGTGACGGCTTATGCGTTCAACGAGTTGCTACATACGGGCTACGACCGCACCGAGTTGGCAAAAATCGGACAATTGTCCGAACATGAGTTTGCAGGTGTCAACTGTGGTATCATGGATCAGTTCGCGTCCGCACAAGGCAAGAAAGACCATGCTATCTACCTCAATTGCGACACGCTGGAGTTCGAATTGGTACCTGTCAAACTGAATGGTATCAAGGTGGTTATCAGCAACACGCACTCCCCCCACAAGTTGGACTCAGGTGCTTATAACGCCCGCGTGGCACAATGCCATGAAGCCGTGGATATGATTAGCAAGGTGCGCCCCCTTATGCACTTGGCAGAACTGAGTATGGCGGAGTTTGAACAGGTGCAAAATGCCATTACTGATGAGGTGGCACTGCGTCGTGCTCGCCACGTGGTGGGCGAAGTACAACGTACAAGGGATGCGGTGGAAGCATTGCAAAAAGGTGATATACAGACATTCGGCAAACTAATGAACGCCAGCCACGTATCGTTGCGCGATGACTACGAGGTGACGGGCCCTGAGTTGGACGCCTTGGCAGAGGCTGCATGGCAGGTGGATGGTGTGATAGGAAGCCGTATGACAGGCGGTGGCTTCGGTGGCTGTACAGTGTCGTTGGTACGCGAAGAGGCTATCCCCTCTTTTATAGCGCAAGTTGGTAAAGAATATACTGATAAGACCGGTCTCAAGGCTGATTTCTATATTGCTGAGATTGGTGATGGAGCTCGTAAAATAGAGTGATATGATAGACGAACTTTCTTTTGCAGGACTCTTGCAACATAAGCGTATCGGATTGTTTACGTTGCGCAATCCCAATGGTATGCGTGTGCAAATAACCAATTATGGCGCCAAAATCATTTCTTTGTATGCTCCCGATGATAAAGGCGAGTTCGCCGATGTGGTGTTGGGATTTTCTACTTTCGGGGAGTGGAAAACAAAAGAAACCTATTTCAATGCAGTCATAGGCCGTTATGCAAATCGCATAAAGGACGGTCGTTTTTCTCTTGATGGGAAAGAGTATCAACTTGCAACCAACAACGGGACCAATCATTTGCATGGAGGTGTTGTCGGTTTCAATGAGAAAGTGTGGGATGTCGTGGGACAAACAACTTATTCGGTGTCGCTCCACTATCGTTCCCCCGATGGCGAAGAAGGCTATCCCGGCACTTTGGATGTATATGTCACATATCGGCTGACGCGCGACAATGCTTTGAGCATTACCTACGAAGCGAAAACGGATAAACCCACTGTTGTGGGCTTTACCAATCATGCTTACTTCAATCTAAAGGGAGAAGGAAATGGTGATGTGAGAGACCATGTCCTCCAAGTGAATGCCGACAACTATACACCTTTTGATGATACGGCTTGCCCTACAGGGGAAATCCTTCCTGTTGAGGGAACAGATATGGATTTCCGCCAGCCGACTCTCATTGATGAGCGTATTGATAAACCTTTCTTTGCTCAGGGACGAGGTATTGACAATAATTGGGTGTTGCGTAAAGAAAGTCACGGAAAAGAACCCGAATTGGCGGCTGTCTTGAAGGGCGGAAACCGGACCATGGAAGTGTGGACGACTCTGCCCGGATTGCAAGTTTATACGGGTAATTGGGTTGAGAAGAATATCGGGAAGTCCGGTAAGGAGTATGATGTACAGACATCCATCAGTCTTGAAGCGCAAAACTTCCCGAATTCTCCCAATATACCTTCTTTTCCCTCGTCTGTTCTGCGTCCTGGAGAAATCTATTTCGAACAGTGTATATATAAATTCCGTTGATGAGATATTGTCGTAGTGTATATGGTATAGTGGTTGTGATGGGTTTGTGCTGCCTGTCTTCATGCTCAACGCAGAAAAACACGGCACTCACGAGAGCCTATCATGCCACTACTACGCGATATAATATCTACTACAATGGTAATCTCGCTTTTGAGGAAGGACTGAAAGCGATAGATAAGGCAAATCAGGATGATTTCTCTCGCCTGATTCCTCTGTATCCTGTCAGCAATCACGAAGCCGCACAGGCTGCTTCAAGTCAGATGGACCGGACTATTGAGAAATGTCGGAAATGTATAAAGTTACATTCCATCAAAAAGAAACCGAAACCGGATCCTAAGAAACGCAACGACCCGAAGTATCAGGCTTTTCTGAACCAAAGGGAGTTTAATAAGTATATTGCGGATGCTTGGCTCCTGTTGGGAGAGGCGGAGTTTCATAAGGCCGATTTCCTTGGTTCCATCGGGACTTTTTCCTACATAATCCGTGAGTACGACTATGATAAAAACATGGTCGCACAATGTCAGTTGTGGATGGCGAGAGCCTATGCCGAGATAGGCTGGATGTACGAAGCGGAAGAGTTGTTGCAGAAAGTGAACCAGGATAATCTTGACAGAAAGAAAGCCTGGCTTTATTCTGCTGTTACGGCTGATATCAAACTGAAATCCGCTCAGTATAAGGAAGCCGTTCCTTTCTTGAAATTGGCTGTAAAAGAGGAACGAAAAACGCAACAGACACGCTATTATTATTTGCTGGGGCAACTCTACGAATTACAGGGGGATAAGACTGCTGCTTCTGCAATGTACAAGAAGGTGACAAATAAAAATCCCAATGCCGATATGGACTTTTCCGCTCGTGTCAAACGAATGGAACTTTCGGGTGATATTATTGGTCTGAAAAAGATGGCAGGGCAGTACAAGTATCGGGAAAAGTTGGATTATATCTATGGTTCCATCGGGGATATTTATTTGAATAAGAAAGATACTTCTGAGGCTCTTGCTTGGTACCAGGCGGCAATAGATACGATTCAGCAGGCAAGCCTTAAGAAAGCCGATATCCTTGTCCGCACAGCCGATCTTTATTATGATAAAGGCAACTATTCTTCTGCCCAACCATGCTATGCGGAGGCTGTGAATATCCTGTCTTCGGAGGCTCCTGGATACAAACGGTGCGCAAAGCGTGCCGAAGTTCTTGGCGAGTTGGTTGCACAGCAGAATGTGGTCACTCTGCAAGATTCTTTGCAGTATCTGAGTACGCTTCCGGAGGAACAGCAACTCGAAATCGTCCGGCAAGTCATTGCCGATTTGGAGAAAGCCGAACAAGAAGCATTGGCAAGAGCCGAACAGGAAGAACGGAACGCACGGCAGGGAGGATTGCAGGGGGTGAACACTCAGAATATGCTCGGAGGTGGAGGCGGAAATGCCGAGTGGTATTTCTATAATCCGCAATTACTGCGGACAGGCAAACAGACTTTCGTGCAGACATGGGGAAATCGGACGTTGGAGGACAATTGGCGTAGAATCAGCAAGGTCTCATTGTCATCCTTTGAGGAGACGGACAAGGATGACTCTGACTCTGTTCAATCCGACACCGTCAATGCATCTGCGGTAAAGGAAACTGTTGATCAAAAAGATCCTCAGTTCTATCTCAGACAAATTCCTAAAACAGAAGAGGCAATAGCAGCATCTGATATGCAAATTGCTGATGCATTGTATGCTATGATTCTGATTTATCAGAATAAATTGGAGGATGAAGTATTGGCGGAAGAAACCTACAGGGAGTTCCGTCATCGTTTTCCGGAAGATACTCGCCTGCTGGAGTTGTATTATAGACAGTATCTGAGCAAACTGCGAACCGATGATCTGCTTTCGGCTGAGAGGTATAAAGCACTCATCTTGGCAGAGTTCCCTGATAGCGAACAGGCTATGATTGTCAACGATCCCGACTATTTTGAACGCCTGAGCAAGATGTCTCAAGAGCAGGATTCTATCTATAGGGTTACTTACGAGGCTTATAAGCAAGGTTCGTTTGCTGCGGTAAAAAACAACAAGACGTATGTGGAGAAAAACTACCCGTTCTCTCCGCTGATGCCAAAGTTCCTTTTCCTGAATGCGGTGGCTGTCGCGAAAACCGATGGTCAGGAGGCGTTCATTGAGGCGTTGCGCAATATGGTGAATCGCTATCCAACAAGCGATGTAGGGGCAATGGCAAAAGATATGCTGGCTATGATGAATCAGGGTATGGAAAGTCAGATGGGGGGCTCGGTCAATACTCTTGCGCAGCAACGAAGTGCCACAATGGCTCTCGAAGAGTCTGATTCTCTGTCTTCTGCCGGTTTTTCCGCCGAGCGGAGAGAAACAAGTTCTGTACTTTTGTGCTTCAAAGCCGACGAGCCACTGCTCAATAAATTGTTGTACCAAGTGGCACTCTTCAATTTTTCGCAGTTCATGATCAAAGACTTCGACTTGAAATCTTTCCCTGTATTTCGCCGCTCGGGGTTGGCTGCCGTTCAAATTCTCGGGTTCGAAAGTTTGGATGAGGCGGAGTGGTATTGTTCCCTCCTCGCCAATGACACGGACTTGCAAACATTCTTCCTGAAAAATAAGGTGCAGACGGTAAGCATAACCGATTCCAATGAGAAACTCTTGTACAATCCTTTCACTGTTGAGGACTATCAGGAATTTCTCAAGATGCAGACGGCTCTCAATTAGCCGCTATCCCATCTAATACTTTCTGTCTGGTTTCTTCTATCAGGATGTTCCTGTCCTCTTCCGTATAAGAGTCTGTGTCAATCGGTTTGCCGACAGTCATCTTGATGGCGTGATGTTTGGCATAGAATCTTGTGCGTGGCATCACTTCGTAACAACCGGATAAAGATATCGGAATAATGGGTAAATGAAGGTCTGTCGCAATGGAAAAAGCACCGCGCTTGAAGCGTCCTATTTCTCCTGTGCGTGTCCGGGTCCCCTCAGGAAAAATGACAACGCAAACACCGTTTCTGACAATGCGTTCGGCTTCTTCAATGCTACGCACGGAGGCAACTTTGTTCCTCCTGTCTATGTAGATGTGTCCTGCTGCTTTGCAAGCGGTTCCTACCAATGGCACCTTGCGTAGTTCCTTTTTCATTATCCACTTGAAGATAACGGGAAGCCAGCCGTAGATTACGAAAACGTCCACCATACTTTGATGGTTGCTTACAAAAACGTACGACTTGTGTGGTTCTATGTTCTCCAAACCTTCTACCGTAATTGGCAGAAACAACAGACGGCAAAAACTTCTCGCCCAAAATTGCTGTATTTTGTGCAACCATTCAGCATTCTTCCAAGGTATGGCGGCAAGCGTTGTCAACGCTGTGAATATAGTCAATACGACGAATACCGGTAAGGCAACCAGATACTGATAGAGGATGTAGAAAAATTGTCTCATAGTGTTGTGGCGACGCGTTAGTCACTATTTGTCTGCATGAGTCATAAAGCCTCTGTATAGAGCGCATAGCCTTCTTATCTCCTCCCATGTCTCCTCGGATAGTTTGGTGCCGACAACCTCAACTACGCGTCCTGCTGCCAATGTCCCGATCTCTGCACATCGCCGGATGTCAAATCCGTCGGACAAACCGTGTAGGAAACCTGCAGCATAGAAATCACCTGCACCTGTGGAATCCAAACATTTCGATGTGATGGCACCAATATGGTACATCTCGTCCCCGCATTGAACGTATGAACCTCGTTTCCCCACTTTTACGCAGGCTATCTTGCATTGCTTGGAAATTGCCTCCACTGCCAACTGAGGAGCCAGATGTGTATAGGCAAAACTCTCGTCTTCGTTGGCGAATGCAATGTCCACATAGTTCCGGATCAACGACTCGAGAAAATCATGATTCTCATTCACCACATTGTAACTGGCTAAGTCTATTGATACTGTCAAACCCGACTCTTTGGCAAGGGTGATAGCCTTTTCAATCAAAGCATGATTTTGTACCATATATCCCTCAATGTGGAATATATCGTAACCGTGAAACGCCTCTTTCCGGATATCTTCGGCAACCAAGTCAGATGAGGCGCCTAAGTAGGTACAGAATGTACGCTCTCCGTCAGGAGTAATCAATACGGTGCAATAGCCCGACATCAAAGAAGAAGGAAGCAACATCGGTTTTACTCCGTTTTTGAGCATATCGGTTCGGTAAAACTCACCGACTTCATCGTTCCCCAACTTACCTATAAAAGCCGATTTGCCGCCCAAAAGAGCAATGGCGTTGATCGTATTCGAAGCACTCCCTCCGGCAACCATTGTCTTCCGCACGCTCCCAAAACGCCTTTGAACGGCGATTGCCGTCTCAAAGTTGATTAAGTTCATGCTTCCCTTAGGTAAATTGAGGGCTACAACATCTTCTTCAGTCACCTGCAAAAGTATATCAGTCAGTGCATTACCTAATCCTATTACCTTCTTCATAAAAATAGTACCAATTTTTTTTGCAAAGGTATTGTTTTTTTTGTGAAAAACCTCTACCTTTGCAACGCAATTTTCGGAAGAATGTAATGTGTCGTTCTTTCTGTGGTTGTAATGCTTCCTTAGCTCAGTCGGTTAGAGCATCTGACTGTTAATCAGGGGGTCCAAGGTTCAAGTCCTTGAGGGAGCGCAAGAGAGAGAGATGTAGTTCGCATCTCTCCCCCTTTTTCTGTATAAATAGCGTGTGGAGAATTGCGGTCAGCAGAATATCAAACTATCACTTCAAGAAAAGAATGTAATATGCGTTATTGGACTGCATTCCCCTTTTGAAATATGTGCAAGGCGGGAGATAATGCGCTCCTTTGAAGGAATCTTTGAAAAGACGTTTCTTTCCCTGTAAATGACGTTCCTTTTCTTGATTTGAGAGCCTGAAAATAGGAATACGAGAGTTGTATGATAGATTTTGGGTGCTTGAGTCTTACGACCCCTCAAGCCGACCTGAAGCACCCCTCATCGAGACCTGAAAATGAAGTTGGTAAAGCCCAATCGTAAAGCGTAAATTGTCAAATCGTAAATAATACGACCCTCATCGGGAGACTGAAAATAACAGCACGAATCGTCTTATACATCAAAAGGTGCAAATCCTCCGATTTACACCTTTCTTCCCTTCTTAATTGTGACCCCGCTGGGAGCAAGTGGTTTGTTTGACTGTGGTAACCCATAACAAGGAAACAGGCAGTACACGCTCAATGTGGCAAAATTCATACAATGGTCCACTACCACACTTTATCGAGCATTTATATCAAAAGCCGTCAAAATGCCGTCATTTTTTGCTGTCAAGACGGGAGAGGATAGAACGCTTCATATCGTCGTCCACATCGGTGTAGCGGTTGAAAGCACGAGAGCCGTCCGCGTGTCCTGTAAAGGCAGAGGTAATGCGTTCGGACTTGGTCTCACGGAACATTGCCTCAATAAAAGTCTTGCGGGCAGTATGCGAAGTCGTTACCTCCCACAGCGGTTTATACTCCGGGCGCATAGTCAGTTTATTGGGTATCGTTACAATACGGTCAAGTCCGGCAAGACGCATAAACTGATGGATAGCATCGTTGTAGTTATTAGGGTGGACAAACGGCAGGAGTTGGCAGCCATCGTGGTCTGCATATCGCTGAATAATCTCCAACGCAGTTTGCGAGAGCGGTACACGGACGGTAAGTGGTACACGCCTGCGCTGCTTCTGCGGAATATATTGCAAGAAACCGTCCTGTGTTACGCTGTTCTTGGTGAGACTAATCAAGTCGGAGACACGGCAACCCACATGGCACTGAAAGACAAAAATGTCGCGTTGCACACGCAAGGCAGGCGTAAGGTCATCAAAGGCATACAATTGGTCGCGCTCCTCAATAGTGAGGAAGATAGGTGTGCCATAGACTTCTGCCGGTATGGTATAGTGCGCAAACGGTGATGTCGGCGCATACTCACGCAAGACAGCAAAGTTCTGCAACGCACGCCAACGTTTTAGTTTGCCGGTAATGGTATTCTGTGAACGTTGGATAGTTTTTTGCTTTGTCTTCTCGTAACGCAGGAAAGTACAGAAAGCGTCTATATCCTGTACCGACACTTTATCGGCATACCATATCCGCTTCTTGTCGAAACGCTCAAGCGCAGAGAGCAATACCTCATATTGCCGCTTTGTGGACTCGTCAAGGTTCTTGGCGTCCCTATACTCCTCGTACACCTCACGGAGCGTTTTTATGTGGCGTTGTTTTTTTATGCGTGAAACAATCATCAACAACCTCCTGCAGCCACCCGGCGTATGTGTCATACTGCTCTGCAAACCAATGAGAGAATACATACTCCTTGAGCATATCCAATTTTTGCCGTGCCTCGCTGATTTCCGAGACATTGGCATTGGCACGCTTCGGCATAACAGGCATACCCTCTTCTTTACTCCATGCGGACACGGGGCAGTAGATGTGGCTCTTGGCACGCTGTGAGAACTCGCCGTCGTAGAACCGCACCAACACCTCTGCCTTGCCGTTGGAGACACGTGAAGATAACCTGTATTGAAGAGTTGCCATTAGTCCCGTGCTTTATAGAACTCCCCTTTTCCAAAGAAAATCCACTCAAGAGACACCCCGAACACCGTGGCGAGTTTATAGATGTTATCCACGGTGCAGGAAAGGTCACCCCGCTCAAGAATGGAGAAATTCTGCGGCAGCAGTCCCACCTTTTCGCAGAACTCCTTTTTTAGTTGCACCTTCTCATCGGCGTACAAAAGGCGATAGGCTTTCAGAAAACGCCTGTCTATCTCGGTTCGTTGTTCGCTACGCATAGTTCAAAGAAAGAGCATTTTTAGCAGCGGTAGAAACCTGTTGGTGCAAGCCCTGTAAATCCGCCGCTTCATTTACAATATATTTATTATACAAATCCAACAGGTTTGTGCCGTCTGCAGTCTCCCATAGAGGAGCAGGACGCACCATATACTTGGAAGCAATAAGTACTTGTGTAAGACGAGACAAAGACCAAGGTTTGCCGTCAAACCACACCTGCCGATAGGAATGTACCGTGCAGACAATCGGGTGCTCGGTGTTCTTGGATTGAGAAAGCACGATCGTGTCACCATTCTTTAATCCCATTTTATAGAAGTCCATATTCGGAGATTTGGTCTTCTTGTCGTCTGTTTCTACGACCTCGTCTATCTCTTTCTGCACCTCCAATGTGGCATCATCGGCACACTGGAAATGACCGATGTCGCGAAGAGCAATCTCAACCTTACTCGGCTTGGTATAAAAGAATTCACGCCCGGATGATACACGGTCTTCGTCAAAGAGCATGTGCAATCCGTTCTCCACATTATCCAGTCTGTCCAATCCGACCTTGTAGGCACAAAAGCAATCAAAAGGCATCGGCACGCCCGTGGAGTAAAGTTCCGCCATCCGTTTTTTGAGTTCATGCCGCGAAGTCTTCCCAATCTTGATAAGGTTGGGCATACACTCATTGGTGAGGACATAAATCAGTCCGTAGTCTGTCTTCTCTTCCATGTTATGGTATTCCTTATTGTTCTTCCCCGTCAGTGATTATTTTGGCATCCTCAACCGGTGTGTTTTCTATCTGTTGTATTTGCCGCGCATTGAGCGGGGATATAACCGACTTCCCCAATTTCTTTTCCAGTTGTTGCCGCGCCACTCTCGCTACACCGCCGCCGTCTTGGGCAATGTTTTTGCTTTGCTGGAATGTCTGCGGATTGCGTTGGCGGGATAGTTCCCGAGTGGACGCTTCGGCTAATGTGTTCAGTGCCACCTCTACACCCGTCATATTGTCTCGCAGGCTCTGCTTGGTCAGCCCCTTGTATGTTTTATATTCACGTGTAGTCATGCCGCTCCATGCCTTGGTGAGGATATTTGTCAAGAGAGCATAGTCTTTTTCTTGGGTGATGCCCACTCGTTTCCATTCATCGGTGAGGGACTTGCGCGTCATTATGGATTTCATACGCTCGTTTATCCACTCGTCGCTGTATCCTTGCCGGCGATAGTCCTCCACTGCCATTTGGAATGTCAGTTCTGGGTCTATCATCTGGTCAATACGCTTGCTGCCTACCTCCGCCAACCATTGTTTGAGCGGTTCGGCTTTGGGCGACGGCACAGTCTGAATGATACGCAGCAACTGCTCCATATTGGCAACATCGGTCAAACGCTTTTTGCCGTCTTGGGAAACTAATTTCAACTGTACGATTTTTTCGTACGTTTGATTTCCTTCGGCAGATAATTTGCGTTTCAAGTCGCTCCAATATCGTCTTGGGGTGGCACTGTCTGTCAAAACTTGTATTACATCTATAACCGAGAAATAGAATTGCTCTTCCTCTTCGTTCCATACGATACGCACCTGCGTATTCTCGAACAACTGAATGGCTACATTATTGTCCATAGCGAAAGGGATGTTTTATTGCTTCAAATAATCAATAAGGTCGGCATTCTGCTTGATGATAGCAGCCAATGCTTCCTCTTTGCTCATACGGGGTAGCGTCTGTTCCTGCTTGGTAACGATAGTCTGCGTTCCCGAACCTATATTTGTATTGTGATGCCCCATGTTGGAATTGTTTATCACAATGTTTTCCGACTTGCCATCCGCCGTGATTAGCATATCACCCGTACCGCGAAGCAACCACTCCGCAGAAACCTGCGGATACAGTTGGCAAAACTTAATCACAATCGATACATTCAAATCCGAAGCCATCGCCTCGCCGACAAAGTTCGACTTCGATATACCCAACTGCCGGGCTATCTCAGCTTTTGTAAGTCCAACAGATTGAACAAAGAACAGAATTTTTTCCTTTACATTCTCCATAATTCAGTATGTTTTACCATAAAAGTGCATAAAAATGAACTTTTATCGTTCAAAAAAATGGTGTACTATCTTTGCACCCATAAACGAAAAGTAAACGGAGCGCAACAGCAAAAAAAACAGCGGCAAAGATACTGAATAATAACGACAGGGACAAATAAAAACCAACTCGAAACAATAAATACTATGTACAACAAAGATTTCAATTGCATGGCAGACGAAGAAATAGAACTCTTCGGAAAACAACTCCACGCTGCACTTAGAACAATCAGACAGGCAACAAGTCGAATGTCAAAAATGACGAGAAGAGTAGATAAGAACGAGTTGTATTCCAAACTACTCCAAATGAGCATTGATACAGACATAGAAATTACAGCAAGAAAGAAACATGGTAATGAAAGCATTTAGAACACAACCAAGAGTGTCGCGTGAACGCGCAATAACTATAGCAGCCAACCACAACTGTGTATCAAGAGAAATTGCAGCACACTACACTGACAGTGAGCTGCGAGAAGTCCTGCATCAATTAAAACTCAAAGCCAATTTTTGATATGAACCCCGTCAAACAGAAATTCTACACCCGCACGACCATTGTTGCCATGCTCGGCACCATCGGTCTCATCGCCCTCACCGGCGAACCTGCCGAGGACGCACCGTTCCTTGCCACTTTTGCCTGCCAAGTAGCCGTATGGGCTGCCACATGGCTTGCCGCCTACGCTCTTGCCAAACGCTGGCACATCACCGAGATTATCAACCGACTGAATCAAAAACAATAGCAATATGGAATCCATTCAACAACTGCGCGAACTCCGCGCCAACCTGCCCAAAGGCAAGAAAGACCCATGGTTCGCTTGCTGCAAAAACAAGCGTGTCCTCCTCGGTCGTGCGCTGCACAAGGCAGACCTCTCCGACCTCACCGCGGGCGAGAAAGCCGTCATCGAGGAATGGCTTGCCTATATCCCGCAAGTAAAACGGGAAATCAATCTCGCCAATCGGAAACTGGAACGTACCATCGCCAAAATCGCACAACCATGACACCCCTACAGCAACTTGCCGAGACCCGAACCATGGTACTCATTGACAGCCAGACGCTCCTCCAATATCTCCACGACGACCGCGAGGAGACATTCATGGAGGGCGTGCGAGAGGGACGCTACCAAGCCGAACTTGCCGCCAAAGCCTCTGCCGAAGAACCATACACCAAGAAAGGGGCTGCCAAGGCTCTCGGACTATCCGAGGGGACAGTCGACAACCTCCGCCGGCGCGGCTTCATCGAGGCCTACGAGTACGCAGGACAAGTGCGTATCGAGCGTAGCGAGATAGAACGCTTCAAACGCAACCACAAGAACCTTTACAAACGAATGTATAACTGTAATCATCCCGACAAATGAAAACAATCCGACTTCTCCGCATGGAACTGCGGAACTTTAAGGGTGTCTCCCAAGCCGAGTACGACTTCGGCGACCGCACCGACATCAGTGGCGGCAACGGCACAGGCAAATCGACGATCTTCGAGGCGTACCTGTGGTGTCTTTTCGACAAGAACCCCGCGGGCAACACTCCCAAGGTGCAACCCTACGACACTGCCAACGAAATCAAACACCAACTCACCACCTCCGTCCGCCTTTACCTCGAACTCGACGGCAATCCCCTCATCGCGGAACGCACACTCAAAGAGGAATGGGTCAAACCACGTGGCACAACCGAACTTGTCTGTAAAGGCACAAAGAGCGAGTACGCCGTCAACGAGGTGCCAATGAGCAAAGCGCAGTACAACGCCAAACTTGCGGACATTCTGCCACTCGACAAATGGTTTATCCTCTCCTCTATCGGTATCATACCCGCTATGGAGCAGAAGACCTGCCGCGCAGCCCTGCAAGCCATTGCACCCGCCATTGACGAGCAGACCCTCGCACAGCCGTTCCCTGCAGTAGTGGACGCGCTCACCCGCGGACTGAACATCGACGAACTCCAAGCCACCACCAAGCAGACCAAGTCTCGTGCCAAGACCGAACTCGACGGCATACCCGCCGCCCTCGAAGCACAAGACCGCCTGCGCGTGGAAGACGACTTTGCCGCTGTTGAAACACATCTTGCCGAGACCAAGGCGGACATCGCTGCCTGCCAAGCCGAACTCGAGCAACTGCAAACGCTGGGAGACGATGCGACACGCGTTGCCAAGCAGCAGGAGATAGCCAACCTCCGCACCGACCTCGCTCGTCTCAACGCCCAAATCAGCGAGTACGAGACTCACGCACAGACAGCATACACCACCGCCCGCGCCAAGTACGAACAACAGTTGCAGACCCTCGCTGCCGAGTCGCAAGGTATCTCGCAGCGCACCATGGTCTCCCAGCAATCTGCCAAGCGTTACCTCGCACTCATCGACGACGAGAAGAAACGCATTGCCGCCCTCCGCGACCAGTGGACTGCCAAGAACGCCGAGACCTACGAAGCCCCCGAACTGCAGACCGTCTGCCCTACCTGCGGACAACCGCTACCCGGCGAGCGCATAGCCGAAGCACTCACCAAAGCAATGCAGGCGTGGAACGCCGACAAGGTCAAAGCCCTGCAAGCCATACAGCACGAAGCAGAGGAATGCAAGGCGCGTATTGCCGACTACAATACAGCCAACGCACAAGCCGTCGAGCGCGACAAAGCCGACATAGACCGCGCACAAGCCATTGCCGATGAGGTCAAAGAGATACAACAGGCTCTCGACAATCTCTGCACACCCGCTGCAGCCCTCAACCAAGACGATGAATACCAAGCCCTCATTGCCAAGAAACAGGACATCGAACAGCAACTGACACAGGCAACCACCGGTGATATGGACGCATCGTCTGCGGAAAATGAGCAACAAATCGCATATATAAAGCATACCCTCTCTGCTCTCTTCGAAGAGCGTGAAGACCTGCTCCGCCGCCTTGCCGCCCGCGACACCAACCGCCGTATCGACGAGGAACGCGCACGCCTTGAGGAGCGGCAGCGTACCCTTGCCGACACCGTGGCACAAGCCGAGGGCGTGGAGCAGCAAATCCTTGCCTACCGCAAAGCCAAAATTATGGCAGTCGAAAACGGCGTGTCCTCGCTCTTCACTATGGTGCGCTGGAAAATGTACGAACCCAATGTAACCAACGACGGAGAGAAAGAGATATGCCAAGCCATTATCAACGGTGTACCATACGACCAGCAGAACCGCGCCACGCAGGTGAACGCCGCTATCGACATCGTCAACGGTTTCGCCCGCGCCTACGAGGTCAGTCTGCCACTCTTCGTCGATAACGCCGAGTCCGTTACCGACATAATCCAAACAAACGGACAATGCATCACCATGACGGTCGTCAAAGGCGAACCTCTTACTCTGAACTCTAAACTCTAAACTCTAATCTCTAATCTCTAATCTCTAAACTCTAAAAATTATGGCAGAAAATACATTAACCAAAATCCGCACCGACATCAATGGTGCAGCATCGCAGGACTATCTGCGCAAAGTATTGGGAGCGAAAGCCCCGCAGTTCACGACCTCTCTCCTCTCTATCGTGGGTGGCAACCCGCAGTTGCAGGAGTGCACCACCTCCTCACTGATGAACACGGCAATGAAAGCCGTATCGCTCGACTTGCCGCTCGACCAGAACCTCGGCTTTGCATACGCCATTGCCTACGACAACAGCAAGAAGCGCAAGAACGAGAAAGGCGAGTGGGTCACCGACGACAAAGTCATGGAGGCGCAGTTCCAAATCGGATACAAAGGCTTCATCCAACTCGCTATCCGCTCAGGGCAGTTCAAGACTATCAACGTCCGCGATGTCAAAGAGGGAGAGATAACCGGCGAGGACTTTATGTCCGGCACGCTCCGCTTCAAGTCCCTGCCTGCTGCCGAGCGTATCAACGCCGCCACCGTCGGCTACGTGGCATACTTCGAACTCAACAACGGCTTCTACAAGATGCTCTACATGACCAACGAGGAACTCCTCGCACACGCAGCGGCATTCTCCGCCTCCTACAAGAACGACATCGAGGGACGCAGGAAATACGGCACACGCCACAAAGACAAGAGCCTGTGGGCAACCAACATCGACGCTATGGCGAAGAAGACCGTCCTCAAACTCCTGCTCTCTAAGTACGCGCCCATGTCTATCCAGATGCAGGACGCTATCAAGTCCGACCAAGCGGTCATCAACGCCGACGGCAGCCAACGCTATGTGGATAACAGCGAGCAGCGCAGTATCGAAGATGCCAACGCTGAGGAGGTTGCAGCCAACGCCAACACCGAAGACCTCCCCGAGGAAGACGAACCCAAACAACGCGCAGCCACCAACGTGAGCGGCAGCGAACCGCAAACGCAAGCGAGCCAACAACGCGAAGCCGAAATGCCCGATGTGTTCAATGTGTAAAGTGTTCCACTCTGTAAGGTAAGCCCCTCCCTTGGAGGGGTTGGGGAGGTCGGTCTATGTTATTGACGGTCTTAAATAGCGGCTCAATGGGCAACGGGTATGTCCTGTCAAGCGGTACGGAAGCACTCGTTCTTGAGTGCGGTGTGCCGCGGCAGGACTGCCTTGCCGCCCTCGGCTGGCGTACAAGCCACGCGGCAGGCTGCCTGCTCACCCACGAACACGGCGACCACGCCAAGTACGTGCGCGACTACGCCCAACTGATGCCGGTCTATACCTCCCGCGGCACAGCCGAAGCATTAGGGCAGGAGCGTCTGCATATACTCGAACCGCTGCGCACAGTACACCTCGGCGGTTTCTCCGTCCGACCAATCCCCGCCCAACACGATGCCGCCGAGCCTTTCGCCTATCTCATAGACCACCATGACATAGGTCGCCTGCTCTTTGCCACCGACACCTACTATCTCCGCTATCGCATTCCCTGTCTCAACCACCTCATGGTGGAGTGCAACTACTCGCTGCCTATCCTCAATGCGAACATCGAAGCGGGACTGGTACCTGCCGCCCTCAAGGAGCGCACACTCAACAGCCACATGTCTCTCGAACACCTGTGCGAAATGCTTGCCGCCAACGACCTTACGCACGTGGCACAGATAGTACTTATCCATTTGTCCGCCCGAAATGCCGACAAATCTGCGTTCTGCCGCGAGATAATCGCCGCCACGGGCAAACCCACCATCGCTGCCACAAAAGGGCTGCAAATCGAACTTTCACCCATCGCACCATTCTGACAATGAAAAAAGAAGAATACCAAAAGAACCTCTCAAGCACCTCTCGTCGAGACCTGAACGACTCCTCAACGAGAGGTGAGTTGACAAAATAAGAAAACAAAACTATGTACGACAACTTCCTGTTCCGCAAGTCATGGTGGAACATCATCAAGCACCTGCCCTCCGAGCAACGCAGCGAGGTAATCGACCTCATCACGCAGTATATGTTCGAGGAGATAGAGCCGCACTTCGAGGAGATGACCGCCGTGAGCATTGCGGTGCAGTTTATCCTCCGTGACATCAACGCCGACAAAGAGCGTTACGACACCATCACCGAGCAACGCCGGGAGGCAGGACGCAAAGGAGGAATGCAAAGAGCAGCCAATGCCCAAGCAAATCAAGCAAACCAAGCAAATGCTACTTTGCTTGAAAATGAAACCAAGCAAACCACCAAGCAAAAACAAGCAACCAAGCAAACCAAGCCAATAGACATATGTATAGACAAAGACATAGATAATACTCTCTCTCCCTCCTCTCTCTCTGCCGAGAGCGTGGAGGAGAGCAAGGAAGAGAGAGAGAGAGGAAAAGAAAAGGTGGTTTTTGCCTATTCTCTCCACCTGCTCTCGCAGGGCAGACCGAACGCCTACACGGAAGCGGAGCAAGCCTACGACTACAACGACGGCTTGGGCTGGGTGCAGGAGACTGCCCGCCCGAACGGCGATGTCGTCCGGCAGCATATCCGTGACAAGTTGGCGTGGCTCAAATCCCGCAAGCCCAAGAACGAACAGGTGTTCCCTCCCGCCGACGGGCAGACCATGGCGGCGATACTCGCCAAGACAGGCTGCAAGAGCGGGAACAGGGGCGTGGTCAACGACTTCCGTGGGCTGAGGTTCGACAACGACAAGGCGGTGTTCATCTACTCCTCCTACCTCTTCTCGCCGCTCTACGACGCTATGCAGAAGAACAAACAGACAACCGAACTCGTCTTCACGGAACTGCGGAAGCGAGTCCCGAAAACGCAATACATTGACTTCCAACTGAAATAAACAAACCAAACAATCACAGCAATGAGAATTGAGAGAATCACGAAACAACCCAACGGCACGTACACCGTGCATTTTAACGCGATTCCGGGGGACGACGCGAGCCGCGTCGTCAATAATCCGAGGAACGTTTACCCCGCATTCGGCGGTTACGACAGCATAGACGCTGCCAAAGACTTTGTGCGCAGGACAATCCCGCACAGAGTAGTATTTATTCACCTCCTCCCACGAACTTGGTGAGTGGTAAAATGGTAAGAGTTAT
>DLLF01000002.1:0-202274 GCA_002477945.1 Bacteroidales bacterium UBA7569
AAACGCTATCTTATGTATATGCTTGCGCATAGCCACAAAAACATAGCATCATGCACAAGTTCCGGCAGCGAAATTACACAAAAATCTTTACCTACGCAACTACGCTGCTCCATGGAGCATTATACTTCCATCCGTTCCGCGAAGCCTTTACAAACATCCTTCACAAGAGAGAAAACAAGGAAAGCAGTTGTGTATGTGCTTTTTTTTTTATACTTTCGCTTGCGTTTTCAGATCAACTCACTCATCGGAAATGATTATCGGTATGACTTTCAATATAGAAGGTATTGTATTGGGTTTGGCAACCTTTCTATGCATCGGAATGTTTCACCCCATTGTCATCAAAGCAGAGTACTATTTCGGCACACGCTGCTGGTGGGCTTTTGCAAGCACCGGCATTGCTGCCATCGTTCTTTCCCTTTTTACAGAAAGCACCTATGCATCTGTCATTTCGGGAGTATTTGCATTCTCCTGTTTCTGGTCGATACTGGAGTTGTTCGAGCAAAGGAAGCGTGTAGAGAAGGGGTGGTTTCCTGAGAATCCAAAGCGGAAACAGAGAAAACCGAAATCCAATAACGATGTCTGAAAATTCCCGCAACAGCGATATACACTTTTGCCCATAAAGGTATGTCCGTCATACAGGGATTTGCATGCACAGGATATTTTCTTTACCTTTACCATCGGAATTATACAATCTATCAACATGAGACACTTCAATACTATTCTTTTTTCATGTCTGCTTACAGCCAGCAGTTATGCGACCACAGTTACTTACACCACCGACAACACGACCAATTTCCCCAATCCTGAGCGCGGTTTCTACGAACAAGTGGAGCAAATCGTGAAGAGCGATGGGAGCAGCAACCTCCGCGACCACTATTTTACGGACGGACAGGCAGCCGGCCGTTCGCTGTTACTGCGTCTTTATTACTTGGACAATTTCCGCAGCCAAGCCCTGCCGGAGGCTGTCCTGACACAGATTAACACTGATATGGCGAAGTTCCGCAGCAAGGGTTTCAAGTGCATTTTGCGTTTTGCGTACACAGCGAGCAGTTCGAAGCCCTATCAAGACGCATCGCCCGAAATATGGAGGCAACATCTGGAACAACTCAAACCCATCCTGCATGACAATGCAGACGTTATCTATGTGGTGCAAGCGGGTTTCTTGGGTGTATGGGGCGAATGGTACTACTCGGGGCAAGGCACAGGCTACCATATAGCGGAAGGCACACGCACGAACCTCATCAACCAACTATTAGACGCTGTACCCGCTTCAAGATGCGTACAATTACGAACTCCCAAGTACAAAACGGACTACATAGGCGATGCCACTGCCCTGACATCTGCCACAGCATGGAAAGAGGACAAACGTTCCCGATTAGGTCACCACAACGATGCTTTCTGCAACGGGGCAGAGAATATGGGTACCTACGAAGACGTGGCAGCAGACAAAGCCTATCTTGCGCAAGAATGCCTGTTTGTACCCAACGGCGGCGAAACGAACATAGAAAAGAGCCATGCAAGCAACTACAAGAACTACGGCACCGGCGAAAAAGCCGCAGCCGAGATGAAGTTGCTGCATTATTCCTACCTCAACTACGACTACAGCGACTATGCAACCGGTCAATGGAAGACAGAGAGGGACGCTTCGGGCGACTCGTATTACGACATCATGGCGCGACGGATGGGGTACAGATTCCAACTAATCAAGGGGACATACCCCGAGGAGGTAGGGAGCGAGAGAAAAGCGAACATTGAACTTACCCTGCAAAACACGGGTTATGCCCCCCTTTACAACGAGCGGAAAGCCTATATTGTATTGCAGTCGGGAAACAAGACTTACCGTGTTCCATTGGAATCGGATCCCAGGACATGGAAGCCGGAAGAGACCATACAAATTTCGGAGACCCTCACTTTGCCCGAAGATATTGAGACGGGGACATACAAACTATATCTGCAACTGCCCGACGCTGACAGCCGGATTGCCGATAATCTGCAATATGCGATCCGCTTTGCAAACAGCGATATGTGGGAGGAGAGTACAGGACGGAACAATCTGAATGCACAGGTGAGAGTAACCAACTCCTCCGTTTCTGTAGATCCGATTGACCCGCCCGACCCAGACGAGCCGACAAAATGCCACGCAGACACGATCATCCGACTAAGCATAACAGGCAAAAACAGTTGCACTGTGGACGGCAGCATCGGAGGAACGGGTGCAGCCAACCAATTGAGTAGCGATTCACCCTATAAACTGAACAATGAGGGAGCATACGTGATGATGGAACTGGCAGACGGCAATCATTTTCAGGAAGGCGACACATTGGTAGTGGATATGACATTCAACCAAACCACATTTTGGGCATATTCGGACAACGGTGTGACAGAACTGCTTGCTGCGCCGGTAACGAAATCGAAGACAGTGACCCGCAGCAAGTTTGTATTGCCACAGAAAGCAGACGGTATTCAGCAGATATGGATATGCCGCACAGCGGAAAACGGGCAGAACGGGAAACTGACGGGAATGGAAGTGCACCGCACTATCTGCCGGGAACAACCGGAAAATCCCAAGGAGACTCATCAAGTGACCTTTGACGACAACCGCCCCGAAGCATGGGACGCACACTTTGCATTGACACCATCCACCCTGACCACTACGACTGTTACAAAAGGAGAGACTTACAGCATCCCTAATCAGAAACCAAGTATCGGTCTGACAGAAGAGCCGAGTTATCTCATCTATTATTTCACGGGCTGGAACACAAATGAGGACGGCACAGGCACGACCTACCAAGCAGGCGACATCATTCCGACTGATACAGACATAACACTCTACGCCCAATGGGAAGGACGTCCTTTCGGCATCACCTATTACGCAGACGCAGCACAGACCGAGCGGCTTACTCTGCAACCCGACACATACACTTTTGACAAAGAGACCGTGTTCCCCACCCCGAAAAAAGAAGGATATGATTTCGCAGGCTGGCACTCGGCATTCAGCCATGAAGCAGTAACAAGCACGCAGGGATATTACGGAGATTTCATCCTGTATGCGGAATGGAAGGCTGTCACTCCCACTGCCATTGACAATGCAAGCGGGAAGGAACTGCCGTATCGGAAATATATTTATGAGGGGCGGCTTGTGATAGAACGGGAAGGAGTTGTTTATGATGTGTTAGGGAGAAGATAAACCTCCCCAATCCCCTCCAAAGGAGGGGTTAACATCCGCACTGTTGACATCTCGTTTAGGGGTCGATAAGGGGTGCTTGAGGTCGGCTTGAGGGGTCGTATTATTTCCGATTGGAGCATTTACGAGGTACGATTTTGCAGGGAAGATGAAAGGGAGGACAAACAATCTGCCAACGAGGCTATGACAGAAGTCCTAACAGTTCGAGAAGTTCGAGGGAGGATGAGACGGATTGGTCTAATTGGACGAATGGGACAAATGGGGCGGTTGGGACGGGCGTGGGAAAGCACCAGACACAAAGCAGGAAGAAACAGCCCCTCGGACCTGCATATTTTGACTTAACAGTACATAATATGACTCCAACCGGCAAGTATAGAAGTTTCATTTTTATTATCGGATTACACATGGTATTTGCATATATTGAAAAATGCTTGTAACTTTGTAGGGTTATTTTTGAACAAATCACATTCGTTTCATTTATGAAAGAACAACATTCCATTTTCTATTTTCTCGTCAGCCTTCTATTGGCAGGCAGTTTGCTGACTTTACCGAGTTGCCGTGCAGACGTGGATTTGAACAACATTGATCCTGAAGCACAGGTACAGTTGGGATTGGCCTTGCCGATTGGCGAAATGAAGGTGAGCATCAACGACTTTCTGAAAGGCGATGTACAGAACAACATCGGTGTGGAAGAAGACGGGTTGCTTTACTTTGAGGACACGTTCCGTATCACCCGTGATTTCCATACGATAGATTTGACCCAATACATAACAATTGCACACGAACAGTTTGTAATCGGTTCAGCACAGCCATCTTTAGTGGGTTTCTCCATGCCTGCGGGTAGAGAGGTTGTGCTTGATTTCCCGTTGCATCTGGAACTTACAGGTATCAACACGGCTCTTGACAACGAGAGAATAGACAGTATTTACATACGTGAAGCACGATTCTCGACCGTACTTTCGCTCACCGAACTAAATCTGCCCTACAACGACATCAAGAAGTTGGAAATCATCTTGAGCGACAATATCTCCCGCGCCCAGGGAAAGACCATTGAAATTCCGTTGACAGGCGCGGACTACAACGACAGTATTCACGTTTTGCTCGATGAGTTCACCATCAACCTGATGCAGGATAGGAACGCTGAGCCAAGCAACAGGAATGTGGTGACCGGTGTGGATTTCACATTCCGCTTTACCATTCTGCCCGAACAGGGTATCCCCATCACCGCCAATTCTTCCATCAATTACGATTTCAAGGTACAATTTCTTGATTATCATGCCGTTTGGGGGTGGTTCAGACCCAGTAACCTCATGCGTGACAAAGACACTATCCGCATTGCCGATGAATGGGAAGGGTGGTCGTCGATTCAGAAACTGCATCTGCAACTGGCAGAGCCGCGCGTGACTCTGCACGCCAAACAGGCTTTGGGTTGTCCGCTGACTTTGAATGCAGAGTATCTGTTTGTGAAATCGGAGGAAACGGAAGAGGCCGCATACGCGACCTTCAACGGAAGCAGGAAGTATATATGGGCTTTCCCTGAGTTTGTTGATCCGCGTACGGCTCCTATCGGTGCAACCGTGACGAACACCCTGGTGTTTGACCACACGGAGTCGAACGGCAGGTTGGACAAACTGTTTGCGCTACGTCCGGACCTGATCGGTTATCAGTTTAATGTGGTTATCAACCAGAGTTACTCTTCCGAGTTGAAGCAGCACAGGCTGACGAATAACACGGATATAGATTTGGAAGCGATTGCCCATCTTCCGTTTATCTTCAATCCGAACGTAGAATTGTCGTACACCGATACGATAAAAGACGTTGACTTAAGCAGGACTTCGATAGATTCGCTCGTTGCCGACATTGACAGGATAGACAGCGTACACGTCAATGAACTGAAGTTGGTACTGATGGCCAAGAACTATATACCTTTTAACATCCGTGCCACATTCCGATTCTTTGACAAAGACAATCAAGAAATCCACTTCAACATGCTTGAAGACGGCGGCAACACGATCACCATTGCAGGACCGACCGAGATAGAGAACAGGGTTGTGAAAGCACCCGGGGAGACGGCTCTCATCATCCATATCAATCAGGAAGAGTATGACAAACTGGCTTCGGTGGCATATATCGTGTATGATACGTTCTTGGGAGACAATACGGTTTCCGTGCGCGTATTGGACCGCTCCGGTTTGCAAGTGAAGATAGGCATCGCCGCCGATGTGGAAGCACTGCTCAGATTAGAAAAAGACAAAGACAAAGAATAACCTCGTAAGATACACCACAATGAGACAGAACAGGTTAAAGATATTTTCGTTGGCACTTGCGAGTGCATTAACAATAGGCAGCACAGAAGCACAACAAGTGAATACGTTGTACTTCCTTGAGAACAGCCCGATGCGGCACTACATCAACCCCGCCCTCCAACCCATCAGCAAGGTATATGTGAGTTTGCCGGTTATGGGTTATGTTTCGGCTTACGGAGGGAACAATGCCCTCACACTTCAAGACATAGTGTTCAAACAGAACGGGAAGACCATGTGGTTTCTGAATCCCCAAGCAAACCAAGCGGGGTTTATGAACAGCATCAAAAGAGGGATAGGCGCAGAAGCAGAGACGCAGATCAACTTCTTATCTTTCGGTTTCCGAGTGAAAGATGCAGGCTATTTTCACTTTACTCTGAATGAACGAATAGACGGAGGAGTAGGAGTTCCTTTTGGTTTGTTTGACTTTGCGTTGGGCGGCGGTATGAAAGATTTAAGCGGCGGTATGAACAGTTTCGACCTGAAGAAATTAGGTATAGATCTGTCCATGTACACGGAATTAGGTATGGGCTACTCTCACCAGATCAATGAGCAATGGAGCATCGGCGGGAAATTGAAGTTCCTGTACGGTTCCTTTCACCTGGGTATGAACAACCAGTCGCTTGCCTTGAACGCTTCAGCAGACTCGTGGAGTGTCAAGGGACAGGGTTCGGTTGTTGCCGCAGCCCCATTCAACCTGCCTGAAAGCATAGACTCGGACGGGCTGAGCCAATACTCTCCCGATATTGATCTATTATCTTTGTGGAAGCCCCAAGGTTTTGGCGGTGCATTGGATTTAGGTTTGACATACAAGCCTCATGAAATGGTTCAGATTACAGCCTCCGTGACGGATCTCGGTTTCATCCGCTGGCACAAGGGACAGAAATACAACTACAAGGTTGACGGGACGTACGATGGTGTAGGAGAAATCAATTACGGGGACTACGTGGACGAAAACGGAGATTTCAATTCCGACCAATTGATAGACACCGTGTCGGCACGCATTGAGAATGTGTACAAGACGGCTTTAACGACCGAAGGTACCACACGAGGATTTATGGATATGCTTTCGCCGAAACTGAACATCGGTGTTGATGCGAACTTCTGGGAGAACAGAGTCGGTGTGGGAGTATATTCACGCACGAAATTCACTCCGTACAAGATATATGAAGAGGTGACATTAGGTGCCGCCTTCCGTCCGTTCCACTGGTTACAATTGGCGGCTTCCTACTCTTTCATCAACGGGAAAGGCGGCAACATAGGTGCTGCATTAGGAATAGTGACCTACGAGGGTATCGGCTTTACATTGGCTGCCGACTATGTGCCATGCTATTATGCGCATTACAGCAAGACGCTTGAGAACGGAAAAATACAGGATATACCTATCCCCTACAAAACGAAAGGCGTAAACATTGCGGCAGGCATCAATATCGTCATCGGTCATAAGCGCGACAGGGACAAAGACGGTGTGTTGGACAAATATGACCTGTGTCCAAGCACCCCGAAGAATGTACAAGTGGACAAATATGGTTGTCCGATAGATTCAGACGGAGACGGAGTGCCTGATTATTTGGATGAATGTCCCGGTACGCCTACGGAGGCTTATGGTTTGGTTGATGTTACAGGTTGCCCTATTGACTCGGACGGAGACGGTGTACCCGATTATCTGGACAAATGTCCCAAGACCCCCACAGCGGCTTACGGGAAAGTGGACGACACGGGTTGTCCGACAGACTCAGACGGAGACGGTGTGCCAGACTATCTGGACGAATGTCCGGGTACCCCCGCGGAAGCCAAAGGCTTTGTGGATGAAAAGGGCTGTATGTTAGATACCGACAACGACGGGATACCTGATTATATGGATGAATGTCCAGATACTCCCGCAGAGGCTATCGGCTATCTGAGCGAGACTGGTTGCCCGCTTGATACGGACGGGGACGGAGTGCCTGATTACTTGGATGAATGTCCGAATACTCCCGCTGAGGCTGTCGACTATCTGAGCGCAACAGGTTGCCCGCTTGATACGGACGGAGACGGAGTACCCGATTATTGCGATCAATGTCCGACTGTTGCAGGTGACAAAGACAATCACGGCTGCCCCATAATAAAAAGAGAAGTCCGAAATCTATTGAAGAAAGCCATGCAAGGTATTCAATTTGAAACGGGCAAGGCAAATATCAAAAAGGCTTCCTATCCATTATTGGATCAGATTGCAGGGATATTCATTGACAACCCTGAGTATCAGATTGAAGTACAAGGGCATACGGACAATGTTGGCAGTAAGAAACTAAATCAAGACCTGTCAGAACGTCGCGCAGCAGCCGTTATGGAATACTTGGTTGGTGCCGGTGTGGACAAGAGCCGAATGACTTCACACGGATATGGAGACACTATGCCCATCGAAAGCAATGCGACCGCAAAAGGCAGGAAACTCAATCGACGCGTAGAGTTCGTGATATCCTTTGAAGAAGTTAATTATGAGGAGATTAAAACAACAACCGACAGTTCTGCAAGAGAAGCATTGCAATCCGATTCAATAAATGGCAAGGTTATTGCAGAATAGTTATATGCAACATTTTATCTAATATCCAACCAAAAGAAAACATTATTCAAACATGAAGATTCGGTATGCTGCCTTGTCGGCAATCATTATCTGTATTTCTGCATGTAACAAAAGTACGGACACGATCAGTAGGCTACAGCAGGCGATGACGGACGCCCCCATACAACCCATTCATCTGAGAGGGGACTCCACACATATATTCTTGACAGATTATGTGCCAAGTCTCACTTCTTCCGATTGGGATGTAGTTTATTTTGATGTATCAGAACAGGCAGATATGGGCGAAGAAACAGATTTGTACTTGATGAAAGATGAGTACCATTATGTTCCTACACTCACTCTTGCCAAGGATGGTAATTATTTGAGCATTGCAGCATTACCAGACTTACCACACAAACAAGGGCTTATAACAACCGGTTGCACAAAAAATACTATTCGTTTTGCATTCAAAGAGGCACCAAAGAATCCGCATTTCACCATCCTTTGGCAGAATATAGAGATACAAAATCCCAACTTGGAGGAAACAGGCGGCGAATATACTCTCAACATTCCCGATTATACCCACAAGGGACGAAGTTATATCCGTGTATATGCCGCTGACGAAGATTATCTTTACAATGATCTGTTGATTCCTCTGCAAGATATGCGCCCTATTACGGACACAAAAGATCTGACACGACATGACCATCAGGCACAAGTCCTGTACTCTTTGATGGTGGATCGTTTTTTAGACGGAAACAGTTGCAACAACAAGAAACTTCATATACCGGAAGTGTTGGACATTGTAGATTATCAAGGGGGAGATTTTGCCGGAGTTACAAAGAAAATTAAGGAAGGCTTCTTCTCTGACTTAGGAATAACCACCATTTGGCTGTCCCCTATTGCACAAAATCCATGGGATGCATGGGGGTATTACGAGTTTGATGGAAAGCCTTGCAAATATAAAGACATCAATGGTGATCAGCCCTCTTATACCAAATTTTCAGCATATCACGGCTACTGGCCTATCTATATCACCGCCATTGAGCAACGTTTCGGCACAGAAGACGAGTTCAGAAAATTGCTCTCCACTGCCCATGACCATGATATCAATGTCATATTGGATTATGTGGCAAATCACATGCATATCAGTTCCCCCACCCTGCAAGCGCATCCTGATTGGATGACAGATTCCATCCTTCCTGATGGTCGGCGCAACTTCGAATTATGGGACGAACAACGCCTTACCACATGGTTTGATTCACATATTCCGTCACTTGACCTTGAGCGGGAAGATGTCTATTCTCCGCTTACCGACTCTGCACTCTATTGGTTAGAACACTATGACATTGACGGATTTCGTCATGATGCATGTAAACACATCCCCGAATGTTATTGGCGTACCCTTACTAAGAAAATAAAGACTCGTATGCCTGATAAAGATGTTTGGATGATAGGAGAGACCTATGGCAATGCCGACCTTATCTCATCGTATGTAAAGACAGGAATGCTCAATGCACAGTTCGATTTCAACATCTACCATACTGCCATTAATGTCTTTGGCAGAAACTATAGTATGCATAACTTGGCAGATGTTATCCATGAAAGTCTCACCACGTATGGTTCACACCACACAATGGGTAACATTTCCGGCAACCATGATAAGGCTCGTTTCATCTCTTTGGCAGGAGGTGCTCTAAGTTGGAACGAAGACCACAAAGAAGCAGGTTGGACAAGGTATGTAGGTATTGGTGACACTGCCACAGCCTACAAGAAATCCATCCTGCTGGAAGTCCTCAACATGACTCTTCCAGGCGTTCCGTGCATATACCAAGGCGATGAATATGCCGAGTTCGGAGCCAATGATCCTGATAACCGCCACATGCTGCGTTTCGATAACTATAGTCCTTTGGAAGAGAATTTCCTGAAGCAAGTGAAAGACCTTATCCGGCTGCGTCGAAGCGAAATGGCATTGATTTATGGAGACTATATCCCAGTCTACGTAGATGATGACGTACTTTGTTTCGACCGGACCTATATGAATCGTACCATTCGTGTCATACTTAACAAAGGAGAAAAAAGAAAACATCTTGACTGCTTGAATATAGACATTGAACCCCTCTCATACCGCATCATACAATGAAGCATTCCCTTTATATCGCATCACTGATGCTCTTTTTTCTTGCATCCTGCACCCAGCAAGAAAAGCAGGATAATACTGTCATCAATGAAGGTTTTGCCAAAGGAGCCGATATAAGTTGGCTCACTGAGCAAGAGAACGATGGCATTAAGTTCTACAATCGGAACAACAAAGAAACTGACTGCATCTCTGTACTCAAGTCGTGTGGAATGAATGCCGTACGACTTCGTGTTTGGGTAAATCACAGCACAGGTTGGTGCAACAAACAGGATGTTCTTGACAAAGCCAAACGTGCCTATGCACAGCAGATGCGCGTGATGATTGATTTCCACTACTCTGACTTTTTCTGTGATCCAAGTCGCCAGAACATTCCGGAAGAATGGACGAACTATGACCTTGACCAAATGTGTGAAGCCGTTGCAGCACACACGTCGGATGTGCTGCAATCTCTCAAAGCCATTGGCATCACACCCAAATGGGTGCAAGTAGGCAATGAGACCACCAACGGAATGTTGTGGCCGATGGGTAAGTTGTGGGATGATAATGGAGATATGCAGGATAGTTGGAAACGTTATGTATCGCTGTCTAATAGCGGATACGATGCTGTCAAAAAAGTGTTCCCTGAAACGAAAGTCGTCATTCATATTGACAACGCTTGGGAAGACCGGCTTTGGTGGTACAAGAAGTTCACCGCCAAGGGTGGCAAACTCGACATCATCGGTCTGAGTCACTATCCTCAAACAAATTCAAAAAAATCATGGAGCGAGATGAATACATTGTGTGCGACACATGTTGACCAACTCTCTCAAACCTTCAACGTTCCGGTCATCATAGCCGAAGTAGGAACAAAATCTGCCAATCCATCGTTGGCGGCACAAGTAATGACGGACTTTGTCAACAAAGTATGTATCTCGGAAAATTGTGAGGGCGTCTTCTATTGGGAACCGCAAGTTTACAATGGCTGGAAACCTGCTGAATACAATGCTTTAGGTTGGGGAGCCTACGATATGGGAGCCTTCACGTCAAATGGGCAACCTGCAGAGGCAATCAATGTGTTGTTTTCCGTAAAAAGATAGAATCCGCATTCTGTTAGCCCGCTCATAGTGGCGGTAGTAATCAATCCGTCCCGAACATTCGTTTTGATGTTCAGGACGGTTTTTCTATTCTCTCCAACCTCGTGTTCGCATAGTTCATTGCGTTATTGCACCAAATAACCTTTTCTTTGCAGCCGTCTGACTTTTTTTTTATACCTTTGCACTGCATTAGTTCTCAACTATATAATAATTACTACAATCATGGGACTATTCTCTCTGTTTTCAAAAGAAAAAAAACAAACGTTGGACAACGGACTGGCTAAAAGCAAAGAATCTGTTTTGCAGAAACTCTCCCGCTCTATTGTCGGTAAATCTACGGTGGACGATGATGTACTCGACAATTTGGAAGAAGTACTTGTCACATCCGATGTCGGAGTCGATACCACGCTCCGTATAATCGACCGGATTCAGAAAAGGGTGGCAAAAGACAAATACATCGGAACAGGAGAACTCAACCGCATTTTGCTGGAAGAAATCACGGCGCTTTTGCAAGAGAACAATAATAACAATGCCCTTGATTTCTCTTCTCCGCTTCCTGCCAAACCCTACGTAATCATGGTTGTAGGGGTCAATGGCGTCGGCAAAACCACTACCATCGGCAAGTTGGCATACCAGTATAAACAAGCCGGAAAAAAAGTTTATCTGGGGGCTGCCGATACCTTCCGCGCCGCTGCCGTTGACCAACTCTGCATCTGGGGCGAACGGGTCGGGGTGCCTGTCATCAAGCAGGCGATGGGAAGCGATCCCGCATCCGTTGCCTACGACACACTGCAATCCGCAAAAGCCAACGATGCCGATGTCGTACTGATAGATACAGCCGGACGTTTGCACAACAAAGTGAATCTCATGAACGAACTCACAAAGATCAAAAACGTTATGCAGAAAGTTGTTCAGGGTGCACCGCACGATGTAATGTTGGTCTTGGACGGGAGTACAGGACAGAACGCTTTTGAACAAGCCAAGCAATTCACACAAGCCACACAGGTCACTTCGCTCGCTGTCACCAAATTGGACGGAACTGCCAAGGGAGGGGTCGTTATCGGCATATCCGACCAATTCAAAATACCTGTCAGATATATCGGTTTGGGAGAGCAGATGACAGACCTGCAAGTATTCCACAAAGAAGAATTCGTGGCATCTCTGCTCGGAAATCTCACGGAAAAGTAATGCCTTTGCTGCTGACAAACAAGAATTATTTAACAAACAACTGTACAAAAAACAACCGGCACGATACCTCTCTCGTGCCGGTCACAAAACCAATCAACTACATATCTTTACGATACTCTTATGAGCCACTACCCGGACTCGAACCGGGGACCCACGCATTACGAATGCGTTGCTCTACCAACTGAGCCATAGTGGCAACTGCTTAAAGAAAGAATAACGATAACTCTCCAAAAGCGACTGCAAAGGTAACACTATTTTTATTCACTGGCAACAATAAAACCGCTATTTTTTATCCGTCATAACAACATTCTTCATGAAACCTGCTCACTCATTCCTCCCAATACTCTGTCTCTTAATGTTTTCCAACCTGCTTAATGCAACTGAAAACGCCACTGTTTACAAAACAACCACCTGCAAAACGGAAATATCATCCCTGCGTATCCGCTTCAAAGATAATTCCAAATTAGAACGACCCGTTTTGCGTTTGAATGGCGAAGAGGTTTTGGAAATATCCTTTGACGAACTCTCACACAGTCTGCATCAATACTCCTACACTCTCCTGCATCTTGATGCCGATTGGCGTCCTTCCGCACTCTCCTCCACCGACTACCTGCAAGGATTTCCTACACAAGACATTGTCGATTACGAAATGTCTCTCAACACCCAACAACTCTACACACACTATTGGTTCTACTTCCCAAACGAAGACATGCTCCCTACCCTGTCCGGAAACTATGCCATCATCATATACGAAGATAACGACATAGACAACCGTGTCGCTACGGTTTGTTTTTCTGTCGTGGACCCGAAAGCACACACACAGGTCTCGGTGCGTGGCAACACCGATATTGAACTCAACGGACGCTATCAGCAGTTGGATATCGATCTCTATACCGATGGCGTCACGTGGACACAAGCAAATGATTTTCTGCTCGTTGTACAACAGAACAATCGGTACGACAACATAGTGTACAACCCTCGTCCGACCTACATCGAAAGCAATCGTTTGCGCTATATCAACCAACGGAAACTTATCTTCGAGGGAGGTAATGAATATCGGTATTTCGACATCGCCTCCACCTATTATATGGGCAACAATGTTGATCACATCTACTTCGACCACACCTATTATCACGCCTTCCTCTTGCCTTCCGAAAGCAGAGCCGACCTGTCCTACACGGCTCAATATGATTCCAACGGGCAATTCGTTATCAATGCCGAACGTACCGACTACGACGACACGGAAGCCGAATATATGTGGGTACACTTTTTCCTGCCAAAAGATTTTCCGTTCACGGATGGAGATGTATATGTAGGCGGTGACCTGTTTTTCAATCAGTTGTCGTCTGACAATAAGATGCAATACGATTCGGAACATAAATGTTACACACTGAGCCGTTATCTCAAACAAGGTGGTTACGATTTCCAGTATTGGTTCGTGCCGCGCTACACCAAAAAAGTGACTACCCAACCCGTTGAAGGCAGTCATTATGAAACACAAAACGAATATACCGTCTATGTTTACTATCGTCCGTTCGGGGCATTATACGACCAACTTATTAGTGTACAGCGATTATAATCTGGAAATCATAAATTGGCATCACACGCACAAGTATTGCAAAATGCCATAAGTTCACATTCTGTTGGCTCATAAGTCTTTGCTTACAACAAATCAAGCAACCGATCTCTACGACCCCTCATCGGGACCTCAAGCACCCCTCAACGAGAGAACAATTGACCATTCCTTTGGAGCGGATTGGCAGGTCTCAAATTTCCCTCCTTTCCCCTTTCTCATTCCGTATTTTGCAGTATGACCAAATTTCCGTACCTTTGTACGATTATTGCGTTGCATTATAACATAATAACAATTTCATCGAAAACATAGCATACAAATATGACAAGTAAAGAAATCAGACAATCCTTTTTGGATTTTATGGAGAGCAAAGGGCACCATATCGTTCCCTCGGCTCCTATGGTTATCAAAGATGACCCGACGCTGATGTTCACCAACGCCGGTATGAACCCGTGGAAGGGTATCATTCTGGGCAACGACCCTATCAAATATCCCCGTGTAGCCGACTCCCAGAAGTGTCTCCGCGTCAGCGGAAAGCACAATGACCTCGAGGAAGTCGGACACGAT
The DNA here is from genome assembly GCA_002477945.1 of Bacteroidales bacterium UBA7569. Lineage (GTDB taxonomy): Bacteria > Bacteroidota > Bacteroidia > Bacteroidales > Paludibacteraceae > Colicola. The sequence goes on from DLLF01000002.1 coordinate 14,571, forward strand.
ACCTACCACCACACTATGTTCGAGATGCTCGGCAACTGGTCGTTTGGCGACTATTTCAAAGAGGGGGCTATCGACTTTGCGTGGGAGTATATCGTCGATGTGCTGCATATCAATCCCAAAGACCTGTATGTTACTGTCTTCGAAGGCTCGCCCGCTGAGGGACTGGAGCGCGACAACGAGGCTGCGGCTATCTGGGCGAAACACCTCCCTGCCGACCATATCCTTGAGGGCAACAAGCACGACAACTTCTGGGAGATGGGCGATACCGGACCTTGCGGTCCCTGCTCTGAGATTCACGTGGACAGCCGCTCCGAGGAGGAGAAAGCCGCTGTGCCGGGGCGTGAACTGGTCAACAAAGACCACCCGCAGGTCATCGAGATTTGGAACCTCGTCTTTATGCAGTACAACCGCAAGGCGGATGGCTCTCTCGAGGGGCTGCCCAACAAGGTCATCGATACCGGTATGGGCTTTGAGCGCCTCGTGCGTACCCTCCAAGGCAAGCAGTCCAACTACGACACCGATGTCTTCCAGCCAATGCTTCATAAGATAGGTGAGATATGCGGTTGCGAGTACGGCAAAGACGAGAAAACCGACATTGCTATGCGCGTCATTGCCGACCATATACGTACTATCGCCTTTGCTATCACCGATGGTCAGTTGCCCTCCAACGAGAAAGCGGGCTACGTCATCCGTCGTATCCTGCGTCGTGCCGTCCGCTACGGCTATACGTTCCTCGGTCAGAGAGAGGCGTTTATGTACCGTCTGGTGCCGCAACTCATCGAGGATATGGGCGATGCCTATCCCGAACTGCGCAAGCAGGAACAGCAGATTATCCCCGTCATCAAGAGCGAGGAAGAGGCGTTCCTCCGCACCCTTGACAAGGGTATCACCCTGCTTGACAAACTGATGCGCGAAGCCAAAGGCAAAGAGATTTCGGGTGTTGATGTATTCACCCTCAAAGATACCTACGGTTTCCCGCTCGACCTCACCGAGTTGATTCTCCGTGAGAACGGCTTTACCACCAACGAGGAGGAGTATAACCGCGCTCTGGAGCACCAGAAAGAGATGGGACGCTCCGCCAACAAACAGGACCTCGGCGACTGGGTAGTCCTCCGTGAGGGCGACACCGAGTTCGTCGGCTACGATACGTTGGAGGTCGAGACCCTGGTGCTGCGTTACCGCAAGGTGAGCCAGAAAGGCAAAGAATTTTATCAGGTAGTGCTGTCCAAGACACCCTTCTATGCCGAAATGGGTGGGCAGGTAGGCGATACGGGGTCGCTCGGTACGGCACGTATCATCGATACCAAGCGCGAGAACAACCTTGCTGTACATATCTGCACAGAGTTGCCCGATGCCATCGAGCAACCGCTGGTAGCCAAAGTGGATGCCGACCGACGTCAGGCTATCGCTTGCAACCATACTTGCACCCATATCCTCCACTATGCCCTCCGTACCGTTCTCGGACAGCATGTTGAGCAGAAGGGTAGTCTCGTTACGCCCGACTCGCTCCGTTTCGACTTTTCTCACTATCAGAAAGTTACGCCCGAAGAACTGCGTGAGGTGGAGCGTCTGGCTAACCAATTCATCCGTATGGACTACGCCCTTGAGGAGAGTCGCCATACTCCTATCGCCAAGGCGCGTGAGATGGGTGCGATGGCGTTGTTCGGCGAGAAGTACGGCGATGATGTGCGTGTTATCAAATACGGTCCGTCTATCGAGTTGTGCGGTGGCTGCCACGTGTCGTCCACAGGTCGTATCGGTGCCGTGCGTATATTGATGGAAACGAGTGTTGCTGCCGGTGTGCGCCGTATCGAAGCGGTTACTGCCGCCAAGGTGGACGAACTCTATTTCGCACAGCAGGATATGCTGGCTAACCTGCGCGGGCTGCTCAATAATGCGCCCGACTTGGCAGGTGCCGTGCAGAAAGCCATCAGCGAGAATGCAGGGCTCAAGAAAGAGATTGAAACCTATATGGTGGAGAAACTGGAACAGTTCCGCGATCGGCTCATTGAGCGTGCCGAGGACTATAATGGTATCAAACTGGTGCGTGTACAAGGCGAAGTGCAACCCGATATGGTTCGCGGGGTACTGCCGCTCTTGCGCGGACGTTTCACTGATGTTCGTTTTGCCGTTATTGGTGCCACCGAGTGGGAAGGCAAACCGATGATTTCCGTCTTCCTCTCCCAACCGCTTGTGGACGCAGGTCTCCATGCCGGTCAGATGATTAAGTCGGCTGCCAAGCATATACAAGGCGGTGGCGGCGGACAAGCATGGATGGCTACTGCCGGCGGTAGGAATGCAGAGGGCTTGCAAGCCGCTATGGAGGAACTCCTCACTGCTTTGAAATAGTACACGCCAAGGTAATAATTCATAATTCATAATTCTTCATTCATAATTCGTAATTATTTGAAGACATTGACGCGGCGTTTGCCGGAGAAATATCGTTCTGCAGTTCGTTTCGTGTGTGTGGGTGCATTCGGAACGGGCTTGCAGTATGGTATCTACTACGTTTTTCTGGCATTGTTTGATTACTGTTGCCCCGAATTGGGTATCCGCGTAACACTGGCGTTCACGATAGGGTTTGTGATAGAGATGATTAGCAACTACCTGCTGACCAGTTTCTACACTTTCGGCACGCACCCCAACATCAAGAATGCGGGCGGGTTCTTGTTAGGACGCGGGGTGAACTACATCTTGCAACTGGCGTTCCTGCATCTTCTGATATGGCTGACCCTGTCAGAGGAACTTGCCGGCATTATTGCCATTATGTTGGCAGGTATCATCAACTACTTCATATTAGTACCTTTCTACCATAAGAAGAACAAAGAAAAACACACATGAGAATATATAAAGCAAATATTCTGTTTACACCGTCTCCCGAGCAATTCCAGGTTGTGGAGTACGGATATATAGCCGTTGATGCCGACGGCATCATAGAAGGCGTATATGCCACACTCCCTACCCGCTTACAGGGAGAACCTCTCACTGATTTCGGTGATAGCCTGCTTATCCCTGCTATGAACGATATGCATGTTCATGCCCCGCAGTACCGCAATATGGGCTTGGCAATGGATATGGAGTTATTGCCGTGGCTCAACACATACACTTTTCCTGAAGAAGCCAAATACAGCAACACGGAATATGCAGAGCGAATGTACAGCCGCTTTGTACACGACCTGTGGCTTCATGGCACTATACGTGCATCGGTGTTTGCCACTATCCACCCGGCAGCAACGCAAATATTGGCGCAACTCTTCACCGAAGCGGGATTAGGTGCATTGATTGGCTTAGTGGGCATGAACAGAAATTGTCCCGACACCCTGCTGAACAGGACGGAGGAGGCTGTTCGGGACACAGAAGACTTGTGCGACTCATTGCAGGAAAACAAGCAAGTGAAGGCAATCGTTACACCACGTTTCGTGCCTGCCTGCACAGCGGATATGCTTCAGGCTTTCGGGGAATTGGCACAACGATGCCATCTCCCTGTGCAGTCGCACCTGAGTGAGAACCGCTCGGAGATTGCATGGGTGCGCGAATTGGAACCCGAAAGTACCTGCTATGGCGATGCCTACAACCGCTACGGATTGTTTGGGCAGACACCTACGCTGATGGCGCACTGCTGCTACACCGAGGGCAAGGAGTTGGAACTGATGCAGCGTAACAATGTGATGGTGGTGCATTGCCCGACCTCGAACTGCAACCTCGGTTCAGGTATTGCGCCCGTGCGCACGTTCCTGCAACAGGGGATACCCGTGTCATTGGGTAGTGACGTATCGGGAGGACACCACTTGAGCATGTTCCGCGTGATGCAATATGCACTGCAGATGAGCAAGTTGCAGTATGCACGAAGTGAGGGCAAACTGCCATTCCTGACTTTGTCGGAGGCATTTTATATGGCAACCAAGTCGGGCGGTTCGTTCTTCGGAAAGGTCGGCTCGTTTGAAAAAGGGTATGCTTTTGATGCTCTGGTGATAGACGACAGTTCCCTCAACTTTGACAACTATTCCCTATTACACCGGTTGGAGCGTTACATATACATAGGCGATGACCGTCATATCACCCACCGTTTCTGTGAAGGAAAAGAACTCCAAGAACCCAAACTAATATAAGACCCATAACTCACCCAAAAGGAACTGACCCGCTATGAACAACTGCTTAGACATCATTCTGCACCGCAGAAGCATCCGGCGCTACCAAGACCGTCCGATAGAAAGAGAGAAGACAGAGACACTTCTGCAAGCCGCTTTGGCGTCGCCAAGCAGCAAACATCTGAACCCTTGGGAGTTTGTGGTAGTAGAAGACAAAGATATGCTTTGCCGGATGGCAGGATGCCGGACTTACGGCAGCCAGATGCTGAAAGAAGCAGCCGCCGGTATCGTTATCTGTATGGATGCATCACAGACCGATACCTGGCAGTGCGACGGTGCCATTGCTGCCGAGAACATATTGCTTTGTGCCTCTGACATGGGCTTGGGGGCATGCTGGGTACAAGTATATAACAGAGAAGGGGCGGAAGAACTGGTACGCAGCGTCTGCAAGATACCCGAGCAGTTGCATGTGCTGTGCATTATCTCGTTGGGCTATCCCAATGAAGAGAAGCGCCCTATCAATCCTGAACATTTACAATATGACAAGATACACTATGGACAATACTAACGAGAAGAAGACTGCGCAACGAAAACCCGTCGTTGCCATAACAACAGGTGATCCCAACGGTATAGGCTATGAGGTAATGCTCAAGTCGCTGGCTCACCCGCATATTTTGGAAATATGCACCCCCGTGATATACGGCAATCTGCAAGTGCTGAAGAAACACCTGCAACTGCTCGACAAGGAGATGCAGACTATGCCATTCCACATCATAGGGCAAGCCGACCAGGCAGAACAAGGGAAGATCAACCTCATCAAATGTTATGGAGACGATTTGCCCCTCCACATAGGGACATCGACCCAAGAGGGAGGCAGTGCTTCCTACCAAGCCCTTGCACGTGCCTGCGAAGACATCAAACAGGGTTGGGCAGATGCCTTGGTTACGGCCCCTATCAATAAGGAGAATATCCAGTCGGAGCAGTTCCAATACTCGGGTCATACTGAGTATCTGACCCATATATTCTCGGATACAGACCAATCGCTCATGATGATGGTGAGCGAGCAAATGCGTGTCGCTCTGGTGAGCAACCATGTAGCAATAAGCAAAGTACCGCTCTTCATTACAGAAGAAAATATCCTGCAGAAACTCACCCTTCTGAACAAGACACTGCAAAGCGACTTCCGTATCCGTCGTCCGAGAATCGCTGTACTGGCATTGAATCCTCATGCCGGAGACGGCGGGTTGCTTGGGAAAGAAGAACAAGACATCATTATCCCCGCCATCAAGAAAGCCAAAGAGGCGGGCATTATGGCATTTGGCCCCTACTCTGCCGACGGTTTCTTCGGTGCAGGCGACTATACACATTTTGATGCCATACTGGGCATGTACCATGACCAAGGACTGATACCGTTCAAGACCCTGAATATGCAAGGAGTGAACTTTACGGCAGGTCTCCGGATTGTACGAACCTCTCCCGACCACGGAACCGCCTACTCCATTGCAGGAAAGAACGGGGCAGACGCCACCAGTTTCAGGAATGCGCTGTATATGGCCATTGACTTGGTTGCCATACGAGACGAGAACAAGGAGTTGCAGGCAAAAGCCATGTACAAGGAAACGAAAGAATAACAAGAAAAACGTATCCACATGAAACGAGTATCTGTTCTATATGTCTTGTTCCTATCCGTTCTGCCTTTGAGTCTGTTCTCCTGCAAAGGTAAAGGCAGTTCTACCACGCGTCCGAGCGCCACAGGCAGTATTTATGAGATGCTGGTTGTGATGGACAACGGCTATTGGAACGGCAGGGAGGGACAAGCCGTCAGAGAGTTTATGGCAGCCGATATGCCGTGCATGCCACAAATGGAACCTTATTTCACTTTGTCGCAAGTATCAACAGGGCAATTCGACAACCTGCTGAAACCTACCCGCAATATCCTTGTTGCAGACATCAACCCCGATCGTTATACCCATAACAAGGTGGTGTATGCCAAGGACGTATATTCCCACCCGCAGGCGATGTGCCGCATACAGAGTCCTTCGGCAGAAGCATTCATGCAATGTATCAGCGAGTACGGTGAGCCGATCCGTTCCTGGTTCGTCAGACAAGAGATGGAGCGCCAAGGCAAGTTCTACCGGTCTTCACAGAACACGGTCGCCGAAGCCGCCATACGGAAAGAGTTCGGTTGCGAGATGCTGGTACCTATAGACTATCAACTGGTAACCGATACGGCGGACTTTGTATGGGCAGTGTGCGATAAAGGCAGTATGCGAAGAGATCTGGTAGTGTATTCCTATCCCTATACTGACCCGAATACTTTCACGGAGGGATACCTCCTTCAAAAAAGGGACAGCCTGATGAAAGCACGTATAGGAGGTGCGATTGAGGGTTCCTATATGGGAACAGAGTACAAGCACATCGTCCCCATATTCACCCCTATCAGCGTCCAGGAAAATGCCTATTGTGCAGAAGTGCGCGGTCTATGGAAGATGTATGAAGGTGCCGCCATGGGAGGTCCTTTCGTACAGCACACCCGTTTGGACAAAGTAAACCAACGCATCATTACCGCAGAGATATTCATCTTTGCTCCCGGACAGAAGAAACGCAACGCCCTACGACAAGCGGAAGCCATCCTGTACACCCTGCGTATGCCACAAGAGACCAATGGGACTCCCCAGCCCCCTCAAAGAGGGGAACAATAACAAACTCAAATCATTAGCCTTTGTGTACAAGGTGAAGGTACGCACCGACACAATGCCGACGTTACTGACCCGCAGACACACATTGTTTGATTTAATTCCGCCAACGTGCTGAGATACAAAAAAAGCGGGGAGTGTACCAACAGATACACTTCCCGCTTTTTTTGCGGAATCCTGTACAAAAGATTCCCATTCTTTCCGTCTCACTCAAGCGGCAGGGAATCCTTTGCGGAAGATATTCCGAGTTACATCATGCCTCCCATACCAGGATTCATTGCGGGCATTTCGGGTTTGTCTTCTTTCTTGTCGGTGATAACACACTCGGTGGTAAGGAACATACCTGCGATACTTGCAGCATTCTCAAGAGCCACACGCGTCACCTTGGCGGGATCAACCACACCGGCAGCCTTCATGTTCTCATAGACATCCTTGCGTGCATTGTAACCGAAGTCACCTTTGCCTTGGCGAACCTTATCCACTACCACTGCACCTTCCTTGCCTGCATTGAAGACAATCTGACGGAGAGGTTCTTCAATGGCACGGCGGATGATTTCGATACCAGTCTGTTCGTCTTCATTCTCACCGCGGAGTCCTTCCAATGCCTCTTGCGCACGGATGTAGGTTACACCACCACCCGGTACGATACCTTCCTCAATTGCAGCACGGGTAGCAGACAGCGCATCGTCCACACGGTCCTTCTTCTCTTTCATTTCCACCTCGCTTACAGCACCTACATAAAGGACGGCTACGCCACCTGACAACTTAGCCAAACGCTCCTGGAGTTTTTCCTTGTCGTAGGTTGACTTGGTGTTCTGTATCTGTGCCTTAATCTGCTGTACACGGGCTTGGATTGCCTCCTTGCTGCCTGCGCCATTGACAATGATGGTATTGTCTTTGTTGACCGTAACTTTCTCAGCCGTACCCAACATTTCGGTGGTTGCATTCTCCAACTTGATACCTTTCTCCTCAGAGATGACTGTACCGCCCGTAAGAATCGCTATATCCTCGAGCATCTCTTTACGGCGGTCACCAAATCCGGGAGCCTTGACAGCGCAAATCTTCAACTGCGCACGCAGACGGTTAACGACCAATGTGGTGAGTGCTTCAGAATCTACATCTTCTGCAATGATGAGCAGAGGACGACCGGATTGCACAGCCGGTTCGAGCACAGGAAGAAGTTCCTTGAGGTTGGAAATCTTCTTATCGTGAATAAGGATGTAAGGCTTATCCATCTCCACTTCCATCGTTTCCGTATTGGTTACGAAATAAGGAGAGATATAACCGCGATCGAACTGCATACCCTCAACGACCTCAATGGTTGTATCGGTACCCTTAGCCTCTTCGATGGTGATAACACCGTCTTTGGAGACTTTGCGCATAGCATCGGCAATGAGTTTACCGATGGCAGCATCATTGTTGGCGGAAACCGTTGCTACTTGTTCAATCTTATCGTAGTTGTCGCCCACGAGTTCAGCCTGCGCTTTAATGGATTCCACTACTTTGGCAACGGCCTTGTCGATACCGCGCTTGAGATCCATCGGGTTGGCACCCGCCGTTACGTTCTTGAGACCTACACCGACGATAGCCTGCGTGAGGACAGTAGCCGTTGTGGTACCATCACCAGCCTGATCACCCGTTTTGGAAGCCACTTCCTTTACCAACTGCGCCCCCAAGTTCTCCTGTGCATTCTCCAACTCAATTTCTTTAGCCACCGTGACACCATCTTTGGTGATTTGCGGTGCGCCATACTTCTTTTCAATAACTACGTTACGTCCCTTAGGACCAAGGGTTACCTTGACTGCATCCGCCAACTGATCGACACCTCTTTTGAGTTGTTCGCGTGCTTCCGCATTGAATACTATTTCTTTAGCCATAGTTTTAATTATTTACTTCGTTACACACATAAGATTATCCGAGTATCGCCAAGACATCGCTTTGGCGCATGATAAGATAGGTTTCGCCATCGAATTCCAATTCCGTTCCGGCATACTTGCCATAGAGAACCTCGTCACCGGCTTTGAGGTGCATTTCCTCGTCTTTTGTGCCATGACCGACAGCGACAACTTCGCCTTTCAATGGTTTTTCCTTTGCACTATCCGGAATGATGATACCTCCGATGGTTTTTTCTTCTGCGGCTGCAGGCTTTATCAAGACCCTATCAGCCAATGGTTTGATTTGTGTCATATTATTCTGATATTATGTTCTACTACTTGCGAGACGCTCTACAGAACGTTTCACGCACGATAGTTTGCATAATCCGTGCCAAAACGGAGTTGTCCGCCAAAGACTGCCACAAGATGGGAGATTGTGCCATATTGGCAGGGAGAGAGAGAAGTTTATTAGTTAGACCTCCCCATCCCCTCCAAAGGAGGGGCTAAAGTATTTACGATTTGTGATTTACGATTTACGATGTACGATTTTCATCTCATCATTCCCTCGTTGAGGGGTCGTTGAGGGGTCGTTGAGGGGTCGTTGAGGTCGGCTACATGGAAATAACTTTTACACTATTATCCACATAGGCTGATGCACCCCACCCTCTGTTTCTACGGTTTCTATTCAAAGACATCATTTTCATCTTTATAAAGTATCTATCTTGCGACATAGGAATGCAAAAAAGGCTGCCGTGTAGCAGCCTCGGGAAAAAGATACCATCATCTACGAATTCAGTAGCAATCTATTGATTCGGCATACTATCAAGTGCGCTTATTTGTCCACGAGTGGGTGTATTTGGTGCGTCGTGGACGAATAGAGTGTATGTTTTACAGTAATTCTGCCATATAAACAGGAAGACACAAAGTTGTACCATCTCGGCGTAAGTCCTTGGTATGCAAGATATAACTTTGTCCTACACGCGAAGAGAACTTTCGGCAGAAAGCATCCAAGGACTCGTGTGCGCGATAGTTGCCCGCTTTGACTTCAACAGGACATATCTTGTTGCCGCGCGAGAGCAGAAAATCCACCTCATAGTTGTGCTTGGGATCCTTGGGGAATGTATAGTAAAACAGTTTATTGCCTGCTGCCCGTAACATCTGCGCCACCAAGTTCTCGTAAATATAGCCGAGATTGGTTTCCAACTTGTCGCTCAACAGTTTCTGATAGATGATGTTCTCGGTGTAGTCTTTGTCCCAATAAACCATTGTAACAAACAACCCTGTATCACCGACAAATAGTTTATAACGGTTCAAATCGGCACTTAGAGACATACCTACATTCGGGTCATCTGTGTGATAGGCTATGTTTATCACCTTGCTATCCTCCAATGCAGTCAGCATTTTTTTCAATACGTTTTGGCTCACCCTTCCCATAACTGCTGACGGCACATAGCGCGAGGTGTTTTTGCTCAGCATAGCAGGGATAGACAGGAACATTTTCGATACCTGTTTGGATGGGTCAATCTTGATAAAGTCGGTAGTGTATAGCCTGATTATCTGGCGTTTGGCATCATCTACCATCTTTAGATTATTCGTCTGCAAATAGGCATTTACGGCTTGAGGCATACCGCCCACAAGCATATATAATCGCAACCGCCGTTGGTTGGTGGTATGTGCTGCTGTGAGTGGCAATCGCTTGTCTAAAAACTGCCGCAACAGAGGTATGGTAACCATATCTCCTAATGCCCAACAGAACTCCTCAAAGTCAAGAGGAAACAGTTCGAGAACATCTTCTTCGCTGGGAATAGTAATATCCTTTGTGTTTTGCTGAATACTAATCAGTGAACCTGTTTCAATGTAATCATAGCGACCATCGGCTACCAAGTACTTGATGGCTTGACGTGCTTTCGGACAACGCTGTACCTCATCAAATATAATTACTGACTGACGAGGAATCAGGTTCACACTATAGCGGTTCTGCAGACGCAAAAACAAGTAATCCATATCCTCCAATTCTTCAAACCAACGCATCACATCCTCCGATACATTGTTGAAATCAATGAGTAGATAAGAGTGATACTCGTGCTTGGCAAATTCCTCCACCAACGTGGATTTGCCTACACGCCGTGCACCTTCTACCAGCAGGGCGGAATGTCCATCGCTCTCTTGCTTCCATTGCAATAGTTTGTTATACGCTTTGCGCTTGAATATCTGCATTTGCATACCTATTGTACATTTTATCTCCACTGCAGGTGGATGTTGTGATTGAAAAACAATGCAAAGGTAGTACTATATTTTTACGTGTGCAAACTAATGGCACTATATAGTTTATTGCGCGCTGATTATTAGTAATCTATGCAATATAATGTAATATCCCCGAAATTTCAAATGCTTAAAATTATAGTTTCCCCTTAAAAATAGAATGCTAAAATTGTAATTTCCCACAAATAAATGTTTCTGAAAATTGCAGTTTCCCACAAACTTTACACTATAAGCAAAGAGGGTTGCTTATAATGTTGTTGTAAGAGAAATTGATACCGAAATATGCAATTTAATCATAATTGTCGATTAGGCTATTATCAAGTGTGCTTATTTGTCCACGAATGGGGTTTTGGGGTGTGTCGCGGACGAATAAGACAGACGGAATACTACTTTGTTGGGAAAACACAACTCACCCGAAAGGGCAGAAGATTGACAAAAGAGAGTGAAACTGTTACATCGCTTCGTTGGAAAAGGTACACAGAAACAGGGATATATACAAGTTATCCGGATAAAAGTGTTGCGTGCGTGCATTTATGTCTGGACAAAAGTGTAATAGTTTGTGCAATGGCAAAATGTACAACCTTAGTTATTCCATAAGGTCATATATAGAGAGAAAACGAGGCTGCCGTGTGGCAGCCTCGTTTACCATTATTCAATTGTGACACTTTTAAGGCAATTGGTAAATCAGTTGTACAATGGCATCTGCCATAATATCGTTCATTGTACCAATTCCTATGGGTTGTTCGGTGTAGAAATTCTGAAACCAAATCTCCTCATATCCATTTCCCCTAAGAATGGTACTAACATTGTGAATAGTACTTCCACGTTGGCGGGCAGCACAGACTACAATGTCTGCCTTACAATTAACTGCCTCTTGGAGCCATTGGGGTTGTACGGACTGCGGATCGCCTGCGGTAGCGACTACCACACACTTCACAGCACCCGAATTGGTAACCACTTTGAACATTGCCCACTCATCAGCACCTGATGTCTTTGTAGAAACCGGTGTGCCAAGTTTACGGATGACAAGTTTCAAGGTAGATGTCTTGCCCCAATCTGCACGTGCATAGTCACAAATGAAATACTTCAGTGCCATATTATTCTGCAAAGCCGTAAACGACATCTTTCATTTCTTCAGCAGTAATCTTCTGGTTTCCAGAACCAGCGGTACCACCTTCTTCAAAGATAGCCTTAGCAGCCCAACTATCAGCAGCCAAAGTGTATTGGTACTCTGTACCCGATGTGATTTCCTGTGCGAGCGTATAAGTGAAGTGGTTTGCACTTACCTTTGTCATCTCTACACCATTCCAGTTGTTGTCAACGAAAGGACCATGCAGGAATACTTTCTCCTGGTCATCACCTTTGATTTCGAGGTTGAAAACGACCTGCGGGAACTTCGCCTCTACATACGTCCAAGAGTCACCACACTTAGACCAAACATACTTGGTTTGATCGGTATATTCATACACGATATTCTCTTCTGCACCAAGGGTCTGGTTCTCGAATTTAACGAAGTCTGAATCATTCTCGCTATAGAACATGATTTCGTTACTCCATTTTCCATCGCTACCTTGGAACTTGTATTCCTGACCTTCTTTCGAGTCAAACTCATACGTCCACTCCGTGTCGGATACTTTGGTCATAGCATCGCAGCCCCAACCGTTGATACCACCGGAGATACCAGGGCATGTTCCTTCCGGACCGCAGTATGCCATCTTAAGAGTAACTTTGTAATGGTGAGGAGTAGCCTCTACGCAAGGGGCTTGATTTTTCTTCCAACCTTTGGAAACCAAAAATACCACAATACCTTTGTTGACAAATTTCAAGTTAGCCTCATCAGCGTAACCAGTGGTAATTTCGACTTCACCATCAACTGTAGTCCAAGACTCGGGTCCTCCTGTTTGGTAGTCCCAACTGAATGTGCCATCGGCAGCCAACTGCACAGGTTTACCTTCAAGCGTGTCTTTTTCTGTAGGAATAACAACTTTGAACCAGTTGCCTTCCACATCGGTTTCAACACGTTCCATCTTGTAGATAAGAGAAGGATCTTCACTCCAGCCAGAATTGTCATCCTTCATCACTTCACTGCAGGGGAAAGCAATACCGAAATCAGTACCATCGTCGTTACGGCAAACGGTTCCATCGAAACGTACAACAACGGTGAATGCACCTTCTGTTCCTTGTACGTCAGGGGTTGTAATGACATCGATGATTACATCGTCTTTTTTGTTGTCATCCGGATTACACGAAACCATTGTCAAAGCACCAACGCACAGCATTGCTGCTCCAAAGAAAAACTTACTTGTTTTCATAATGATTAGTTAATTAAATGAATAAAATAGTTAGTTGCTTATATATCAAACTTATTGTTTCAAAGATTACTCCCATCCATTGGTTTGATGCAGTCCACTGGATACGATGTCTGCCTCAGGAATAGGGAAAGTGCTGTACTTTGCCTTAATTTTAGCAGCCATCTCACCGGATTTTCTACCACCACGTCCTTCCCAAGAATAAGAATCTTTCTTGCCCGTGAAATATCCCAAACGGATAAGGTCGGTTCGGCGACGTCCTTCCAGATAGAACTCGCGCGCCCACTCATCACGCAAGAAAGCATCGTCGATGGTGAATGCCGTGGTGTTCTGTGAGCGGTCGCGCAACGCCTGGATGGCTTGCTCTGCCGTCATGCCCTTTGACGCTGAAGGATCACGATAGACAGCCTCCGCATACGTGAGATAGGCTTCTGCCGCACGCAACAAAGGAATATCGGTGTCGGGGAAAGATACATCGGTACCCTTTGCATCCGTGGAATAGCGTCCCGTCCACTTCAGAACAGCCCAGCAAGCATCGAATTCAGAAGACATATCGCCTTTCAGACCACATTTCTTGTTATTGGGTTTGGATGCCAATATGCAACGGTTATCACCTGCCTTTGCGGGCATTTCGAACTCATCGGCAGTGACAGACGCAGCCTTGGATTTATCGAAGAAGACATATACCAACTCGGGACTGGAACGGAAGCAGGACCATGAGTCGGTGGAGCCACAAGAGTTGAACCCTGCGTTTCGGACAGCATTCACCAAGAAACGAGCACCGCCCCAACTTTGGGTATTCACACCGTCCTGATAAATCAAGAAAACGGCTTCGTCCTGCGCACCATTCTTGTTGTTATCCCCCATGAAGAGTTTCTGATAAGCAGTGTACTTGCCCGAATTGTCGGTATATAACTTATAGTTGGAGTTGATAACCTTATCGGCATATTCAGCAGCCTTTGCCCACTGAGGAGTACCCGTATAGACCCCCGCATTGAGATAGAGACGAGCGAGAAGCAACTGCGCTGCCACCTTGTCCACACGATAGAGGGAGAGGCGGGTTTCGGGAAGCGTCTGTTCCACTTTAAGAAGTTCTTGCTCCACCCAATTATAAAGTTCCGTGCGGTCAACCTGCTTGATGTTATCCGCGTTCATATCGGTAGCCAAAGGCACACTTCCAAACATATCCAAGAGATACCAATAGTTGAAAGCGCGAATGAACTCGACTTCCGCCCGTTGGGTCATAGTGCGTTCATCGTTACCCGTAGCCTTCTCCAAGAAATGGTTGCAGAGCGTGATATCGAAATAGAGACGATAGTAGAGACCAGCCACCAAGGTATTGGTAGATGTCCACTTAATTTCCCTTATCTCGGGAATACCCGGGTCACCCCAAACCCACCAACCTTCGTCGGTCGGGAACTCGTTCAGTTCCCAGAACATACGGTAGAAAGCGGATGTTCCTTCGTCGATACCAGCCACATCGCCATTGCCATCGGGACCTTTCTGCCCCGTAGTTGCAAAGGTTGCATAAATCTTCGTGAAGACAGCATTCTGGTCGAACTCCATAACGAGATTCGGATCCTTTGGTTCGACGTTGAGGTCGTTCACACAAGCAGTCATGCCCAGCATGAGGGCGGATACTGCTACAAACTGAAATATCTTTTTCATATACTTAACTCGTTATTCTGTTAGAAATGCAAACTTACACCGACCAACGCCGTCATAGAACGCGGGTAGATATTGTTATCAATTCCTCCAAACACCTCGGGATCCAAACCTTTGTAGGGCGAGAACACACACGGGTTCTGCACTGTTGCGTAGATACGTGCATTGATTTTCGGATTCTTGTTGAACGTGTAGCCCAAAGTGATATTGTCAATACGGAGGAAAGAGGCTCTTTCTACGAAGTAGTCCAACATATACCAATCGGGGAATGTGCCATCAACTTTGTAATCTCCTGCCGTTTCGTCCCAAACAAGAGCCTGAATACCATCGGAGTGCATACCTTGATAGAGGTAGGTGTCGTAGGCTTCACGTAATACGCCATGATAGCCACCGTTTTGGGTTTGATATACCTTGTAAGGCTCTACCCATTGAAGGTTGCTTGCCAACACGTCGTTGTACACATAATTGCCAAATGAAGCGCGCATCGTGATACCCAAGTCGAATCCATAGAATTGCCACTTACTCTGGAAACCCAATGTAAGTTTAGCGGCAGGGTCATGGTAGATGTACTTATCTTTAGCGTCAATCTGTCCGTCTTTATTTCGGTCAACAGCCTGGTAAACAGTTCGTCCCTGTTCATCAACAGACTTTGCGGTTTCGTACACATAGAATGAAGAAGCCGCATAGCCCGTCTTGTGCGCCTGAATTGTATTACCCGTACCTGAAGAAATACCGCCTGTGGCTACATAGTAGTCGTCGGAATCACCTGCCGTAAGTTCCGTAATCTTATTGTCATTCCATGCAAGGTTGAGTCCCATATCCCATTTAAGAGACTTATTGTCGATTGCTACTGCATTGACGGAGAACTCTACACCTTGGTTGCGGAGTGAACCGATGTTGCTTACAACGCGGTTAGAGAAGTTCTGTCCCGCTCCTGCATCAATGTAGTTAATCAAATCGCGTGTGCTACGATAGTAGTAATCCAACGAACCGGATATCCGGTTGTTGAGAAAACCATAATCTATACCTACGTTATAGGTGGTCGTTTTTTCCCATGTAAGATCCGGCGAGATTGCGCTCGGGCGATTGGAAACATACATAATGTTTCCGTCGGCATCGCGAACAATGTTTCCTTCGGAGTCACGAAGTTCGTTACCATCACCCACGGGATAGTAGGCATGTGCCTGGCTGATAGCATACGTTGCCAAATAGGGGTAGTCGCCTTGTCCGATTTCCTGCTGTCCGGTGATACCATAACCGAGACGGAGTTTCAAGTCGGAAACGGCATTCACATCTTTCAAGAATGTTTCCTTAATCTTCCAGCCGAGTGCCACAGAGGGGAATATACCCCAACGGTGATCCTTTGCGAAACGCGAAGAGCCGTCACCACGAACCGTTGCGGTAAGCATTACCTGATTCCAACCCGTCCAGTTGATACGCCCGAAGAACGATACCAAGTAACTCTCGGATATCCAAGCGTTGGTATAGCGGTTGTACATATCGCCTGCAAGACTAACCTTTTCCTGCATATCCTTGGTCGGGTCGGCAGGATCAGGAATTACATTACCGGTTGCAGGATCAACGACCGGTTGTATCATATAACTTCCTGCAGGATAAGTACCCCAACCATCGGTGTCACCATCCTTGTAGAAATGCTGCCACTCATAACCCACCATAGCATCGAAGTGCTGTGTTTCGGAGAAATCTTTATAGTACTGAGCATAGGCATTGAATTGCAAGTTGTACTTCATCTGCTGTGTATAGCCTTCCCATCCCCAATAATGGTTCGAATAGGAATAAGGAGATATGGATGTCAACTGCTTACCATAGGAATAGTCGGCACCAAAATTAGCATGCAGGCGCAAGTCTTCAAAGCCGTGGATCTTATAGTCTGCTTCCAAGTTTCCGACGAAAGCACCCGAATTGGCACGGTCGTTCTTCTGATTGAGCGTTGCTACGGGGTTAGCCGTTGCCTGTGCATTGGTAGTCAAGCCCCAAAGTTCGGTATTATCGTTAGTATATTCACCTTTTTTAGTACGTTGGTAGTAACCACCAAATGTAGTGAGCGAAGGGTCTTTCACGGGATAGGTCGGATCCATGGAAAGCGAAGCACCTACCACACCACCATCCGCATAGCGGTTGAAAATATACATACCTTTTGCATTCAAGTTGAATGTGAGGTGCTTATCGAAGAATGTCGGCGAGAGGTTAACGGCAGCAGTCACACGCTGCATAGAGGAGGTGCGTATGATACCATTCTGTAACGTATAGCCGAGAGAAACACGATACGGCATATTCTTCGTTCCGCCCACCATACTGAAGTTATGGTCGGTATTGATGGCAGGTCGGTATATCTCCGCCTGCCAATCGGTGTTGGCAGAACCCATATAGTCCAACTTATATTGCTTATGCTTCAAGATATTCTTTGCATAGTCACGGAGTTCATCTCCCGTAAGCGTCTCCAGACGTCCCGTGAGTGCACTGACAGAGACATTGCCCTCGTAGTTGAATTTTGGTTTCTGTCCTGCAGCACCTTTCTTGGTGGTGATGATGATGACACCATTGCTGGCACGGCTACCGTAGATAGCCGTGGCAGAAGCGTCTTTCAGCACCGTAAAGGTCTCAATATCATTCGGGTTAACCATTGAAAGAGGGTTCGATACGCCTTGAATACCATTGTTATCCATAGCCAGTCCGTCTATGACAATCAACGGGTCGTTGCTTGCAGAGAGTGACGAACCACCACGAATACGAATGGTGGCACCTGCACCGGGGGCACCACTACTACTTGTGACATTAACACCGGCAATCTTACCCGCCATCATGTCTTGTGCATTCGTGACAAGCCCTTTGTTCATGTCGTCGGGTTTGATAGCGGTTACCGAACCCGTGGCATCGTTCTTCTTCACTACGCCGTAGCCCACAACCACTACTTCGTCCAGCAACTCATTGTCTTCACCCAAACGAACCTTGATGACGGTTTGGTTGCCGACTGCTATTTCCTGCGTCTTGTACCCCATGTAGGAGACACTCAATGTAGCACCACCCTGAGAAACACGGAGCGAGAAATTACCGTCAAAGTCGGTAATCGTTCCGTTGGTGGTACCCATTTCCAATACGCTTGCGCCAATGATAGGATCGCCCGTGGCAGCATCAATGACATTACCGGTTACGGCAGTTTGTGCCATCGCCGTCATGCCCATGCAAATCATTACCAAGAGCAACACCCCGCGCAATTTACGAAAAGAAGTGTTTTTATTCATGATTTATACCAATTATAATGATTTAATTTTCAACTTATACTCTTTTTTACTTCTCCGCTACGGCTGATTTTCCCTCTCTGACAAACGCCACAGAGACTGCACCCAAAAGAAGCAGGATACCAGCCACTACAAGCATACCGACCTGCGCACCGCCACACACGTACTTGAGGAGTACACCTCCCAAGAGAGCCGCCACTATCTGCGGCAGACAGATGGTGCAATTGAACAATCCGAGGTAGTAGCCCATGTTTTCACCATTCAGTGCATTGGTGAGAATGGTGAACGGCAACGCCAGCATAGCCGCCCAAGCCGCCCCTATCAGGGCATAACTAATCCACAGCACATACTGATTGGAGACAAACCACACCGAGATAAAACCAAGGGCTCCCACTACCAGCGAGATAGCGTAAGCCCCTTTGTTCGTAAAGCGTTTTTCCAATACGGGAAGCAACATCGCCCACAACAATGAACCGACAGCCTGCACTGCAAACACAACGCCCACCCAATTGCCTGCATTCTGAAACTCGGAAGCCGAAGTAGCCACGCCATCCCAAGAGAAACACTGCGTAGCGATAGCCCCGTTGCTATAGGTCCACATATACATGAAAGCCGCCCAACAGAAGAACTGCACCAGTCCCACCGTCCAAAAAGCAGAGGGTGCGTTACGGAGCAACTTTATTATATTGGTGTTCTCCTCCTTTGTCTCTTTCTCATCTTCGCTGATACCATGGAACTCGGAATACTCCTGCGGATTGAGTTCCTTCACGCTAAGAAAAGTATAAAGCACGCAAAGGATAAGGATAGCAGCCCCCACATAGAAACTCCAAATCACGGAATCGGGCACAACACCCGTTTCCGCTGTATTGCTTATCCCTATCCACGTAAAGAAAATGGGGAAAAGATAGCCAACCAAAGAGCCCGCATTGCAAAGGAAAGACTGAATGGAGTATGCCAGCCCCTTCTGCTCTTCGTTCACCATATCGCCGACCATCATCTTGAACGGTTGCATAGCGACATTGATGGAAGTATCGAGAAATATCAGCGAGAACAAGCCGAACCACATTGCAGCATTCAAGCCGAGAAAGACATAGGCAGTGGAAAGATTGAAACTTCCCGCATTGGGAAGGAGCAACATCACAATGACGGCTACGAGCGCCCCCACAAGAAGATAAGGTTTGCGCCGCCCCATGCGACACCAAGTGCGGTCGGAATACTTCCCGATAACGGGTTGCACCAACATTCCCATAAGCGGCGGAAGAATCCAAAAGAAACTCAACTGGTGAGGATCCGCACCGAGAGTAGCAAAAATCCGGGATATATTTGCGCTTTGCAGAGCATAAGCAATCTGCACGCCGAAGAAGCCAAAACTAAGATTGAACAGTTGCCCGAAGGACAAATTTCTACCATTTTTCATGTGTACTCACTTATAGTTAAGCACGGCAAAGATATGATAAAATTCCCCGTTTCCACACATTTGCACGACCGACAAGGGCAAAAAACATACTGAATGGTAAAATTTCACAGACGAACGGAAGATATTCCGACCCGAATTATGAGATAATTTACATAACAAAGAGGAAAGACGATGTCCTATTTTTTCCACCAGAAGCCATTGAAGAGACGTTAAAAGGCATTATCGTATATTTTTATTCTCCGCCAATTGCCGTGTAATTGACCGTTAATTTGATCCATCAATGCCTGCTGAAGAGCCGTTGAAAACCGCAGACGGGGCGTCCGCGTCCCCGGTGAGCATCCGTTAATGACTACTATATCCTCCGCTAATTGCCATGTAATTGACCGTTAATTTGCTCCGGCAATGACCATAAAGAGCCGTTGAAAACCGCGGACGGGGCGTCTGCGTCCCCAGTGAGGCTCCCGCAGAGGAGTAACCACAGAGGAGTATCTATGGAGGAACATCTGATGTTTGCGGTTGGAGGGTGCTGTCTAACTGCGAAAGTATATGCAAAATATACGATTGTTAAGATAGACATCGTATAGACTGTATCCTATCTGTAAGATAAAATTCGTTACCAACTCGTTAGGAAAGCGTTACCAACTCGTTACCAACTCGCCACAGCAAAAAAGTGTCAAATTTTAAGATTGTTCCGTAGCACTTGCCTTACGTTTCACGTCTCCCATACATCGCATAGTCATACAACTGGACTAATAGAACAAATAGGGCAAATAAGACAGATTTGGCGAATCGGGCGAATGAGGCGAATAATTCCAGTCAAGGAGGCAAGATATTTACGATTTGACGATGTACAATGTACGATTTTGCTGTTTCAACTTCATTTTCATCTATCGTCCATAGGTGCTTCAGAGTTCGTTCAGGTCGGCTTGAGGGGTCGTAGGAATAAGAACAGCGTAAGAATGGAAGACAGGAGATAACAGGTAGCAGCAAACGGCATTTAAGGCTACATGAGGCTACATCTATCTTATCGCTTCGGCAGAATGAGCGAAGAACAGCAGCAGAGTTTCAGATGTGCGGATTTCTTTGTATCTTTGCGGACGCGATGAAAGTAAGTTTCCATACATTAGGTTGCAAGTTGAACTTTGCAGAGAGTTCGGCACTGGCAAGGGCATTGGCAGCGCGCGGTCACCAACGTGCAGACAAGGACGAAGAAGCCGATATCTGCATCATCAACACATGCAGCGTGACCGATGCGGCAGACCACAAAGACAGGCAAGCCATTCATCGTATCCGCCGAGAACACCCCAATGCGACACTAATCGTAACAGGCTGCTACGCCCAACTGAAACCAGGTGAAGTGGCGGAAATAGAGGGCGTGGATTATGTATTGGGCATGAACGAAAAATTCGGTATTCCCGCTTTCATAGACCGGATAGAAGAACAGCATGAAGCGATACAGACATCCGCCATCCGTGAAACAGACGAGTATCACCCGTCGGTTTCGTGGGACGACCGAACGCGCTGTTTTCTGAAAGTGCAGGACGGCTGCAACTATTTCTGCACCTACTGCACCATACCTCTTGCGCGCGGGAAAAGCAGGAACGGAAGTATTGAATCGATTGTCCGAGAAGCACGGCAAGCAACCGGAAGGGGCACCAAAGAGATTGTCCTGACCGGCGTGAACATAGGGGATTTCGGGCGCAGTACAGATGAAAAGTTTATTGACCTGCTTCGCGCCTTGGACGAGACGGATGCGGATGTACGATACAGAATTTCGAGTTGCGAACCTAATCTGCTGACAGACGATATAATAGCCTTTGTGGCTAAAAGCAAGCACTTTGCACCCCATTTCCACATTCCTTTGCAAAGCGGAAGCGATGAGGTGCTGCGATTGATGAAAAGGCACTATGACACGGCACTGTTTGCCGAACGGGTGGCAAAAATAAAGACACTGATGCCGAAGGCTTTTATCGGAGTGGACGTGATGACGGGTGTACGAGGGGAGACCGAAGAGAAGTTCGAAGAAGCCTACCGGTTTATCGAGTCGTTGGATATTTCACAACTGCACGTATTCACCTATTCGGAGCGAGCCAACACGAAGATGCTCGAGATAACACCCATTGTTCCGACAGAGGAAAGAAAACGCCGCAGCGAGGTACTACATACCCTTTCGGAGAAGAAACTGAAGTCTTTCTATGCAGCACACCAAGGCGAGAAAGCCACCGTACTATGGGAAGCGCGCGAGAGAGGGGGACGCATGAGCGGGTTTACGGAAAACTACATCCGAGTGGAGCATCCGTATAAGAAAGAACTCATCAACACTTTTGAAGATATTGTAATAGGAGAATAGGAAATTTGGCGAGGAAAATACGAGGGCTTGTGTATATGAAGCGGTTTTTGTATTTTTGTAGCCGGCAAAGCAAGACATACCGCCAAAAGTGCGGAAAGGTTTCGTTCTTAAACAGATGTAGCAAGATCGGAACATACATCGGTTGGTAAACAGGGCAGACGTCAACAAACAATACAACAAGATATACTATGGATTTCAGCATTATGCAAGTATTGAGTGCGTTCATGGTGCTTTTCGCCATCATTGATCCACTCGGCAGTATCCCCATTGTACTGAACTTGGAAAGCAAGGGGGAACACATCAGTGCCATACGTACAACGACCGTGGCAACCATCATCATGTTTTTGTTTCTCTTCGTGGGGGAATGGATACTGAAGTTATTCAATGTGGATATACAGTCGTTTGCCGTGGCAGGAGCGATTATTATCTT
Organism: Bacteroidales bacterium UBA7569; assembly: GCA_002477945.1. Taxonomy (GTDB): domain Bacteria; phylum Bacteroidota; class Bacteroidia; order Bacteroidales; family Paludibacteraceae; genus Colicola. The sequence continues at coordinate 36,922 of DLLF01000002.1, forward strand.
CATCATGGCGTTGGAGATGGTGTGCGACATAGAGATCTTCAAGAATACCGGGCCGAAGGGTGCTTCGTCGATCGTCCCTCTGGCATTTCCTCTGTTTGCGGGTCCGGGAGCGTTTGCAGCCCTGATTTCCCTCCGTGCGGAATATTCCATTATAAATATCTGCATTGCGTTGCTTCTGAATATGGGTTTTGTGTACATTGAGTTGAAATCGACCCGATTTATTCAGAAACTGTTCGGAGAAGGCGGAATATACATCATCCGCAAGTTCTTCGGCATTGTACTGCTTGCCATTGCCGTGAAACTATTCGCCACCAATCTATCGAGTTTGATCAATGCGTAGGACGTTAGTTATAGGACTGAGTTGCGTGGCAATCCTGTTGATGGCGGGTTGCCAACAGCAGGAAAAGTTTTCGATAAGCGGTGAAATCCCGGATGCGAAAGGGAGTATGCTTTATCTGGATCGGATGGGCGTGAGCAGAACCGAGACGATAGATTCCGTCCGTTTGGGCAGAACCGGCAAGTTCCGCTTCAGCCAGCCACGTGAAGAGTATCCCGAACTCTACCGTTTGAGGGTTGACGGGAAAGTGCTGGTCATCGCTATTGATTCAACAGAGCAAGTACGTATCACATCGACGCCAGACAGTTTGCCCTATAACGCCAGGATAGAAGGTTCTGAAAAGACCGTGCAGATTGCGGAACTGAGACGCAGTCTGCAGGAGAAAAGCATAACGGAACACAAGCAAAAAGCCGCCAAAATAATTCTGACAGACCCGCGGTCCATTGTTGCCTACTATGCATTGCTCCAGCACAAAGGCGGCCGGTTCGTCTTTGACTTGGCAGACCAGGCGGACAGGATTTATTTTTCCGCCGTCGCAACTGCATGGAAAGTGTTTATGCCGGACTCCGAGCGTAGCAAAAAACTCTACGGGGCAGTGGACGAAGAAATCCGCCAGGAGCGCAAAAACGCCCAATTGCAAGCGGTGCAGACCTTGATAAAAGAGTCGGACAACGCCTTTTTGGACATAAATCTTCCCGACGAAAACGGGACGGAAAGGAGTTTGTCATCTTTGCGTGGGAAAGTGATACTTTTGGACTTTTCCGCCATAGGAATGCCACAAAGCCATGCCTACATCTTTGAGTTGAGGGAACTATATAACCGATACCATAACAAGGGTTTTGAAATATACCAAGTGTCGGGCGATGCAGACACAGCGTTGTGGACAGAAAGTGCAGTGAATCTGCCATGGGTGACAGTCCACAGCGACAAGGACAACAGGATGTGTTACCGGACATACAATGTGCAGAACATACCGACCTATTTCCTACTGAACAAAAAAGGCGAGGTGACAGGTCGGAATATCCCCTTCGACGAGTTGCCCAAGCGTATTGAAGAATGCTTACGCTGAGGACATTGGAAGCATGTGCCAAGTCGGCAGGTTTTGACGCTGCCGGTGCGGCCCGTGCGGAGTATCTGGCAGAGGACAATGACTACTTGAAGAAATGGTTGGAACAGGGTTATCAAGGGTCGATGCAATACATGGAGAGGAATCTCGCAAAGAGGACAGACCCTCGTCAACTATTAGAGGGTACAAAGAGCGTTGTTGCCGTGCTGCTCAACTATTACAAGACGGAACCATTGCCGGCAGGTGTTCCTTACATCTCTTTATCGGGACGAAGCAAGTGCGACTATCACGATGTGATGCGGCAACGGCTCTATCAATTGGAGTGCCTGTTGCGGAAACAGACTCATGACGAGTTGATTGTGAGCGACAAGCAGCATATTTTTTGCGACTCAGCCCCTTTATTGGAGCGGCGTTGGGCGCAACGGGCGGGCTTGGGCTGGATAGGCAAGAACCACTTGTTGATTCACCCGAAGTTCGGTTCGTTCGTCCACATCGGTCTATTGCTACTCAATGAGGAAGTGACGCCCTACTCTACTCCCATGGACGAGCAGTGCGGCGAATGTGACCGATGTCTGCGCAGTTGCCCGACAGGGGCTTTGCGATCGCCCATGTTTGATGCGAGGAAGTGTTTGTCGTATCTGACCATAGAGCGCAAAGAGCCTTTGGAAGAGCGATATGCCAACATTGTGAGCAAACACCTGTACGGTTGTGACATCTGCCAAATGAGTTGCCCCTACAATGCCCACCCGACAGCGACCTCCACAGAAGGGCTGCAAACGAACCCCGTATTGCTGGATATGACAGCAGAGGATTGGGCAAAGAGTTCACGCCGGCAGAAAATAAAAATACTGAGGCGGTTGGCCCGCAATGAAGAAACAACGACAAGAACAGACAAAGGAAAAAACTATGAAAGCAATGAATGAACTGCGTATAGCCCTTGCGAGTGATCACGCAGGCTATAACCTGAAAATGAAAGTGGCAGAACATCTTCAGAAGGAAGGTGCCACGACGTTTGATTTCGGTTGTTATTCGACCGAGAGTTGCGACTATCCTGACTTTGCCCACCCCTTGGCGGAAGCCGTAGAAAGGGGAGAGTATGATTTCGGCATCACGCTTTGCAGTACGGGCAACGGCATTTGCATGACCGCCAACAAGCACCAAGGCATCCGGGCAGCATTGTGCTGGGATGTCCGTTTGGCGGAACTGGCGAGACAACACAACAACGCCAACGTGCTGGGACTGCCAGCCAATTTTGTAAGCGAAGAAAAGGCGATGGCTATTGTGGATGCGTTCTTCCGCTCGGATTTTGAGGGCGGACGCCACGAAAGGCGCATCAAGAAAATTCCGCTAAACAGCATCAAGCAATAGGCAACACCTGCACGACCGTTTATGGCGACAATACGGGAAACAATACGTGCCTACCGTCGTTGCATGACATGGAAACGTCTGCAAAACCTATGGCGGTGCGAAGCAAGTTACGCATTGAGTCTGTTCGGCATCTACAGAATGAGACACAGGCCCACGTTTGTTGCCATAGAGCCGGCAGACTGGTGTATGCTCCGTTGCCCGGAATGCCCTGTTGGAATGCGCAAAACAGACGGGGAACACCATCTGTTTTCCATCGGGCAATTGGACCATTTCCTGCAAGAGAATGCGGATACGCTGCATACCCTTATCTTCTATTTCCAGGGGGAGCCCCTGCTAAACAAAGCGTTACCCGAGATGATTCATCTGACGAAAGATTACGGGCTATATACCCTACTCTCGACCAACGGTCAGTTGCTGGACAGGGAAACGGCAAAAGCGTTGACGGCATCGGGGTTGGACCGAATCATCATCTCCATGGACGGTTTGACACAATCTTCATACAGTGCCTACCGAGCAGGCGGCAGCGTAGAGAAAGCCAAAGCGGCATTAGGTTATCTCCGCGAGGAAAAGCAGATACAGAAAGCAGACCTCGTGATAGAACTGCAGTGTTTGCGGCTACGCAGCAACGAGAGGGAATGGGCGGCTCTGAAACGGCAGTACCGCCAAATGGGTGCAGACATACTTACCCTGAAGACCGCCCAGTTCTACAACTATTCCGGAGGAAATCCGCTGATGCCCACCGAGCCACGCCATTCACGCTACAAGCAAAACAAAACGGGTGAATACGTACTACGGAAGAAGATAAAGAACCATTGTCACCGTCTCTGGAGCGGTTGCGTGATAGATGCAGAAGGGAATGTGCTACCCTGCTGCTTCGACAAGGATCGGGAACATACGTTCGGCAACATCGCCACAGAACCGCTGCCAAGGATTTGGTTCGGTGGCAAAGCACGTCAATACAGAGAACAGGTTATGCACAACCGACGGGAGACAGCCATCTGCCGGAACTGCACGGAATAGGGATTCCAACAACGGAAAAGAGACCGGCACATGTTTGTGTCAGTCTCTTTTTCTTCTTATATGGAAATCGTTTCCGCTACTTCAAACGATAGACCATGCGAACCGTGATGCGTGCCTTTTTCTCCCGACTGCCCGTATTGAAAGTGCCTCCGTAGGAGTACTCTTCCTCTCCGGTGGCAGAAGTAATCTGGAAGACGCCAAGATTGGCAGATTCCGCTTTTCCCAACTTGGCTCCTGCGTTGGTAGCCACTTTCTCTGCACGTACATAGGCATCGTGAGACGCTTTCTCGATGAGATCCAATTTGAGGTTGCTGAGCGCCGTGTAGTAATATTCAGGAGTGTAGGACTCTATATTGATACCCTGCGCGATGAGAGAAGAAATTTCCCGAGAGATACGTTCCACCTTATCCACCTCGGAGGAGGTGATGGTGAACGATTGGCTGAGGGAATAGCCTATGAAGCGATTTCCGGCATAGTTTCCTGCCTGATAAATGCTTTCGTAATCCTTTTGCACATCTACAAACGAGAAAGTCACCTCGGAAGGCTGAATACCCTGTTCCTGCAGATAGGTCATTACTTTCTTTTGGTTTGCCTCTATCTGCTTATATCCTTGCAGTTGGTCGTGGTTCTCGACGAGGATACGTCCACGCCAAACAATCTGATCGGACGAGAAAGTGGTTTCTCCCAATCCCGTGACAGACACCGTACCCGCAGAATGCACCCAACTGCCAATTGTCACCACGATGATAGTGACAGACACGACCAAACTAATGCCAATAATCAATGGCTTAAACAGTTCTTTCATACTCCAATAGTTTATTATTTGACTGCTTTATATGCAGCAAATTATATGCCAACCCGTTGGTGGAATCAAGTTCACCCATTTTCCTCATTACTTGAAATATATGAGTCTTATGTATATACCTTTCTTTTCTTTTGCGTGACCAAAAGAAAAGAAACAAAAGAAAAGTCACCGACTATGTGTCGGGAGGGGGAAAGACATCCGACACACAGCCGATGTAACAGACACGCTGACCCTCGCTTTTTACTCTAATGTTGCCGATGGGGCTATTTATTATAGACGTTCTATTTTATCGAGATGTTCTAGGGAGTAAGACTTTGATTTATAGAGAAATGGGAGGAATTGGACGAATTAGTCTATAGGGGGCATATTATTTACGATTGGACAATTTAGACCTCCCCCAACCCCTCCAAAGGAGGGCTAATATCTCCATTATCCAATTTTGTGATCCTCTCGTTCAGGGGTCGATGAGGGGTCGTTGAGGGGTCGTTGAGACCGGCTACATGAAAGCCATCCACAGTCTTCTTCTTAGAGGACAGCAATGCTGTTGTCGGTTGGCTGAAAAGGAGTATGCAAAAAGTCCCCATTGTCCGGCAAGCGAACAACAGGGACTTTTTTGTTTTTATAACAGGGTCAACTCACTTTGTTTCAATAAGCGAGCATAACTTTGCCAGAGGCGATGCGGTTCTTTTCGTTCTGGAAGAAAACGTAGAAGAATGCTTTCCCCGTGTAATCCAGCGTGATGATGGCCCCATCCGTAGTGGAATCGATGTCGGCAAAGATGTCCTGTCCTTTGTCTCCGGTGACCACTGTAGCCACATTCGGGTTGCACACCGGCACTTCGCGGAGTGCCAACCGGTGACCAAAAGCATCGTACAAGGCGACTTTGACATTCTGGCGGATAGTGGCAGCAATATATTGGTTTGTTCCGGGAATATGCTTGAAGATTACATCGTTCTCCGAAGCATTTTTCCCTGTATTGATGTCGGCATAGCGGAAGAGAATGGTGTACTCATATTCCGTTCCGTCGGGAGCCGTACAATAGATATAGGATACTTCGCCAATATCTGCCGTTGTTATGTTCACTTCCGCTGCAGAGTCTTGTGCGGCAGCAGAAAATGCCGGCAATATACTTCCCTCCAAGAGCAGATACTCATAGGAGAACTGTTCGGGCGAGAAATCTGCGAGAGGTTCGCCATCCACCTTTATCTCACTTAAGAAGGCATTGCTTGAAAGGGCAATCTCCTGACGAAGGACATACGCCAACACATCGCCCGAAGCAGCCACGACTGAGATGATGACAGTATTCTTATCCTGCAAGAAGACAGTAGCCGCAGATGTCGAATCGGTCAGTTGGTAAGTGACATCCGCCATCGTAAAGAAGTCCTCTTCGGAGGATCCTGCAGGATAAGAGAAAGTATATTCGAAAATATCTGGGGAGAATCCCTCTACCGTAGCCCCCTTGACTTTCAAGTCGGACAAGGTATTGACGGGAGAGAGTTCGACCGTGAACGAGAGCAGATACTCGTTGACATTCTCCCCGTCACCCGCCGTTACCTGCAAAGCTATGGTATTATCGCCAAATTGTGACATGGTAACCACCTGTTGCTCATCAGCAGTTTTCCAATCAACAGCAGGAAGCGTCTTACCTGCATCATACGGAAGACTGATATGGTATTCGGACACGGCAGGATCGAACTCTGCAAGAGGTTCGCCATCAAGCGTGATGAGAGACAATTGGTCGTTATCACTCCGACTGACGGAGAAGGTTATCGTATACGTTGCCACCGTTCCATCGACAGCCACCACTTTCAAATCGACCTTCCACCCTTCAGAAGAGATTGTGACATTCTGTTCTTCTTCATTCTTCACGAACGTAATCAAAGGCATTGCCTGCGTTCCATAGGGAAGCGAGACATGGTACGTGAGAATCTCTTCATCGAAATTAGCAAGCGGCTGCCCGCCGTAGCGTATTTCCTTGAGGAAAGCATTGCCTGAGAGAGGACGTTGGAAATATATGGAATAGGTTCTTTCGTTTCCGTTCTCTGCCGTGACCACGATCTTGCGAACCAATTCACTCGGAGAAAGGACTTGCACCTGCTGCATATTTTCCAAATCCGTATTCTGCAAATAAGCGACTTCGGGAACAACAGTCTCCGAAGCGGACAGTATGTAGGTGTATTCCAACTGCTCCGGCGAGAAATCCTGCAACAATCTGTTATTCACCATAATCGCCTCCAAGGTATTGTCGGAAGACTGCAGGAGGTTATATACTACGGTATAGACATTTTTCCGTCCATTCTGCGCGAGGACACTGAACTGGTAGGTCACAGACAAAGGCGAAACGATTGTATCCACCGTGACGGTCTGCCAAGGATCAGCCTGCTCTACAGAGAGTTGAGGTATCTGTTTCTGTCCGGCAGGCAGGTTATGTGCATAATAGTAGCGATGCGGCATAAACGTTTCCAAAGGCAAGCCATCGGCATAAATCATAGAAAGAGTATCCGCAGCGGAAAGAAGGATCGAGAAACGAATCTTATATGTACGCATAGCCCCATCTTCCGCCATAACAGTGCAACTATAATCATTCCCAGACCAAAGTGGTGAGACTGTTTGCACCGGCTCCGACTTTTGGACATCCACTACAGGCAACTCCTGTGTTCCCACAGGCAAGGAGACTGAATATTCAAAGGTCTCACTATTAAAGTCTTTCAAAGGAATACCATCAACATAGATATTGCTCAGACTTACGTTGCCAGACTTCTTGCGTACGAAATTGATGATATAATCGTCCGTTGAAACTCTGTCAGCGGCAGTGACACGTATGGTATCCACATCTTTTCCCTTCAGCAATTCCCAAGACTGCCCTGCCTCGCTAAGCACTACATACAAATCGGGACGAGCGGCAGCAGTAGGCATTTTGATGTTATAACGCAACTGTTTGGAGAGAAAATCTTCCGACTCAGCATCGAATGCAGAAAAGGCTTCCCCGTTGAGCAGGATATTACGCAGATTAGCATTATCGGAGAGTGTTTCCTGATAGATTTGTACCGCATATTGGTGAGTAGTGGCTCCATCTTCCGCCAGGACCGTGATGACCTGCAAACCAGTCTCAGGTTCTTCAACGGTTATCGTCTGGAAACGGTCTTCCGTGGAGTATTGCAAATCGACTTCCGAACCACTGACTTGGGCAGAGTAACGGTAATTCTCCGAATCGAAATAGGAAACAGATTTGCCGTTCACATATATCCCACTCAAATAAGCGTTGTGCGAAGGTTCTGCCATTATATGCAACTCATACTGAGCCTGGCGGTTGCCGTCTTCTGCCGTTACGACAAGATAAGAAACCTTTCCCATAGGCGCAGTTTCGATTGTTACAGTTTGCTCCGACTGCCCTAACAAGTAGGTAATATCCGGCAATTGAGGCTGTTGTTTCTTCGGACTATGTGCAGACAATATGATTTCATACTGTAATTTATCGGGTTGGAAGTTGTTCAATGGTTCCCCGTTGAGGTAGATCATCTGCAGATATGGATTGTCGGAACTTTCTTTAGACAAAGTAAAAACATAGGGTTCCGCTCTCCGTGTTCCGTCTTCCGCCTGCACTTTCACGGAGATTATTCCGGCGTTTCGTTCGATAGTGAGCGTTTGTCCTTCATCGGCGGGAAGGAATTGCAGATCCAAGTCCTCATCAGATGACAAGACATAACTGCTCTGCAAAGGCAGGAACTCGTCATACGCCGTGCCATTTAACAATATACCTGCCAAATTGGTTTGTGCTGACCGTGTTTTCGGGAAAGCATATACATATCTGTGCTGCTCTGTTCCATAGACATCCCAAACAATTGAATCCTCGTTGACTATCTGTACCACAGAGTCTGTGTCGAACTCACGCACAAACGCCGTAACGGCAGGCTTCTTGCCTTGATAGCGATAGGTGGTTTTGCTGAAGGATTGCAGTTCCACATCATCCGCCGAAATCATCGTCAAAGCACCTGAGGTGGTTGTAGTAGGTTTCTGCCAATTGATTCGATATTGTCCTGTTGTCCCGTCTTCGGCTGTAACCGTAATTGTTCCACCTTGCAGGAATACTTTCTGACCGTCAGATTGTTTCTCAAATGTAATATCAGGCATTACAGGGGCGGACACGGTATAGTCTGTCATGGAAGCATCGTACGTGATTCCATCTGCAACAAGGTTTTTCAACGTTACATCGCTTGACAATTGCCGCTGAATACGGATAGTGTAAACACGCTCTACGCCCGCCTCCGAAGTTACCGTATAGCGGACCTCATCTGCACTTGCATCCATTTTGACCGTCTGCAAATGACTCATTCGCTCCGCCGTTATGGAAGGCAAGTTTTCAGTCGGCGAAAGTTGCAACGTATATTCTTCCTTGGTCGGGTTCCAATCCTTTACAGGCTGTCCGTCCACAAGTATTGTCCGCAAAGTATTGATCGCAGAGAGAGGTCTCCGTAGGCTGAGAGTATAGTCCGTAAAGGTTGCATCCTCGGCGTAGTTTCTTATCGTAGCAGTTCTTATATTGTTGATTTCATCGCCCCACGTAACGGTCTGCGTTTGGTCAGAAACTTCACCGATAAATGATAATTGAGGACATAAGAAATCTTCCGAAGATGCCAATGTGTAGGAAATTTGATTATCGTTGATGGCAGCCTCCTCTCCACCTACAAGCACCCCTTTCAGACGACTGTTGTAGATAAACCGGAGATAATCCACATGAAGTTCCGTACCACCTTTCACATGATCATTCTGATTGCTGGCATTAATGGCAATGTTCATACTTTGGATATTCTTGCCATCCGTTGGTAACGGGTGCGTATATACCACATAATCAGAAGTCGTCTCTTCTGCCAAGTAGTCCATTTTATATTCGGTCTCTACATTATTTTCCATCTCTATACCCCAAAAGCGGAATGCAAACAAGGCACCACTTCCGGAATTCTTAACATGATGATAACGTATAGCCACAGAGTCAGGAGTATTTCGGAATGCTATACCACCCTTAAATTTAGATGATGTATTGCCGCTTACACCCCACTCAAATTTCAATGTTCCCAAAGTGGCTATTGCAGGGATACCACCTCCGCCCCAATCCAATACGTCTGACAATTTTTCAGTGTAGAATGAAGCCACACCATCTCCCTGTCTGACCTCTGTACCAGTAGATGCCCTACTATAGGAATCTGCATAGTCCGCTGCCACTTGCCATGATACAGGCTTCATGGCAGATGTTCGTTTGGCAGCATTCGTCCACTCCGTAAATTCACCATTGGGTATAGCATCATTCGGATTATGCATCACAACTCTATACGTATTTTCATATCCGTCTGCCTGCACTTTCACAGACCATGACTTCGAATCTGCTCCCCAGCCCAATTGAGTAACCTGCACGCCTTCCGCAGCGGTGTAAGTGAAATTCGGCACAGAAGAAGTAGTCAATATGTAAGAGAACTTGTTCCTATTGAAATCCGCCAAAGGCACACCATTCACAGACAATGAAGTCAATACGGCAGGCGATTGTGTATCTAATTGCGGTATGATGCTGTATTCTACGGGAAGTTCATTCGGTCGGTTGCTATATAACAGTATCCTCGTGGGTTGCAACAAACCGCCGGGTTCTATCAAACAGGTCTGTTCATCAAAAGCCTTTACACAAGAGATGTTACAATCTGTTGCCCCATAAGCCAATGGCAGCGTGAGCGAAAAGTGGGTTGAATCTATCTCCGCCAATGCATCCATATCAACGGCAATACCATTGACGAGTATCGCTTCCAACCGGTTCTTCTTGTCATTGTAAGTCTTCTGGAAAGCAAAACGATAAGTCCGTTTGTCTCCGTTCTCGGCTGTCACAATAAGCAAAGATGTGTCCTGCACGCTTGCTGCCAAGTAATCCACACGCTGTTCCTCCTCTTGCTTTTCATACGAAAGCAAAGGTGCCTCATTCATTTGATAAGGCAAAACTATAGTATATTCCGTCGTTTCAGGGGCAAAGTCAAACTCTACCCCTGCCGCTGTCACACTCTCCAATAACGTATTTGCCGACTTTTTCACAGGGAACAATATACTATAATCAGCCGTCGTTACCCCGTCTTCTGCAACCACATGGATCCGTGTCATGCCATTCACACCAGAATAATAAATCGTAGTCTGTTGTCCCGCCTGTCCGAGGATAGGAGTTATTGCAGGCACTACTTTGGTGCGCCATGCCAATGTATCTGTATAGGAAAAACTATCGGAACGGAAACCTTCCAAAGATAGTCCGTCCAGCAATATCCCGTTTAACGATGCGTTTTTGGAAACAATATCCGTATAGTCTATCGTATATCGCGCCTCCGCCCCGTTCTCTGCCACCACGAGCAGTGTTTGCCGGCGGTTGGTAGTCTGTGCATAAACCACCGTCTGTGAGGGTTTCTTCACATAAGTCAATTCCGGCAGAGCCTCTCCTTGCACGTGGTCTATGTTGTAGGAATACTTATCCGATGCAAAGCCTGACAAGGAGACACCGTTCAGCAGAATGTCCTCCAATTGGCAGTCGTCATCCGGCGTCCGTTCAAACTGGATACGGTAAGTCTGTTTCTCCTGCTCATTGGCAGCCGTCACCTGTATAGCATAAGTCGTTTCGTCCTCCCAGCCTGCAGTTGCCTGTTGAAGAGCATCCTGTTTCACAAAAGCAACCTCTGGTTTGTCTGCACCCACAGGAAGTGTATAAGTATAGTTCAATTCACTCGGCATAAAACCGTCAAGAGATACACCATTCACTAACAAATCGCTCAGTGCCACATTCTCCGACAAGTGCTGCGCAAATTGCAGTGTATAGGTATTCTGTTCTTTGCCGTCCGACAGCAATATCGTCACCTTCTCCTTTTCGTATAATATATTCACGGCTGGAGAAGAAAAGGCTTCGTAAGTCACTGTCGGCAACGCCTTCTCATACTGCAGATTATATGTATATGTCGTAGGTTGGAAACCGCTCAATGCTACACCGTCCAAGAAGATATTTTTCAGTTGGACGGTATTGGTCGTTTTCTTACGGAAATGAATAACATACTTGTTGCAGGAGCCTTCTTCCGGACATACCTCTATAGTCACCTTGCCTTCGCCTACAGGAGTTATCACGGTCACACGCTGACCTGGCTCCTTGTCATAAGTTATAACAGGCAGATTCGTCAAGTCATCCAATACTACCTCATAGCCTGAAAGTGTTTCGCTGTCAAAACCTTCCAACGGACTGCCGTCCAAGTAAATCATACTCAGAAAGGCATTGCTTGATTTCACCACCTCAAAATGCAACGTATAGGTTGCCATATCTCCGTTGGCCGCCGTCACTCGCAGGGTCACCGTATAGCCTTCCGTCAGTTGAAGCACACGTTGCGTGTCATTGGCTTTGTCAAATGTGATACTTGGCAATGTCGATTCTCCTTGAGGCAATGTAATCGTATAGTCGTAGGTATCTGCCGCAAAGTCACTCAAAGGATTCCCGTCCAAATAGATATTCTCAAGATTCGTATTGCTGTTCAGTTGCAACGAAAATCGTATAATATATGTCGTCGTAGCCCCCGATGCGGGTTTTACTACGATGCGGGCATCACCGTTAAGCGAAGATGCGGCACGGTAAGTAATTGTCTGATAAGCATCTCCTGCCAGCCAACTCACTTCAGGCAGCATGGTCGTCCCCTCTGCAAGCAATATGGTATATTCCGTCTTGTCCTGGGCGAAATCGGCAAGAGGCTCGCCGTTCAGATATATCATCTGCAAACGGTTATTCTCCGATTTCTCCACCGAAAAACGCAGTTGATACAAATTCGTTGTCCCGTCGTTGGCAACTACCGATATGCGCGTAACTCCCTCCATACCGCCTTCCTGCACGCTAACAGTCTGATACTCGTCACCTTGTGTATAAGTAATCTTTGGCAACTGTGTTGTGCCTATCGGCAAAACAATGTCATACACCGTCTGTTCCGAAGAAAATCCGTCTATCGCTTTTCCGTCCAAGAAGATGTTCTTCAGCGTGCAAACCGACGATTTCTCTGTCGTGCAGACAATCTTATAAATAGTCTGATTGCCTGCCGCAGCCGTTACCGTAATACGTGTCGTACCGTCTATGCCGCCCTCTTCCATCCCTATTGTCTGATAAGCGTCGCCTGCCGTGTAACTGATCTTCGGCAACGCTGTCGTCCCCAACGGAAGATTTACGTAATAAGTCGTCTGCTCCGGACTGAAAGAGGATATATATCCTCCATCCATCTGCAGCCCTGAAAGATACGAATACGTCGATGCCGTTATCTTGAAATTCAATTTATATACTTTCGGCGTTGGATTTCCGGGGGTGGAAACTGCCAACTGGTATTGTCCTCCGTCTATCGTGGCAGGTGCTGTGTGAACGATCGTCTGCGCCCCTGCGGGATAAGCGGATACCGCTTCCACTTGCGGCATTGCCGTAGTCGATAGTGGCAACTCCACCTTGTAAATGGTCTGCATCGGACTGAAATTCGGTATTGCTTCGCCATTCACGCGTATTCCCTGCAACGTATTGTCCGACAAAGGAGCAATAGAAAAATTCAAGGTATACAGCATCGTGGCTTTTCCGTCAGCCGCTTTCACCGCCAGCGTAGCCGTTCCTGTCGGAGAAGTTGCCGCCGAATAAGTCACTTCCTGCATATCTTCTCCTTTGATGTATTCCACCACGGGAACCGCTGTCGTACCGTAAGGAAGGGCCACATTATACGAAGTGATATAGCCGTTAAAACCTTGGAGGGGCTCGCCATTCACTTTTATTGTGGCAAGACGGGCATTGTTCGAAGGCTGGCTCACAAACTTGATCTTGTAGATCGTGGTCGAACTGCCGTCTTCCGCCCGCACCTCTATAATCATCGGTTCCCCGTCTATGCTTCCCTCTTGCAGAATAACTAACTCATTCTCCGACAAACGTCTTCCTGTAAAATTCGCTTGGTCTCCGCGGGCATTCTGCAACGTTCCCTCACCGCGCATACCATATACCGCAGGAATAGTGGTCGCATTACCCACCGAATACACCTGTTCCTCCGTGCTGTTCGGGTCAAATCCGTTCCAGCGTTTGTTGCCGATGTACAGACTTTGTATCTTTGATGAATAAATCAAGCGCACATCATCCACATACAACGCATTGCCGGCATTAAGACCCGAGTTGGCGCGGAAATTCGGATAGTTGCTGGCTGAGAAGATGATATTCATTTTCTCAGGAACATCACTGTTCATGTAATAGATGGGAACTTTCATACATGTCCAGTCTGAATACTCCTGCCTCTCTCTCACCATTCCCTCGGCAATCTGTTTGGCAAAACGGCTTGTCGTACACTCGTTCCCATCCAAAGCCTGACGGATATCACTCTCTTCGTCTGTCTTCGTGACCGATGTGCATTTCCCGTTCTTGCCTCTGTAAGATGTTCCCTGTGCCGTTCCCGACCACGCATAATAAAGCAGGTAGTAATCCTCTTCTGAAGTTTTGTTCCCTGTCCTCTTGATCCAAACCTCCATCGTGTCAGGACGCCACGTCCACGCCACGCCGCCGTAAGTTCCTGCAGTGGCTTCTTTTATTGCAGCAAAATCCTTTAGATACACCCAAGGCTGCCCCAATGAAACATACCCGGGGGAGGTCTCTGTGAAAGAGGCTGCACCTACTTCTTGACCCTGTACTCGCAATGCATAACCCGAATGTCCTGTTTCGCGGTAGGCAAAGTTAAACTGGAAACCCATTTGCGACACGTTGGATGCATTCCAATTCGCAGGTTGTATGTTCCCGTCAAATTTAGCAGCCGACCAATCCTCAAAATCTGCATTCGGCACTTGCTGTGCCATTACATTTACACCTAAAAACCACGCAGTTACAATTACTGCTATAAAAGAGTAAGTCTGTTTCATTACAAAATAGTTTGGTTCATGTCTTGCCCCGTTATCCACGTTGCAAAATTACGGCAACACATCACCTCTCACAATATCTCGCCTTATTAAAAAATTTACGTTTGTTATGGTCACAAAAAGAAACCGAATGGAAAAGAAGTGTGAAAAAGTTCCTTTTTTAAGATTATCATCGTAAAAATTCACTTCCTTGTCTCTATCCGCAAGGTTATGTCAAAAGAGCCGCCTTTTATAAAAGACAACACTTGCAAATAGTGCATTGCTTTCCGTCTGTTCTCTTCCAAGTCTCATTCGGGTTCCCAAGAAATTCCTTCCATCCGCCTTTCTTCCACGACCCCTCATCGGGACCTCATCGACCCCTGAACGCGAGAACAAGAATAAACCATCTCCCCTCCTATAATTTCTCGAACAACTAGGATGTCTATCATAAATTCTCCCTTGGAAGATTTCTTTGCGTCAATTAGCGGAGCCCCATGGCATTCGATAATGCCTTTCATGGTGTTTTAATGGCTGTTCATGGAGAAAACAGAAACCTTGATTAACGACTTATTGACGGCAATTAACGGAGAACTAAACGCCTGTATGGCAATTAATGGAGAAGAAAACAGTAATTAACGGAGCCTCACCGGGGACGCGGACGCCTCGTCCGCGGTTTTTCATGGCACTTTAATGGAGATAAAAGAAGTTCCTGGCGTAGAAAATTAACGGCATATTATACGGCAATTAACGGAGAACTATCGTGCCATACAACGCCTTTAATAGCACTTTAGAGAAGGAATTTACGGTCAATTTGACGGCGGTTAGCGGAGTCCCGATCTTGCACAACCTACCGAAAGATACTACCTTTGCACCGAAAAGACGCCCTTATATGAATAAAGTCAAGTTTTGGTTCGGCAACAGCCGCACCGTTTCCGTACCGCAGTCACTGCTCCCCGCCCTCACCGCCGTCGTTTTCTGTATCCCGCAGGAAGGATTCATCGGCTGGCTCGCCATTCCCGTCGTCATAGGAGTATGCTTCGCACATCTTGGTATGAACCTTGCCGACGATTATTTCGATTACCTGCAAGACAGCCGCTCGCGCAAAGAGGTATGCAGTACGAGCGTCCGTGCCCGTATGGACAAGTGCCACTACCTGCACGACGGGCAAGCCACCGTCAAAGACTTGAGAGATGTAATCATTATCTTCCTCTCTGTTGCCGCATGCATGGGAGCCGTCACGTTCATTGCACAATGGCTTCTGCACGGTTTTCACGCCACCTTGGGTATTCTTCTCTATGCACTGTTGGGACTCTTCATCGGAATCAACTACTCCGGACGCCCGCTGCGCCTTTGCTACCATGGATTAGGGGAACTCACCATCGGACTCATGTTCGGACCGTTGCTTATGCTTGGTGTGCAATCGGCACTTACGGGGATGCTCTTCTCATGGAAGATGCTCTGCCTCAGCACGGGTATTGGTTGTCTCGTCATCAATATCTTGTACGTACATTCTGTAATGGAAGTTGGTGCCGATGCAGCACTTGGTAAGATGACCTTTGCACGTCTGTTGGGAACAACGAAACGGATGATTGCTTTTGTAGGCATCTTCGCTCTCCTTCCTTTCTGTCTGTTAGGTATGGGGGTCGCTTTGGGATGGTGGAGTCCTTGGTACCTGCTCACATTGCTCACGCTCCCCATGTCGGTCTATCTGATTTACTCCACGTGGCTCTATGCCAATAATCGTCCTCGGAACGACACGCCCAGTTGGTGGATGGGACCTATGGGAAACTGGGAAAAGTACAAGACTGCAGGGATGGATTGGTTTCTGTTTCGGTGGCTTCTCGCACGCAACACATGCACGTTCTTCTGTCTGATACTGATTCTGGTATCCCTTGTGCAACAACTTTTCAGCAAATAAACCTTCCCGAAACACCTCCCGCCGGCAGATTACTCATTAGATTAAGCCCACCTGCCCAATTAGTCCCTTTGTCTAATCTGACTAATTAGTCCTATCCGCCCTATTCCCGAAATCCCCAAGCATCACTCTCTACGACTTCTCGATGAAATACGACGTTATAACTACTCCCATCAGGAGAAATGAATAGAAATCCAAGAGGTTGCAGTTTGTAGGTTTTGGCATAACATCCATCAACTCCTCAACTTGCAACACTCTCCACGTCCCTAAACCCTAAACCCTAAACCCTAAACCGGGGGAGTCTCACTGGTTTATCCAATGCATAAAATCACTGGTTCGCACTCTTGATACAAACACATCATCTTCTGTGGGAGGAACAAGTTGCAACTTCAGACGACCCGAGAAATGCCGGTTCACCAACTTGATGGCATTGATGTTTGCGATGCATTGTCTGCTGGTACGGAAGAATTGAGCGGGATCCAGTTTGGTCTCTATCACGTCCAGCGAGAAATCCACAATATACCGTTTGTCCTGGGTCGTAACCAAGTAAGTCGTCTTGTCTTTGGATATGAAGTAAGCGATATCCTCCACTTTGATGATACGTATCTGGTCACCCAGACGGACAATAAAACGCTGCTTGTAAGTCTCATGCTTTGTATCCGTATAAAGCGGACGGAACATCGCACCCGTCGGCATCTGCTCTTCATTCTTTCTGCATTTGGCAACCGCGGCTGCCAGTTGCTCCGTGTCTATCGGCTTCAGCAGATAGTCTATACTGTTCACTCGGAAAGCCTTGATGGCATAGTTGTCATAAGCCGTGGTGATAACCACTTTTGCAGTTACGTCTATCTGCTGGAATATCTCAAAACATACTCCGTCCGAGAGTTCTACGTCCATAAAAATGAGGTCTGCCTCATTGTGCTGTAGCCAAAGAACTGCCGCATAAACAGAATCGGCTACACCCACTATCTCTATATCCGTGAAATTACTGGTAAGCAGACGACGCAAATTCGCTTGCGCCGCAAACTCGTCTTCTACTATAAACACTCTCATATCGTTTCTGTTTGACTTTCCTTTTTACAATTTCTGTTCGCTGTCACTTTCTGTCCTGCCCGTCCTCATAAAAGAGGCAGATATACCGTAAACATAGAGTCCGTCTTCACAATCTCAATCGGCAAACCGCTCTTGTTCAGATATTGTTCCTGCAAGTTTCTGAGACCGATGCCGTTGCTTGCCAACGATGTACGAGGCTGTAAGTTGTTCCTTACGTATATCCTGTTATTCTCAAAACCGATACCGATAGTCAACGGATGAGCCTGGTTCACAACATTGTGCTGGATGGCATTCTCCACCAATATCTGCAGACTCAGAGGAATAATGTTGGTTTGGGAGAACTCCTCGGGAATATCTATATCCACATGAAGACCTTCCGCATACCGCTCATGAAGCAAATCAATGTAGGTCTCTATAAACTCCCGCTCTGTCTGTATCGTCACCAGGTCCTGCTCGTCTATATGCAGAAAGTATCTGTACACATTCGCCAACTTGCGGATAAACTCACTGGCTCTAACCTTCTCACCATTCTGCACCAAGTAATCCAATATGTTCAGGCTGTTAAAAAGAAAATGCGGATTGAGTTGGGCTTTCAGCAAAGCATACCGGAACTGGGCATCGTCTTTCTTTGCCCGCTCGTTGGCTATGGACTTGCGTGATTGGCGGAAGAACACTGTCATGTCCAATATGCTTATATATACCATATTGATGAGCAGCAATGCAAGATATGAAAACATAATTGTCCACTTGTCCGCCTCCGTCAACCCGCTGTGAACAATTTGTGGAAGATACATCGGTATCAAACCCACGAAAGATACCGCAAAAACCAGCCCTAAGTCAATCCACAAACGTCGCGACGACTTGTCTATATACGACAAACGTTTGCTGATGTACAACACAAGAAATGTGTCTAACCCGAAAGTGAGCAGGATAGCCCACGTATTCTCAAAAAACAAGGATAGGTGATCTACGGCTCGAAACTCTAACTTGTCCTGTATGTTCCTGTATATATCTACATAGAAAATGCGGAAGAAAAGTACTACAAGTACTGCCGCCAATATCTGAAATATACTATTTCGCTTCTGTATCTGCATCCGTGCCATTCGCCCTGATCTTTGTGACAATCAGATAAGTTGCCCAACCTAATAATTCGGTAACACAAAAAGTGGTAATGATGTTTGAGAGGGGTTGCCAGCCTGTACCCATGAGCGAATGTAGTATCTCCCCGCCTTCCGAACCCATGAAGAACCCTGCAAAACAAAATAATAGTGCAATCACAGCGGAAAGATCAAGAGGAAAATCGTATGTTCTGGCCACGAGAATTATCATCAAAATAGTCAAACACGTCAATGGTATCTCGTCCGACCAATTCAACAGCGAAAAACACAATACAACCAATGCATGTGCCAACGCAAAAAGATGAACTAATAAATGTGTTCGTATCGTGGTTGCTTTCATAGTATTATCCTTTCCGACGGCAAAGATATGCAAATATCTTTAATTTGCAAAGACTTACACAAAAAAGATAAAAAGAGAAGAAAATGTTTGTTTGTATGGAGGAAATGTTGTAATTTAGTGGCCGAAAAGAAAACATCTAATACTAACCCATATAAAAAGGAATTATTATGACTATGACAGTAACATTCAACCAACTGCGCAAGGTAAAAGACAGTCTGCCAAGCGGTAGCATGAACAGAATTGCAGAAGAATTGGACATCAGTGCCGATGCAGTACGGGCTTATTTTGGTGGCCAAGCCGAGGGAGGAACGGGATTGCATATCGAACCGGGACCTGACGGAGGATTGGTGGTATTGGATGACACTCGTATCTTGGAAGTCGCCCTGCGTATCGCTTGGGAGAATGGGAATGTATAATTCCGGAAGTATATTTCTGACACATTAAATGCAAGGTTTCCGTGAAGCACACACTTCAAGGAAACCTTGTGTCTCGTTTTATAATCTCATAGCAAGTAATAGTATAACACATGAAAAAAACTTTCCTGCCTTTATTGTTCCTGTGCTTCTTGGGCACACAATCTGTTGCGGCTTTCAACTTTCCGGGCTTCGAATGGTCTGTTGGAGCCGATGTAACCTCTGCTTATCTGTGGCGTGGTATGCGTTTCGGAGGATTGGCGTTCCAGCCCGATGTTTCCATCGGTTATGGAGGGCTCACCATTGAAGGATGGGCGAACCTGAGTCCCGAGGACTATACTTTCGAGACTTTCGCACCAGAGTTGGATGTCAAGTTGTCTTACACCATAGCAGGTCTCACCGTCGGCGTCAACCATCTCTATTATTTCGATGGCAGCAAGTACTTCGATTTCAAAGGAAGCGGGTACAGCGATTACTTGAACGAAACAAATAGCACTACGCAGACTGAAGTCTTCGCTGAATTCAGTCTGGGCGATGTCTTGGAGGCTGTCCCTCTTCACTTGGGATGGTATACCTACGTTGCCGGAGACGACAAATACATTGACGAAGCCAACCCCGTCATAAACGGTACCGACACCACTTTCAATATGAAACGGGCTTACTCGTCTTACATAGAAGTGTCCTACGACATCAATCTTCCACTCAATTTCACCCTCACTCCGACCGTCGGAATGACGCCGTGGAAAAGTTCCTATACGTTCTATGAGGGAAACTTCGCCTTCAACAACCTCTCGCTCAAACTGAACTGGGAATTGGAAGTAAGCGAACACTTCACTCTTGATGTTTACGCCATCGGAATGTTAAACACCTATGGAATAAACAAAGAGAACCTCGTACCGGAAATACGGAACAGTTACTGCAACCAACGGCTCAATGGTGCCATCGGAGTCGGACTGTGGCTTTATTAGTAATGAGCAGATTATCTGTCACTGTCGAACCGTCATCCTGATAATATAGCCTTGTCATGCAAAAGAAATACATCAAGCCGTTTAGTGCCGTTCTGTTCTTGATAATAGCCGTTGTGTTCCTCTGGTTCTATCCGGAAGAACAAAAAAAACCTGCCTACCACACCAACCAGGGAAAGATATTCGGGACCTACTACACCATCCGCTACCAGGCAAAGAAGGACTTGGAGAAGGACATATTGGCACGGCTGAATGCTTTCGACGGCTCCTTGTCAACATTCAACGACACCTCCCTTATCTCCCGCATCAACCGCAACGAGAGCCCCACGCTCAATGAAGACTTCCTCAAAATGTACACCACGGCAGAAGAAGTGTCTTCGCTGACAAACGGGGCTTTCGATATCACGGTTGCGCCATTGGTCAATGCTTGGGGATTCGGTTTCCGCAAACAGCAACAAGTCACCGGACACCTCATCGACAGCCTCCGTTCTTTCGTTGGTTACCGCACCATCTCGGTTTTTGACAATCGCCTGTGGAAAACCGACCCGCGTACCATGCTCGATGCAAGCGCCATTGCAAAAGGAGAAGGATGCGATGTAGTAGCAACCTGTTTGGAAGACGAGGGTTGCACAAACTACTTGGTTGACATTGGCGGGGAAGTGGTGTGCAAAGGAGTAAATGCACAAGGAGAGACGTGGCGTGTGGGAATTACCAAGCCCGTGGACGACCCGGCAGGACAGCAGGAAGATATCCAGGAAATCATAACTGCACCGGCACTTTGTATGGCAACATCAGGCAACTATCGTCAGTTTTACTATGACAACGGAGTCCGCCGCTCTCATACCATTGATCCGAGAACAGGATACCCTGTGGAACATAGTCTGCTCAGCGCAACGGTAATCGCGGAAAGTTGCATGAAGGCGGACGCCTTGGCTACTGCCTGTATGGTACTCGGCACCGATAGTGCCCTTGCACTCATCAACAGCATTCCACATACAGAATGTTATCTCATCTATGACCATGCGGATACCCTCTGTGCCGCCCAAAGCGAAGGTATGTCCCGCTACATCGTACATCCCTGCGAATAAATCGTTCCCTCTTCTCTGCTTTCTGCAGTTGTCGGACATACCAAGCAATATAAAAGTATCCGCCTGCCCATGGAAACAGAACAAAAGATTTGGAAGAAATGCAGAATAGTTGTACCTTTGCAGTTCAATTCGTTATTATGCGTAATAGGGCATTTCTCATATTGTCGGTCTGTTTGCTGCTCACGGGTTGTGGCGACTATCAGAAGTTGTTGAAATCAACCGATCCGGAACTGAAGTACGCCAAAGCCATAGAGTATTTCAACGCGGAGGAGTTTGTCCGCGCACAGACACTGCTTGATGACATCGCCCCCTACTATAAAGGTACGGAGCGAAGTGAGGATATACTGCACTATCTTGCACGTTGCTACATGGGGCAAAAGGATTATACCGGTGCCGCAGAATACTACAAAGCATATATCCGCAACTATCCCAAAGGAAAATTCATTATAGAGGCTCGCTACATGGTGGGGCATTGCTGCTATCTGGATTCACCCGATGCGCGGTTGGATCAGACACTGACAAATGAAGCCATTGAGTACCTCAACCAATTCATTGACCTTTATCCCGAAAGCGACTATGTAAGTGACGCACTTCGTGAAGTGGACGAGATGTATAATAAATTAGCACACAAGGAATACTTGTCGGCAAAACTATATTACAATCTCGGTACCTACTTGGGAAACAATTATTTGTCGTGCATAATCACGGCACAGAATGCTCTGAAGAAGTATCCGGGGAACAAAGATCAGGAAGAACTCAACTGGCTGATACTGCAAGCCAAGTATCAGGAATGGGCCAATAGTGTGGAAGAACTCAAGGAGGAACGTCTGAGAGACGCTATTGACGAATGTTACAGTTTCACAACGGAATATCCGAACAGCAAGCACAGCAGGGCGGCGGAGCGAATCAATGCCGACTTGAGAAAGCGCGCAAAACAATAAGGAAAAACTGATAAAACATAAAGATATGGATTACAAAAGTTTGAAAGCACCTCAAAGTACCATTACCCGCGACATGAGCGAGTTGGACGCAAAGGTAGGAAATGTGTATGAAAGTGTTGCCATCATTGCACAGAGAGCCAACGAGATCTCTGTAGAACTGAAGAAAGAGTTGGACAGCAAGTTGCAAGATTTCACTTTGCCTCAAGACAACATCGACGAGGTGTTTGAAAACCGTGAGCAGATTGAGATTTCACGTTCCTATGAAATGATGCCCAAACCCACTTTGCTGGCGACCCAGGAGTTCATAGAAGACAAGTTGGTTTACCGAAACAGTTCGAAAGACAGATCGTTGTCATAACAGCGGCTCCGAACTGACACGAACCGAAACCATACACGATAATATGTTGGCTAACCGGCATATATTGGTCGGCATAACAGGTGGAATAGCCGCTTATAAGATACCCGAACTGATACGTTTGCTCAAGAAGGCAGATGCGGAGGTTCGGGTAGTTGCTACGAAGAATGCCTTGGAGTTTGTTACTCCTCTGACATTGGAGACGCTCTCGGGCTATCCTCTTTATGCGGACGTATTTTCCTCAAGGAATGCACACAGCACCGAGCATATCTCCTTGCCTGAATGGGCTGATATGTTTATCATCGCTCCGTGCAGTGCAGATGTAATTGGCAAGATGGCAAACGGCATTGCCGATGATGCCCTCACCACCACATTCCTTGCGACCAGGAAGCCCGTCCTCATTGCTCCTGCAATGAACGAGCGTATGTACCGGCATCCTGCCGTCCAGCGAAACCTGTCGTTGCTTGGCAGTTGGGAACATATCCACATCATGGAGAGTCCGGAAGGCGAATTGGCTTGCGGCACAGTGGGACGCGGACGAATGGTCGAGCCTGCCGATATATTATCGGCTGCCGATGATATTCTGGAAGAGAAAACACTGCAAGGCAAGCATATTCTTATTACCGCAGGACCCACCCAAGAGAAGATTGACCCCGTACGTTACATATCCAACTACTCCACAGGGAAAATGGGATATGCACTGGCAGAAGAGTGCAGAAGAAGAGGGGCAGAAGTAACTCTCATTTCTGGTCCGACTCATCTGCACAAGCCGGAAGGAACCATCTCTGTCACCTCTTCCGATGAGATGTACAAGGCATGCATACAATGTTTTCCTGAGGCAGACATCACCATCTTATGCGCTGCCGTAGCCGATTTCTCTCCTTGCGAGACAGCAGAACACAAGATCAAGCGGGGGAAAGACGACCTATCGCTTCAACTCCGCCCCACACATGATATAGCCAGAGCACTCGGCGATAGAAAACGCACTGACCAATTGCTGGTGGGTTTTGCATTGGAGACCGATCATGAAGAGGACAATGCCATCGGGAAAATGCAACGCAAGCATTTGGATTACATTGTTTTGAACTCTCTTCAAGACGAGGGTGCCGGTTTCGGAGGAGACACCAACAAAGTTACAATTTTTTCCTGCACAGGTCAGCGGGAAGCCTTCCCCTTAAAAGACAAAAGGCTTGTAGCACAAGATATACTCAACTTCATCACACATAGTTAGTACATCTTCTTCGGCATGTTCACCCCTTAACTCTGCAACCGGCAATGATACTCCTGCAAACCAATCTTCCCACTCCTCCCGTCATCACAGGCGATTCGCTTCGCAATGCGACGGAGGCTCTCATACAGAAAGTTCAAGAAGATCCGAACACTTTCCTGCATGATGCGGGTCAGTCGCTCATTCATTTCGGAATCAAGGTGCTTATTGCCATTGTCGTTTACCTTGCAGGAGCATGGGTTATCAAGCAATCAGGGAAGTTCTTACGCCGTCTGTTCCAGCGCAGGCGTACAGAAGCGACTCTTGCCTCGTTCATCACAAGCCTGTTCACTATAACGAGCAGTGTACTTCTGATCATAGTGACAGTGGGTACATTGGGTGTGGACACCACCTCGTTAGCGGCATTGCTGGCGGCGGGCGGAATGGCAGTTGGAATGGCACTAAGCGGTACGGTACAGAATTTTGCAGGCGGCATTATGCTTCTCATCTTCAAACCGTTCAAAGCAGGTGATTACATCAAGACAGAGGGAGCAGAAGGAACCGTCAAAGCCGTTTCGATAGTCAGTACCAAGATTCAGACAACAGACAACCGAGAGATAATTCTTCCTAACGGTGCATTGTCGAACGGCAACATTGACAACTATACCGTGTATCCGCTGAGACGTGTACAATGGACCGTCAGTGTATCGTACGGGACCCCTGCGGAAGAGTGCATCAACCTGCTGCAACAACTGTTGCGCAGCGACAAGCGCATTTTAGACAGCAGTACAGATGGTGCCAAAGATCCGTTTGTGGCATTGCTCAGCCTGAATGCCAACGACATATCGTTTTTAGCACGTGCCTGGGTGAAGACGGAGGATTATTGGGATGTTACCTTTGACCTCAACAAAGCGATCTACACGGAACTTCCCAAGGCAGGTATCACATTTGCCTATCCTCATGTTGATGTCACGTTACTAAACCAAGAGAAATCATGAACAAACGGTATGGCATATACCTCCTGACTCTCGGACTGCTAACCGTTTCGGGCTGCGCCAATCGCGGTATGGGTCCCCAAGGCGGTCCGAAGGACGAGACACCTCCGAAAGTAGTGAAAGAGACGCCTCAGAACGGTGTGCTTAACTATACGGGCAAGGATATACAGATTGTATTTGACGAGTATATACAACTGGACAACATAGCCGAAAATCTCCTTATCTCCCCTCCACAGCAACAGCCCCCTGAGGTATCCGCCATCGGAAAGAAACTGTCCATCCATTTTGACAAGGACTTACAAGACAGCACCACTTATACTTTGCAATTCGGCAAGGCGATCTGTGACAACAACGAGAAAAACGTATTGGAAGACTATACTTTCAGTTTCTCCACGGGCAGCGTTATTGACAGTATGCAGATAGGGGGAATTATGCTCAATGCAAGGGATCTCAATCCCATCAGCGGAATTCTTGCGGGAGTTCATACAGACACCACTGACACCGCCTTTGAACGAACCCCTTTTCTGCGTATAGGAAGAACAAACAGTGTGGGAGAATTCACCATATCGAACCTCAAACACGGTACTTACCGGTTGTACGGATTACAAGACCTAAGCAAGGACTATATGTGGCAAACAGGAGAAGGAATGGCTCTGTGCGACAGTCTGATTATTCCAACGGTTGAGATGCAGTCGCGAGCAGATACTATATGGGCGGATTCCATAACAATAGACACCATTATTTCCCAACCAAGACCCTCGTACGGACCACAAGACATAGTTCTGCTGTACTTCCAAGAAAACAAACAAAGACATTACTTCCAACGGGCATTGCGTGAGCAACAAAATCACTTCACCCTACTCTTCGGTGCTCCGCAAGACACGCTTCCAAAGATTACTCCAATAGGAGAGGATTGGTCGGAACATACCATCTGCCAATACAACAACACCAAAGACACCATTACCTACTGGCTCACCGATTCAACCGTAATAAAAACAGATACATTGGAGTTTGCCCTCACGTACATGAAGTCTGATTCACTCTTCCAATTGCAAGAACAGAAAGATACCGTGAGAGCCATCTATCGCGCTCCAAGAGTGAATAACCGCTCCAAGAACAGGGCAAATGCGAAACCCGAAACGAGAGAACTTACACTCAGTTGCAATGCCAAGTCGCCATTTGAGATATATGAACCCTTGCGACTGAGAACTGCGACTCCCATTGCCCGTTACGAGAAGGATTCCATTCATTTGTATGAAGTTATAGACTCCATACGAAAACCTCTCCAGTACAAGATAGAAGCGGCTGATTCCGCTTACGCAAATTATGCCATCATCTATCCATGGAAAGCAGCCAAGACTTACGAGTTGGTAATTGACAGTGCTGCATTCACAGACATCTACAGGAGCAGCAACAAAGCCCAACAAAACACATTCACGATACGAACCTTGGATGAATACTCCACCCTCATCGTGAAGATTGAACCATTTGATTCCGCTGCCATCATTGAAGTATTGAACGGGAAGGACGAAGTGATGCGTACCCTTCCCGCCCAGCAAGACGGGGCAGTGTTTGAACATCTAAAACCAGACAGTTATTACCTGCGACTATTTCTTGACATGGACGGGGACGGGCAATGGACCACAGGAGATTGGTTTTTGAAGAAGCAGCCAGAACCCGTATATTATTTCGGCGGGCAATTAACGCTACGCGCCAATTGGGATATTGAGGAGACATTCGAGTACCTGAGAACTCCCATTACAGAGCAGAAACCGAAAGATTTAATCAAAGACGCCAGCAGCAAAACGGGCAAACGATAGTCAGTCTATTGCAGGCAGAGGATTCTTTCAAAGAGAGTCAGAAGATAATACGGTTCTGCTTCTCAGTTCCGACAGTTGTATCCAGTCCATGCCCGGGATAAACCACCGTGTCAGCGGGTAGTACAAACAATTTGCTTTGCAAACTACTGCGCAGACTCTCCGCATTTCCGCCAGGGAGGTCGGTACGCCCCACCCCACCTGCAAAGAGCGTATCTCCCGAGAAAAGGACGGGTTGAGAAGAATCTCCAAGATAGTAGCACACACTTCCTGCACTATGTCCCGGCGTATGAATGACTTGAAGAGACATCGTTCCCATCGTCAGGATATCCGAATCATTGATTGGGAGGAATTGCGTGAGTGGTTCATCTGAAAGCGGACACCCGAATGCCGCAGACTGCATTTCCTGACGATTGAACAAAAAGGCGTCTGCAGCGTGCAAATGCGGCAAGACTCCGTAGTTCTCATAAAGGAACCTCGCCCCTAACAAATGGTCGAGATGTGCGTGCGTGAGCAAGTGTGCCTTCACCAGGAGATTCCGTTCCCCGATATATTGCTTCAATCGTTCCTGCTCAGCAAGTGTACTGCACCCTGCATCGACGACAAAAGCCGATCCATTCTCATCGGAAACAACGTAAGTACATTCTCTGAACGGATTGAACCAGAATACTTTGATTATCGGTGACATTACAGGAACAGTATCAGATACACATAAAGACTGCCTTAGATCGGCACATAGACAACTTTTTTCGTCTTAAAATAGTCCTCCGAAAAGAATTGAGAAAGAGGCATCACCTCCGCAATACGTTTGAAAGGTTTCAGTTCCTCAAAGAGTTCGCCCCCCTTGAGGCAAATCAAGCCATTCGGCAGAGCGTTCCGTTGTTTCTCCATGATATTCTTTTTGGTAAGCCGAACCAGATCGGGCAAAGGCATAACCGCCCGCGAGACCACGAAATCGAATTTCTCGGAGATATTTTCAACTCTCTCCTGCACACAACGAACATTCGTCAATCCGGCAGCAGCAGCCACTTCCGTAGCCACTTTTACCTTTTTTCCGACACTATCCACCAGCAAGAAAGACACATTCGGAAAAAGCACTGCCAAAGGAATACCCGGAAAGCCTCCCCCCGTACCCACGTCCATCACTTGCGTTCCATCCTTAAAATTGATGACTTTGGCAATTGCCAACGAATGGAGGATGTGGTGTTCGTACAAGTTATTGATATCCTTGCGTGATATTACATTTATCTTTGCGTTCCATTCGGGATACAAAGAACCGAGAGCCAGGAACTGTTGTTCCTGAGTCCCGGTAAGATGAAAGTATTTATCCAACACAGACAACATCAGTCTGCCATGTTAGTAAATACATTCTGGACATCCTCGTCTTCTTCGATTTTGTCGATTAACTTCTGCACCGACTCGCGTTGCTCATCGGTAAGCGTTTTATAATCATTAGGAATACGTACAAACTCGGCAGAGTTAATTTCAAAACCATTATCCTCCAAGTACTTCTGGATTTGAGCATAAGACTGGAAGTCACCATAAATAATGATGTTTCCGTCCTCATCCTGTCCGAGTTCATCGACACCATAATCAATCAGTTCCAACTCCAACTCATCGAGATCGATTCCTTCTTTCGGAGCCACCGTGAACACTGCTTTTCGGTCGAACAAGAACTGAAGACAGCCTTGCGTACCCAACGAGCCCCCATGTTTTGTGAAATAACTACGGATATTTGCCACGGTACGCATATTGTTATCGGTAGCAGTCTCTACAAAGATAGCGATACCATGAGGGCCATATCCTTCGTAGTTGATTTCTTTATATCCTTCTGCCGACTTATCGGTTGCTTTCTTAATGGCACGTTCGATGTTCTCTTTCGGCATATTTTCTTTCTTGCACTGCTGAATCAGCACACGGAGACGCGGGTTTCCATCAGGATCGGCACCGCCCTCACGAGCAGCAATAGTGATTTCTTTTCCCAATTTGGTAAACGTACGCGCCATGTGTCCCCAACGTTTCAGTTTGGTAGCCTTGCGGTATTCAAATGCTCTTCCCATAGATACAAGTATTTAACAACAGAATTGTAAGTTTTATCAGAATTCGGCGACAAAGGTACATTTTTTCCGAGGAAAAACCAAATATGCCGGTTAAGATTGTAGGATCCCCCACTCAAAATTGCAGCATAACGACAAAAAACAGCAGAACAGAGATTAATAATGAGTATCCAAATGCCGTCACAATGGCAAAGACGTTGCTCCCGTTTTTTCAACATAATTCCTCCAACGGTTTTTACCGACTTCATTTTCATCTCTCGTCCAGGGGTGCTTCAGGGGTCGATGAGGGGTGCTTGAAGGGCAATGAGCGGTTGGTAACGGGACTTTCGTTCCAAAGAACAACCCTATTGCTACAAAACAAGCACATAAAAAGAGAATTGCCACTTAATGAGCAGTTTCATTTCAACAGATAAGTTTCAGGATTTCAGAACAATCAACAAAATCATCAAGCAGTTTGCATTGATGATTGCAAAGTATCAGTCATGCAGTTTGTGGCGCAGATAGTAGCCCCGCACATAAGTAAAATAGAATACGACTCCGAGCAGGTAGAAAACAGCCCCACTCCAGAATGCAATGTTATAACTTATATGTTCTGCAATGGTTCCTCCGACAAACATACCGACTCCCATCCCCAAATCCCAACTGGTCAGGAGCGTAGAGTTGGCCGTACCCCGCTGGCTATTGGGTGCCATATTGATGAACATCATCTGGAAAGCCGGCCACAAATGTCCGTTGCCCAGTCCGATAACAAAAGGAGCGAGATAGTATCCGACAGGATTCTGGACGGCAGCGAACAAGAAAAATCCGCTCACAGAGACAAGAATACCCATAGAGGCATTACGCAGAATCAATCCTTTGCGGAGCGAACGGCTGCCCGTGAGACGAGATATTATCAAGCCGACGGCAAAGAGAGTAAAGAACAATCCTGTACCACTTGTAATGCCCATTTGTTCCTTTCCATAGATAGCGACATAGGTGGACAGAATACTATACGCCACAGCCACTGAGAAGATGACGAGAAAATGCGCCCACCCTTTCAGCATCAGGAAACGATCCAATGAGATCGGTTGTTTTTCCTTGATCAATTCCCGCTGTTTCAGTTTCAGGGTAGAATTGACTATAAGTCCTGCCAAGGAACAGATGAGCGACAAAGCAAAGAGCATATCATAACTATGATAGTGGGAAAACAAGAACATCGCCACCCCCGGACTTATGGCTGTTGCTATATTGTTGCTGAGTCCGTAGTAGCCTATTCCCTCTGCACGGCGTGAGGAGGGGAGGACATCAATAGCCACCGTGGACAATGATACGCCTGTTGCACCAAACGGAGCGCCGTGCAAGGTACGGAAAATGGCAAACATAGTGAGACTTCCGGCAATAAGATAGCCTCCAAAGAAAGCCGCCGTCAGGAAGTAGAAAATCAGCAGAACCGTCTTACGGGGGAAACTATCCACAAAAAAGCCGCTGAACGGGCGAATACACAATGCCGCCACCGCATAACCAGACAACACCAAACCAATCATTTGCTTATCCGCCCCATAGGTCTCGCTCAAATACAACGGCAAGAGCGGAGTGAGGAGCATAAAAGCGAAATACATCAAGAAGTTACTGCACCAAACCTTTACATAGTTGCTGTTCCAAAGTTTTTCCTGCTCCATTTGTTTCAATCTCCTTACAATCTTTATACCTTAACCCGTTGGCGGGATTAAGTTCATTCATTTTACTCATTACTTGAAATATATGAGTTTTATGTATATACCTTTCTTTTCTTTTGCGTGACCAAAAGAAAAGAAACCAAAGAAAAGTCACCGGCTGTGCGTCGGGCGTTGCCAAAAATATGGATCACTCGAATTTCGGCGGAGGCACAACTCGCTACGCTCAGACAGTATCTCCGCTTCTCGAAATTCTCGCTCCATTTTTGACACCCGACACAATGCCGGAAGTTGCTGACACACTGACACGCATAGTTTGATTTAATTCCGCCAACGAGTATACCTTATATTCCGAATCGCAAAGGTACTCCATATTTCCCATATCTACAAAGGATACGATGTGCATTCATTGATGGCATAAGGAAGTTCTCCCCATCCATCATACCAGCATATACGGAGCGTCTTCCACGATAATGAGCAGGAGGGACAAAGCGGATTCCGTGCAGACCGGCAGGACTTACAAGACCGCGGAGAACAGGACGAGCCTACTGATGTTACGACCTATATCCATCTGCAAGGCCGATCAGAAGTGCAGAGCCAGCCCAATACCGTCAGTACTCGTGCTGAGTCCCAAAGAGACATAAGTCTGCGGTTGCGAGGGGATATTATACACGTCCACGCTCTTGTGCATACGGGCATACCCCACACTGATGGTTGGTATGGCAGCAATCTCCAGCATACCACCTGCGATAGAGAAGACCGTTCCCCAAACAATCATAAAGGAAGCCGATACGGCGGTGCCAAGACTCGTTGAGAAATCATTGTTGTCGTTATTGGCACCTTGTATTACCCCTGCACAGACAAGCCCCAGACCTACCCCTCCGACGATCAATCCACCTCCAAAGAGTCCCCAACCGACGTTTGCCACACGATAACCATTGCGGAAGCATCCATAGGCTTCCTTGTTATCCGAAGCAGAAAGGAAATCAAGGTATTGCCGTTTGTTCATCACCTGCCCATCGTGGACATAAGTATTGCCGGTACGGTAAACACTGTCAGCAACATCCGCGCCACGAGCAGATGAAGAAACAGGAGCAGTCTGCGCACAAGCAAGCAGTACACTCGTTGACAGAACAACAAAGAACAATAATCGTCTCATAAAATACCCAATTAGACAGGAAACATCAATGGTCGTTCACACGGGGGAAGATAGTCGGTGACTGCCATGAGGTGAGTGATACGCGGATGGGCAAAATATACCGTTCTGCTTTCTTCCAACCTGTAGGTTCTGGGTCGGGAACAACCAGTTCGCGGATAAGCGAATAGTCCTTGGCATTCAATGCATAGTAACGTGTGTCGGTAGCTGTGAACAAGCGTATTGTCCAATCGTGCATATTGCCCATCATCAGCATCTGCATCTCCTGCGGGTCATAAGCAGGTATGCCGAGTTGCTGCAGTTGGAGCGTGCGGCGGTTGACCACGTACATACGGTATTGGTCGTCCACCACAAAGCCGAGGTTGCGCATATTGTCAAACTCGGTAGTGAAGAGCGCGATGAGGCGTACCCCACCGGGCAGAGGGATATTGCGCACAATTGGGCTGCCTTTTGCCATACGTAGGTTGAACAGTTTGCCTTCGCTGTCGGTCAGCAGATAGCCATTGTCGTACTGCTTGCGCGTGGACGGATTGCCCCATACGAGGTTGGCAGGGAAGACGAAACCGTGCGCCTTCAGCACCGATGTGAACATCTCCGACTTGTCTTTGTTCACTTTGTTGGTCTCGGCTGTGACAAACTCTATCCCCTTGTCCGTCAGGCGGAAGACGTCTTCGGGCAGTTGCAAGTCCACGCGCCCCGACTCTGAGTCGAGGAGTTCATAAAGCGGCACACGGGGTTTGTTGAGTTGGGCGGGACTGGTCTTGAACGTGAACTGTTCGCGGCGAAGCACCTTGGTGTCCATAGCTTCTCCGAAAAGTGAATCGGGCAGACGACCTTCGGAGAGCAGTTGGCGATAGAAGAAATAGGGTAGGAGCGAGTCGGTTTGAGCCTGCGTGTAATGGTTGTCATGCATATCCACAAAGTCGCCGTCGCTGCGGGTGATGAAATCGTCGAGGATAGGGCTGTAATAGATGAACGACTCGCCCTTCTCCACAGGGGTGAGCATGGCGTACAGCCACGGGAGAATCCACATCAGCAAACCCGCGGCTACGATGATGACAAAGGCTTTGTATATCTTTATTCCGTTGATTTTCATACGTATGCTATTGAATGTTTATAATCCGAGTCCTTGTTTGAAGCGGTCGATACTGAGCATCGGCAATGCACTGCATAGGATAGTGAATACTACCATAATAGGCAGGAACGCGTTGTAGGCTTCGGGCATGGGGCTCATATAGAAGCCACGCAGGCAGGCTGCAGCGAAGAGCAGTTCAGGTATGCGCATCTTCCACGTGGGTTCAAGCGCAATCCATACGGTGAAGAAGTACGCCAATACCCCTGCAAGGTACCACACCAATGCTGTCAGGAAGATGTGCCGGAGTATCTCGGCGGGCAACCATTGGCACATCACAATGAAGCAGGTGCCGAGGTTGAGTACCGCCAACCCGACCATAACCACCGCCCCGTAGAGCACCATGATGCCGATACTCTTCCAGTTGTCAACGGGCAGGTGGAGCGTCAGTTTGATACGCTTCTGTGCCATCTCGGGCAATACCTGCGTCACACCCAGGAGAATGCCGATGACGAGCGGCACAAAACGCAATAGTTCGATGAGCAACGTGTCGCGATTGAGGAGGGTATCCCACACCGCCATCATACCATGTGAAGCAATGACGCGACTGATATTCAGCAGTATATAGGCGCATAGCCCCATTGTAGCCACCACTGAGAGAATGACTGCTATGCGGGTCTTGAGCCACTCTTTGAAAAACAAACTCTTTATCATGTACAATTTACTTATTTATGGTGTACGATTTATCAGGAGATATTGCCTGTTCAGTACTTGCCTGTCATCTCGATGAAGGTGTCTTCTAATGTCATGGTTGGTGTAATCAGTTCGTTGACAGGACATTGGCGTAGTATCTTTCCATAATCCATAATAATGCAGTCGTCCACCAAGCGTTCTAGGTCTTGAATGATATGCGAGGTGAGGAACACCGTTTTATCCTTGGACTTGCAGAAGTCGCGCAGGTACTCCACAAACAATCGGCGGTACCCTGGGTCAAGACCCAATGAGAAGTCGTCCAAGATGAGCAGTTCTGGGTCTTGCGCCATCAGCAAACCGAGTGCCACTTGCGAGCGTTGCCCGTTGGACATCTGGCTGAGGTGCTGGTATTCACGCACGTGCAACAGTTGCATCAGGTCGTAGTAGGCGTCTTTGTTCCACTTGGGGTAGAAAGGCGCATAGAAACGTTCTATCTGCCGTATGGTCATAAAGGGGTACTGCACATGCCCCTCTAATAGAAGCCCGATGCGCTGACGGACATGGGCGGGCATAGTACGTGTATCGTAACCGAGCAGGCGGCATGAGCCTTCGCACGGGCGAATGAACCCTGACAGGATATTGATGGTAGTGGTTTTGCCCGTGCCGTTTTTGCCGAGCAGTCCGAGAATGCGTCCTCGTGGTACGGAGAATGACAAGTCTTTGTATATTAGTCGCTTGCCATAGTAGTGCGTAACGTGGTCATACTCAATCATAATGTCGTTGTCTGCCATACGTAATGAATCATATTTTCATGGCAAAGGTAATACTTTTTCAGGAATATGCAAGAGGTGGAGTTCTCCCCTACTCCACCGGTACGATTCATCATAAAAGATGGGGTAATTTGTTTGTCAACAGGCGGCGAGACAGGGTTATACGATGTCAGAACCATTGAGAAATCGTACAAAGGATGACTTTACCATAGACGTCCCTGTTAATCGAGAAATTCTATAGGAGGGAATCCTTGTGCCATAAGAGGATTTTGGAAGGTTGGAGTTATGAGACAGATTAGACAAATCAGACATATTAGCCGAATGAGCCAAATAAGGTCATATTCTGTTGAGGGACAAGTTATTTACGATTGGAGCATTTACGATGTACGATTTTGATTTACCGACTTCATTTCCATCTCTCGTCCAGGGGTGCTTGAGGTCGGCTTCAGGGGTCGTACCGGGTTCGTAGGAACCGCCTGCAAGATTTTGTACTTTTTCCAAGACGGACTGCAATACTCCATTGGCAGATATACAAATCAAAACCATCTTGCTGCATCATCAGAACAAGCAGGACGCACCGATGCAATACCATCCATACAAAGACAGACAAAGGGAGAGACTGCGTATTCAGGCCCTCCCTTTGAATAACATTTGAATCCAATTTATTTTACAGGCTCACACATTGCAGGTATTTGTCATCCCTACTTATGGTGAATGCCTACTCTATCCAACTACAACATTTGCCCCAACACATTGAATAGTTGTTCGCCGCGACGGATATAGAGTTGCCCGTTGATAATCACTTTCTGTGCCTTGGGGTCGTTGTTTTCTATAGTAGAGGTGGTGTTGCCGGTCGGTGTAGTGGACTTGGGGAACAGGGTCTGCATGGCTACCAATCCTTTGTATTGCTTGTTGGCAGAGGTGAAGGATTGCGAGTCGTCCGCCACGAAACTGAGCGTCGCCCGTGTGCGGAAGGTGTAAACCAAGTTATTGCCTGCGATAGAGGCACCAAAGATTGCCTCCATGGCTGAGGCTTTAATCAGCGGGTATGTGGCACCCATATTCAAGTCCGTGTCATACGCCTGCAAGAAGATACGTGCTTGTCCCGCGGGTTGTCCCCAGTCGTAGTAGTATTGGTAGAGCGAGTCTCCGCGAGTGAGCAGGCATTGTGCCGTAGCGATACCTGCACTGGTGCCGATTTGTACGCCTTTCACGCACTTGCCGGCAGCGATGTCCAGTTGGAGGAGAAAGGCATTGTTGGTGCCGGTGTTCGTCAGTTGTCCTGCATCGGTTTTGATACCTCCCATGAAGAAGCCCGACAAGTAGGCATTATCACCCACGACCTCCATGCTATTGAGGCTGAACGTGTTCTTGCTATTCTCGTTGGTGCCTTCTATCAAGGTCAGTTTCTCGCACTGCAAGTCGGTGGAGAGTACAGCAAAAAGGGCACTATTGGTGGTGGCCATTGCCACGGATTGTGTGCCGAGGGTTACGTTGTCACCCGCATTGGCTTTTGCCACACTTGTCGCCAGATACAACTTGTTGTTTGCACAGGTCAGGCTTGCCGATGAACTGCTGACCGTTACACCGCCCGTCTTGATGTAGGACAACATTTTGAAGTCCTTGTCAAACTTGACGATAACCAGACTGCCCAGCACCTTGCCCTCTGCGTCAAGCACTTCGGACTTGATGGTGTCGTTGCCTATCACCAAGCCAGGGTTGAGGACAGCCAAGAGGTAATAGTTGGTGCCATCGGTCTTGAGGTCGCAGAACGTCATCGTAGCCGAAGCGGCATCGGATGTGTATAGTTTTGCCAACAGTGTGGGTTCGCCTGCGGCAGAGTAACGGATAATGGCACCATACTTCTTGGAAACCGCAGCATTGTAGGTTTCTTCCCACGACAAACCGGTGCCGTTGGTTCCCGTGAACTGCATGACCTTGTTGTCGCCGAGTCGGTTCTGGTCTGCGTGCTTGCCGGATACCACCAACAGCAGTCCGCCGTCGTCGGTGGTCAGTCCCGCGTAGGTGTTGTCGAAATTACCGCGGTTGCTGACGCTCGTCCAGAGGGGATTGAAGTCTTTGTCGGTCTTGGCGATGATGAAATTGGTGTTGGATTGGCTCATATTCGCCGTGAAAGGACATGTGGCAAACTCCTGTCCGAAGAGGGTCAGCGTAGGGGCGTCGCCCACGGAACTGCCCTGACCGATGATGAACACTTCACTCTCCGAGTTGCTGAGGGCTTGGCGAATGGTGGTGTTGCCTGAGGAGACCGTGGTGCCTCCGTACTCCAATGCCGTCCAGCCGACTAACTGAGCGGACATGGTCGCACTCGCGAGGAGTGCCAATGCAAAAAGTAAACTCTTCTTCATATTCGTAGTTTTTAAGTTTATACTATTCGTTTTCGGGTGCAAAATTACTGCCGTTTGTCCGCTACGGCAATCCTCAAAAACAGGGATTTTCATTGTAGGGGTATCCCAAGAAGTGGGTATCCTGCCGATATTGGCGGCTTAATCACATACTAATCTCATACTAATCACATACTAATCACATACTAATGTCATACACTTAACCCGAGACTCCCCCAACCCCCTCAGAGAGGGGGCTCAATAATACGTATCACTTTAATAAGTACAGTATCGGCAATTTGATGATGCGAGAGGCACCAAGGTGATTTACGATTTGACAATTTACGATGTACGATTTGGGATGTGCTGTGGCTTTTTGACGATTCATAAAGTGTATCAGAAACTAATACCTGTTTTGAGGGAGACCTGCCAGCCGAAAGTGGCGGGGGAGAGGGTGGATTGGAGAATGGGGACGCAGGTGATAAAAGGGGAGGAAGAAGAGAAATAGTGGGTGTAGGCAGCGGAGGGAGAGATGAACCATGCATAGCGGGAGGCTATGGGGAAGGTGTAGCGGACGGAGAAGCAGGCGTTCAGTTGCGATGCCGTGAGGTAGGCAGAGAGGTCTTGGAAGTAGGGATGTGCGGGGGTGGCAGAGAGCGAAGAGGGAATCTTATGAAGATAGTCGGCATCGGCAGCAAAGCACAGATAGCCAACGGGGAGGTTGAGACGATAAGTGCCGTTGAGACTGATGCGGCACTGCTGCTCGCGGTAGTTGGCTGCCTTGTATAGTAAATGGTAGTAGTTGCCGGCGACATCACCATAATAGTATTGGGTACCCGTGCGGAGGATGTAGGCAGCCTGCAAGGAGACGCGCCACAGTGGAGCAGCATAGCCAAGTTGGGCTCCGATGTCGTGCGTGCGGAGCAGGGCGATGGGTGTGAAGGTGGAGTTGTTGAGTTCCTTGGTGACAGAGAGACAATGGTAGTCCACCCCTGCCAGCCATCCGCGCAGGCGTGGTTGGAGCATGGCTTGTGCGCCCGCGGTGAAGCCATGGTAGTAGGACGTGGTGAAGTCACCCGCAAAGCGTGCATAGTCCTCGTTGGTCTGCACAAGGTGGTAGATAGTGGAGTTGCCCGCTTCGGAGTAGAAGGATATGGCGTTGTTCTGCTTGTATCGCCCGACCTGCCCTACGAGGGAGTAGGCGTAACGGTCGTCGATGTAGCCGACAGAGCCGTCGATGCGCAGGTCAGCCACCTTGTTCTTGGGACGGGGGTCGATGCTGCGGTAACTCTGCAAGGCACGGTACTGGAGTGCGAGGTGCCAGATGATATGATGCTTCGCCATGCGGTAGCCCCCGCGGAAAGAGTACTGTTCGGAGCGCATGCCGCCGCCGATGGTGTCGCAAGTGAGATAGGGATAGAGCAGTTCGTAGTCAGCGTTCTCCACCCACCGGTTGCCCTCGCTCTGCCCCCATGTGTAGCCCGCTTCGCCAAAGACACGGCTGACATCGTTGATGTCGAACACCGACTGTGCCTGCACACTGAAACCGCCGTCCTGCACACCCGCAAGAGGCATGGAAGACTGCCCGAACCGCCCCTGCACGTAGGCTTGCGTGGAGGTGGTGTCCAAGAGCAATGAGGTGATGATGACAAGAAGAGCGTTCAAGGAATTATGAATGAAGAATTATGAATTAGGAATTGTTACTTACGTATCGGCTGTGGGGACACTATCTGAAGTATTCGGGGTCGGAGGGTTGTGCGGGTAGGAAGTCCATGGTGGAGTTGTTGGTGTCCTGCAGCATACTGCGCCCGTTGCTCAGCAGGACAGGTTCGCCGTTCTCCACGCGCTCACGACGACGGACACACTTGCCGAAGCGTTGCTTGTCGGAACCGATGTCGCCGATGTATGTCCAGCCTGCGTCCAGACTCGGGGCAGTTACCGTCCACTGGTAGGCGGTGCGCGGGCAGGTGTTGACGCAGTCGATTACCCACTCGTTGGGCACGCGGTAGCAGTTGGAGGACATATCGAAGTTGCCTGCGTTGGTGACAAGCGTGTAGTCGTATTCCAGCCGATAGTCGGTGAGGTAGGCGGAGTCAGATAGCCCCTCGGGGAAACGCGCAAGGGCGAAAGAAGTGTTGCCCTGACGGTTGGGGAGCCAGATGGTGAGGGTGTAGCAGTAGAGTTTGTCCATATTGGGGACATCAGGGTTGTCGATGTCCGTGACGGAGGCACTGGTGGACTGGTCGTACCACTCGAAGTCCGCATGACTGAGGTCGAAGGAGGCGGGGTTCGCCTGCTTGTGGTTCTGCGCATTGTCCACCAGCAGGACAGTGCCGCCCGGGGCTACGGGGTGGTCTTTGCCGCTGCCCGGAATGCGGTAGATAGCGCCCGCACCAAAGCACTCGGGTATGAAATAAGGGTCAAGTCTGCCGTACTTCTGCACGTTCTTGAGTTTGGATTCCAGCAGCACCACGCCATCAGCATAGAGGGTATCGTCGGTGTTGTTGTAAAGGACGAAGTAACTGTCGCCGACATAGTTCTTGCCCTGCGGAGTCTGCGTACCGGAGGTGGAGAGTTCGGCAAAGATGAAGTCGGTGCTCCTGTCCTGCACCACGTTGGCGTTCAAATGGAGCGATGCGGGTGCGGTGTCGGTGGGGTTGGCTGTGATGGAGACACCTTGTATATACGCGTGCAGGCGCACGGAGACGGTGTCGAGCAGCATAGAGGCTGTGGCACTGATGTCATAATAGCCAGCCTGCACCTTTGTCGAGAAACGGATGGCATAGGCGGTGGTGTCGAAGACGAAAGTATCGGGGGAGGTTACCGACTGGCGACTCATGTTGAGGTCGTTGAAGGTGATAGCCACTTCGTCGAGACGAATGGTGTGCTCGGATAGCGTGTCCGCCACGGGGGGGAGCGACATGGTAATCTCCACGGGGCAGAGGTTCTGCGACACGTCCACTGGGGGCGTGCAGGCGTTGGTGGAGAAGCATACAGCCACTATCACAAGGGACAGGAAAGATTGTACGGATTGTCTCATCATAGTTTCAAGTTGATTTCCATACCAAAATAGGGACTGGCACTGCGGTGAATGGTAATGCCGTCCACTTGGTAGTCAGGAAGGTAGTCTAACAGTTTATTAACGAAGAATGCCAGGTCGGCATACTTGGTGATGCTCTTTTGCACACGCAAGTTGAGGTAGCCGGCGAAAGGTACTGTCTTGCGGCGGAACTGGTCGGCGTTGTAGGTGAAAGTGAGCGCACGGAGGTAGGGATTGGACTTGTCCTCCTCGCGATAGGGCTTGAGTTCGCCGCTGAGGTCCATGTAGGCGATTGGCGTGCCGTCCTTGTAGAGTGTTTGCGAGGCGGTGTACCAGTTGAGTTCGAAAGTGGCACTCACCGTGAGTCCGAGCGGCTTGATATAGACATCGGCAATGAGGTTGGTGTTGAGGTTCTCGCGGATAGTGCCCTCCGTCCAGTCGTAGTAGCCGATGTACATATCGCGTACGGCAATGCCGTTGATGACTTCGGACAG
This sequence comes from Bacteroidales bacterium UBA7569, assembly GCA_002477945.1. Classification (GTDB taxonomy): domain Bacteria; phylum Bacteroidota; class Bacteroidia; order Bacteroidales; family Paludibacteraceae; genus Colicola. The sequence goes on from DLLF01000002.1 coordinate 76,895, forward strand.
TTTGTCGGTGGAGAAGACCGCCTGTGAGTTCTGGTAGGTGGTACGCAGCCATGCGCCGTTGACGGTGAAACGTGTGCAGATAGCGGGGATACGCGGCGAGGAATACTGCCACTCCACGCCCTGCTTGAATATCTCGCTGCCGTTGGTGGTCATGGAATAGGTGAGCAACTTGCTGTAGGTCAGCGGTGCGCGGTCGCCGTTGGGTGCAATGGAATCCACGGTGTAGGTGTAGGGTACACAGTTCTTCCACGAGCGGAAGCCGTCGTTCATACGCTCTTGGAAATAGGTGACAGAGAAGCGGTGTTGGTGTATCTCAAGCCCTGCGCGTACTTCCCACTTGAGGTTGCGTGCGGGGGAGAGTTGGTAGTTGGTGGGGTCGATGATGTGGGTGTAGATGTTCATAATACTATCCTGCGAGATAGTGACATTGCGCACCTTGAGGTCTTCGTAGAGGAGGTTCGGGTAGAGTTGCAGGAGCGTCGGCATCTTGGTGTGCTGACCGACCGCCGCAGCAATATAGACCTTGCCGCCTTTGACGGGGATATTGTACATCAGGTTCACGCGCGGGTCGAGGTAGCACTTGCCGTGCATGGTGTACTCCTTGTCCATCCCCATCAGCGATGTGCCGCGCAGACCTATCTCGAGGTCGAAGGAGGTCTTGCGTATCGGGATATTGATGTCGTCCTGAATGTACCATGCCAACTGGTTGGAGGCGGGTATGTCGCTGTATGCCCGCGGGCGCAAGTATGACGAGTAGTTGAGCGGGCGCGTGAGGTCGTACACCTGTCCGCGGCCGAAGTTCTTGTCGTATTTCCACTCGATGCCCACTGCCGCTTTGTGTTCCAGCGTCCACGTATGGAAGAAGAAGTTGGCTTTGGGGCGTATGAAGACGTTCATCGGTTTGCCGTCCACGAGGTGGTGCGCGATGTACTGGTACGGCAGCAAGCCCACATCGGCGTTGCCCTCCTGCATATTGTCGATGGCAGGCTGGATGGGAGTGGTGAGTTGGGTGAACTTGGTCTGACGGATTCGGTCGAGTGAATAACTGATATTCGCTGTGAGGGCAAAGGACCAGAACTGCTGACTCTTGTTGCTGATGTTCACAGTGTTGCACCACTTCATCAGGTGATACTCGCTGCGGTAAGAGTCCTCCTTGTTGTGGTTGATGTCGGGGTCGAGTTTGTCGTTGTCGATGCTGCCCGTGTAGTCGAGGCAGTTCTGCCAACGGATATTGGTGTCGTCCACGCGCCAACGGTTCTGCAAGCGCACGGAAGCGGTGATACGCTGGTAGTTCTCGAGGGTGTTGGTCGGGTCGTTCTTCGCATTGAGGTAGTCGAGCCCTACGTTGAGTACGGTGCGGTCGTTGTTCCAGCCCACACCCTTGCCCACATAGAACAGTTTGCTGAAGCCGTCGGCTTTGAAACGCGCCCGCCACGGGGTGGGCTTCATGGTGCGCTCTATCTTGACAACACCGCTGGTTACATCGCCGTATTCCGCACCTGCGATGCCGCGGATAATCTCCACTTTCTCAATATCGTCGGTGGAGATAGTACGCATGTCCACGCCTTTGTTCACCACTTGCCGTTGGTCGTCCTGCCCGCTGCTGCCGCCTTGCACGTACTGCATATTGGCATCGGTGGAGATGGGGGCACCGTCCACCACGAAACTGGTGCCGAGAGAGGCGGCATCGTAGTCGCTGCTCGTCGAACCATTGCTTGCCTCGCGCAGTTTGATGGTGTTCGCCGATGTCAGGTTCGGGGCTTGTGTGCTGGCACCCGGGAGCATACTCACGATGTCGGCAAAACTCGACGGCTGCAAATGCGCCATAGCCTCCTTGCCCACCACCGAGGCGGACGATGCGCCTTGCGACTCGTTGGCTGTAACCACCACTTCTTCAATGACTTGCATCTGCTGTACGAGGCGAATAGTAATCACCTGGCTAAGACTCTTAATCTGCAGAGGGCGGATGACTTCTCCGTAGTTGATATGCGTAATATCAAACGTATAGACTCCCTGTTTAAGATTGAAACGTGCCACACCCTGTACATCAGTAACCGTATTCTGCCCTGCCTCCAATACCATAACAGCAGCATCGCTGATCCGCTCCCCTGAGAGCGAATCAACCAACACAATTTCCACGCCTGCCCATACGCTTGAGGCAGAGACCAACAGAAAAAGGGTACTCAGTTGTACTATATGCAGCAATCTATGCATTGGCGGAACGCAGTGTATCTCATTCGTTTCTTTCTGCGCAAAGGTAGTTTATTTTTTGTGATACCCAACTCCCAATTTGTAGGTATTTTCAGGAATATCTATTCCTTCGTTTTATTCTCTTTTCTGTTGCAGATGTCCTCCATAACGAGTCCAGCCAGCATAAAACCGAAGATTGCCGTGATGTGCGCCACGGTTCCATTGATTTGCGCCTTGCTTGTACACCATTCGTGGTTAACAAGGTCGGTTCTTCCCAATTCCGACTTCTGCCCCAGTGCTTCGGCTTTGGCAGCCGCCTCCAACTGTTCTTTTGTCACCTTTGGGCACATACAATGTTCCGTACCGCAAGAATGATTAACTCCTTTGTTTTGAAGCAGTTCATCGCTATAGACACAGAGGAACTTGCGTGCGGGAAAGTGTTTGTCGCGTTTGAAACGTTGGCGCAAGGCACGGGCCAAAGGGTCACCTTTCACATTCCAAAACTCGTCCACCCGGATACGTGTAGGATCCATTTTAAGGGCGGCTCCCATAGATGAGAAAAGAACCGCATTTTTGAGACGCGTAGCCGTCAGGATAAGATCCACCTTATCTTTGAGCGAATCAATGGCATCGATGATATAATCGTATTGCTCCAAATGGTAACCGTCCCTGTTTTCGGCTGAATAGATGCCTTGGATTGCCAGAATATCCACATTCGGGTTTATCTTCAGAAGCCGGTGTCGGAGGGCCTCCGTCTTGACTTGCCCTACCGTCGCATTGGTTGCCATAAGTTGGCGATTGATATTGGTGATGCAGATGCGGTCGGAATCGACTATTGTCAAGTGCATTATTCCGGAACGGACAAGGGACTCGGCACACCACGAACCTACCCCACCCACTCCAAAGATGATGACCCGTTTCCCTGCAATACGCTGCATAACATCGGTACCCAACAACAACTCTGTGCGTCGTAGTATTGCTTTTTCCTTATACCCCATACGATGACGGTTTCTCCTTTTTCCGATACTAATTCCACGAATGGACCATGTAATTCCAATCGGGGCTTATCGCCCTCCATTTTTATCCGCAAAGGTACAAAAAATCTCTGTGACACCTTCACAATGATCCGTTTTTTGAATTTGCACGGGCTATTTCCACCGTTTTTCAGGCGGACTTGTATTTTTCCCACTCCAACGGGCAACGGACGTAACGGCCGGTACTCCATAACACCTCCATCTCTCGACGAGGGGTCGTCAAGGGGTCGTCGAGGGGTACTGACCTACAGCCGACACGAAGCGACCGATTTCCATACTCCATAGAGACAATCAAGGGGACAGGGAGTCCTCCTCATCATCCCACACACAACTTTTCCGTTGCATGGAATGCATTACAAGACGTTCCCACAGATTCCATTGCAACAGAACAGAATGAAGAAGATTTTTGCAGCCAGCCATTTGCCCTACACATAAAAGCGGATTGATGTTCATTTGAAACGAAAGTGATTTCAATTTAAGAAAGAATATCAGTTTTTTGCGGAAGTACTTGCATATTGATTGTATTTTCTGTATCTTTGCACAAGATAGTGTGCCATTGCGAAAGCATGACAAAAAATTGTCTTACAGGCGGTTGATTGTGATATTGCGCACATGATTATCGCCAGACGGGCAAATGATTGGCGAAATGAGCAAGAATAACAACAATATGATACCGGAGCCGAGTTTACGACGGCTGCCGTGGTATTTGGCATTTGCCAAGTTGGAATTGAGCGAAGGCGGCAAGGCTTTGTCGTCCACACAGATTGCGCGTGGGGTAGGTGTAGAGTCGTCCGTTGTGGCCAAAGACTTGTCGTACGTAAACATAACAGGCAGGACCCGTGTAGGATATGATTTGCCAGAGTTGGTTCAATACTTGGAGGAGTTTTTGGGGTTTCGGAAGAAACACCGTGCTTTTTTGTTCGGTGTGGGCAATTTGGGCAGTGCATTGCTGCATGACGGCGGATTGGAGCAGTACGGTTTGGATATAGTAGCGGGTTTTGATGCCAAGTATGAGTTATCGGGAACGAGTATCAACCATATCCCCATTCACCATATTGACAGATTTACGGATCTGCAGCAGCAGTTGCACGTACAGATAGGGGTGCTGACGGTGCCTACCATAAAAGCCCAGCAAGTGACGGAAACCATGGTGGAACACGGGATCCGAGCGATATGGAACTTTACTCCATTCCGGATACAGGTTCCCGACAGTGTGGTAGTGCAGAATACGAGTATTTACGCTCATTTGGCATTGATGTACAAGCGAATCGAGACGATTAACAAGTGAAGACAAGTATGCAGAAAAGAGGACCGGTTATATTATTGTGTCTGTTGCTTTGCGGGAGCATTGCAGCGGGGGGACACCGTTATGTCCGGACCTCCGTTTTGAATACAGGCAAGTTCGTAAAGATACAGGTTCGCGAGTCGGGAATCTACCGCATCACCTACGAAGCATTGCGGGATATGGGAATCAATCCCCAGCAGGTAAGGATACTGGGTTATGGCGGAGCCATGCTCAATCAGGACTTTTCGAAAAGCAAAATAGACGATCTCCCTTCGGTGCCGTTCTATATGGAAAAAGGCTCGGACGGCGTATTCGGTGCCGGAGACTACATTGTATTTTACGGTCAGGGCGTTACTTCGTGGACTTACACAGGTGGGCGTTTTTCCCATACGATAAACCCTTATTCGGAATATGGATACTACTTCGTCAGCGACAATGCAGGAGAACAACGGCTGCTTGAAAGAAGGGAGAGTGTACTGCAGATAGACGAAGACGCCCAAGAAATACGGACGTTCACCGACCGATATGTACACGAAGAAGAGTTGGTTAATCTCCTTGACAAGACGGGGAGGAGCGGAGGAGGAAGAGAGTTCTATGGCGAGACGCTGAGTCAGAATTCACCTTCCGTGCGCTGGACATGGAATATACCTGATATTACAGAGGGGACGAGTCTGCGTGCATACTTGAATATGGCTGCCAATTCCCAACAAAAGGTACGAATACAAGTAGGCATAGGGGAGAGCACCGACAACATGACCATCAGCAGTATGGAGAATCAAGGAGTAACGGTGTATGCCATGTCGCAAACGAAGGACAGTTACTTTGATCCTTCGGAGGGAGAAGAACAGCAAGTTATGCTGACCTACAGCAATCCGACGGCAGCGGGTATGGCTTACTTGAACTATATGGAACTGACGGTGGAAAGAGATTTGGTGATGCGCGACCACTATTTGTCCGTCCGCAATGCGAACTATACAGAATCGGGGAAGCAGGGGCTATATAAAGTGAAAGGCTGTACAAAGGAGACTCAAGTGTGGAATATCAGTAAATTAGACAGTATTTACTCAGTTCCCTGCCAGACAGTGGGCGATGAACTATGGTTTATCACAGATTGCGCGAACATTGAAGAATTTGTGCTGGTAGAGCCCAGGCAGTGTGCATACATGACGCCTTCCGTAACAGGTAAAGCGGGAAACCAGGATCTGCACAGGTTGCGTGATGTAGATATGGTAATCATTTATCCGACGGGGTTTCACTCAGCGGCAAACCGTCTGGCACAGGCGCATGAATGCCTGGACGGATTGAGCGTGGCATGCGTGCAGGCAGAACAGATATACAATGAGTTTTCTTCGGGCACACCTGACGCCACCGCTTACAGATGGCTAATGAAAATGCTCTATGACAGAGCCCAGGAAGAGGGAGGAAACATGCCAAAGTACTTATTGCTGATGGGAGACGGTTCGTTTGACAACCGCAAACTATTGCAGACATCGCCCCAAAACACGTTGCTGACCTATCAGGCAAGGAACTCGATATCAGAGCCGGATGCTTATGCCACAGACGATTATTTCTGTTGGTTGGACGATCATGAGGGAAGTGTGGATACAGACACCCGTACCACAATGGATATCAGTGTAGGTCGACTGCCCGTAAACAGTGCGGAGGAGGCAGAACAAACTGTTGGCAAACTAATCGGCTACATGGAGAGCAACAGTGTAGGAAACTGGAAGACCCAACTCTGTTTCCTCGCCGATGACGGCGATGCAGGGACTCATACTTTGGGAGCGGATCGTGCAGCAGAAGGCGTGAGACAGAAAACGAAGGATTTTGTAATTCATAAGATCTATACGGATGCCTATCAACAGATCACGAACGCTACAGGGGAGAGTTACCCTATAGCGCAGAGCAAAATGCAGAACCTGTTGCAAGAGGGAGTTCTTATGTTCAACTATTCGGGGCATGGGGGGTATAACAGCATCACAAACGAGGGGCTGCTGGATGCCAAAGGCATCCGGGAGATGAGCAATACAAATCTGGGATTCTGGCTGTTCTCCACTTGCAGTTTCTCACATTTCGACTCATTCTTGCGCAGTGCGGGAGAAGAAGCGATACTGAATACACACGGGGGAGCAGTGGGTGTGTTTTCAGCCTGCCGTACGGTTTACGCCACGCAGAATTCCTATTTGAACCAATTCGTATGTGAAGCCCTGTTTACGAAAAGCGAGCAGTATCGCTATGAAAATACGCTCGGGGACGCCATCCGTATTGCAAAGAACCGTGCACGCGGTTTCAAGCCGACACAAGACAAAAACATTTTGCCCTATATACTATTGGGAGACCCTGCTATCCGTTTGCCATTTCCTGATGATTACAAAGTGGTGACAACCCTGAAAACGGATACACTCCGCGCACTCAGCACCCAACGCATAGAAGGATATATCGCTGACATAACGGGGGATACCATACGGGATTTCACAGGAGAGGTATCGCTCACCATGTGGGACAAGCAGCAACGTCTGCTGACCAACGACAATGACCAAACAGACGAGAGCAAAAAAGTCCGCACAGCCTATATGGATTTTCCGAATATACTCTTCAAGGGAAATGCTACCGTAGAGGACGGGGTCTTTGAGATGTCGTTTATGGTGCCGAAAGACATTCAATACAATTACGGCAACGGCAGGATGGCGCTCTATGCATACGACAGAGAGACCCTGGAGGAAGCCATAGGAAGCCGAGAAGATTTTGCGGTGGGCGGCAGCAGCAGTTTGACAATAGAGGATACAAAAGGTCCGGAACTGCATTTATACCTTAACAATGCTTCATTCAAAAACGGAGGCAAGACTCACGAATTTCCTCACTTTTATGCCCATATAGAAGACGAGAACGGGATCAACACCGTGGGAAGCGGTATCGGTCATGACTTGATGATGGTGATAGACGAAGATCCGCAGCAGACCTATACATTGAATGAATACTTCACTGCGGAGACCGGCAGTTACCAAGCAGGAATGGTTTCTTACAAGTTGAGCGAAATGGCAGAGGGTCATCACAATATACGATTCAGGGCATGGGATTTGCTGAACAACAGCAGCAGTGCCACATTGCAATTTGAAGTGGTAAAGGGATACGCCCCGCAGATATTCTCCGTGATGACCTATCCGAACCCCGTAAGCCGGCATGGGACGGTACACATGGCGATAGAACATGACAAGCCTGACATGACACTTGAGACAGAAGTGAACGTATATGACTTCTCCGGACGGCGGATTTGGTCGCACAAGCAGAGCGGGACTCAGGACGTGGAATGGCAAGCGGGCGATATGAACACAGAATGCGGGGTATATTTTTACAACGTGATAATCCGTACAACAGACGGAAGTTACGATAGAAAAACAGGTAAGATTATAGTAATTCAATAGAAGACGCCTATGAGGAAGATTTAGGAGATTGTATTGCATACGCAGTGACATTAACAAAATGATTTGTTGATATGTCGCAGCAATTGTGCAAAAAGACTGAAACGAATATGATAACAAACAAATAACTAACACTATACAGATGAAAAAAGTAGTATTCGGCATTCTTGCCGCCCTTCTGCCTTTTGCGTTTTGTTCGGCAGAAGAAAGTATGAATCCCATCATAACCGCAATGCCATCTCTGAGCATTGCCCCCGATGCCCATGCCGGCGGTCTTGGCGATGTGGGTGCAGCCACCACTCCAGACATGAATTCGCAGCACTGGAATGCAGCAAAATATGCCTTTATGGACAGTCACGGAGGTATTACAGCCAACTATACGCCATGGTTGAGAAAGTTGGTAAAAGACATAGACCTTGCGTATCTGGCAGGTTTTTACAAGTTTGACGACTTGCAGGCAATTTCTGCATCGTTCACCTATTTCTCGTTGGGAAAAGTTTCTTTGACAGACTTATCGGGTACATTCCTGCAATATGCCCAACCAAACGAGTGGGCATTGGACGTGGCTTACTCGCGCAAGTTGATTGAACATCTGAGTATGGCCGTGGCGTTGCGTTTCATGTACAGCGACATGAACAACGGGGCAGACGCCAATGCTACCGGCGGGAAGGAGATGTACCCAGGTTGGACCATGGCAGCCGACATTTCGCTATATTACCGGTTGCCGATACAGTTGAGTATGGGTGAGAGTTATTTCGCCTTCGGTACGAACATTTCCAACTTGGGCGGAAAAATTTCGTACGACAAAAAGCAGACGAAGAACTTTATCCCTGCCAATCTGCGTTTGGGCGTAAGTTACGAACTTCCGTTTGACGACTACAACCGCTTGTCGTTCAATGCCGACATAAACAAGTACTTGGTTCCTACACGTAACTCGAAGTACGCTGTGGACAGCGAAGGAAACGCCTTGACGGGTCAGCAATTGACCGATTGGTATTCGGAACTGTCTCCTGCAAGAGGCTGGTGGTTGTCGTTTGCCGATGCTCCGGGCGGTTTCAAAGAAGAAATGCGCGAGATACAATACGGTGTAGGCGTGGAGTATTCTTATGACAGAAAGTTCTTTGCGCGTGTGGGTTATTCGCATGAGAACAAATGGAAAGGCAACCGGAGGTATGTCACTTTCGGTTTAGGGTTCAAGTTGTCAATCTTCTCAATGGATGCGGCTTACGTATTAGCGACAGCACCGACCAATCCGCTTGACCAAACATTGCGCTTCACTGTAGCCTTTGACCTCGCAGGAATCAAAGATCTGGTTCAGAAATAAGTTGCTTATGCAGGCACCACGTATCGGTTTTGGCTACGATGTACATCCATTTACCCCCGACCGCGCTTTGTGGTTGGGGGGTATTTGTATCCCATCGGACAAAGGGTTGCTCGGTCATTCGGACGCAGACGTACTGATACACGCCCTATGCGACGCCCTATTGGGAGCCGCACATCTTCGCGACATCGGCTATCATTTCCCTGATACAAAAGGCAACGTTTACGAAGGCATAGACAGCAAGATACTGCTCCGACGCACGATGGCGATGGTACGCGAACACGGCTACGAGTTGGGCAATGCTGATTGTACTGTTTGCGCACAGACGCCAAAGTTGAGTCCATACATAGAAGATATGGAACATTGCCTGGCAAGCGTGATGACCGTGAGCAAAGAACAAATATCGGTAAAGGCCACGACAACCGAGCATTTGGGATTTGTAGGCAGGGAAGAGGGTATGGCTGCCTATGCCGTTGTGCTTTTGGTAAGACAAGAAGGAAACAAAGATATATGAAAGTCATAGGCATAACCCATACAGCAGAGGGAAAGGCTATGTACATCAAGCCCGATTCCGCACTATTGGTTGGAGGGAAACCATTTTTCCTGCCCCACTTCTCAGAGCAGATTGCAGCACACGTCTGTCTGACAGTCAGAATTAACCGCTTAGGGCGATGCATTGAAAAGCAATTCGCCAACCGGTATTATGACAGCGTCACCTTGGGAATAAACCTGCAGGCAGCAGACCTAATGACTCCACCCTACTCTTTGGACAGGCTGATACGTGCGACAGGGTTTGACAATTCGTTGGTTGTAGGCGAATGGATGCCGACAGACTGCGTCACAGAATGGACGATAGGTACAGAGGCGGAAAAGCACACTTACCATATCACGGACTTAGTATGCAGCATTGACGAGGCTGTGAGTGAAATCAGCCAGTATATCACCATCCGCATGGGAGACATGATAGCCGTTGACTTCAAAGATGCGGCGACATTACTGCACAAAGAGGAAGAATGGCGGGGAAAGGCGGGACAGGAAGACGTGCTATACTGCAAAATTAAATAATGTCTATATTTGAAGGATTGATAGCAGTATGAAAAAGATTTTGTCAGGTCTTTCGTTTTTGATTATCTGCGTAACAAACATGGTTGCGCAAAGTCCGATAGAAGCGTTTTTGACCATGCCACAGGAACTGTGTCCCTATTTCAACGAGGCACAGCGCAATGCGATCGGTCAGCAACTGGTAGTAGCGATGCGGGAGAATGATACGACCATACTACATTCCGTACCGAATCTATTCGGCAAAGAATCGCGTCCTCTTTCCCTGACGGACAAAAGCATGTGTCTGCAGATTGCAGACGGGATTGAATATGGCTGGCTTGTAGATAACAACAAGATTATCCTGATACAAACTTTATGTTCCCCGATATGTTCTTCGGTGGTGTCGGAATATGACATGGACTGGCACCGGATACGCACCATACGTCCTGAGAAAGACGGTGTTTTTTTTCGTGCGCATATTGAGAACGACACCTTGGTGTTTACCGACGAGACGCCCGAAGAAGATTTAGCAGACTGAGAAGATACGAGGATGGAATTACCTATTTATCTGATCGGCTATATGGGGGCAGGAAAAACCACCATAGGCAGGATGGTGGCGGAACGCCTGGGTTGGCATTTCGTAGATTTGGATGCCGCCTTTTCGGAGATAAACGGTATGACGACAGCCGACCACATACGGACATACGGTATAGAAACCTTCCGGAAGCAAGAGAAAGAGTGCGTGGAGAGTTTGTCGGAACTTCCCATTCAGAAAGTGATATATGCCACAGGAGGCGGTTATCCGTGCTGGGAAGACAATATGGATTGTCTGCTGGAATTAGGGACAAGCATTTACCTTCGTTGGAGCAACAAACATTTGGCGGACAGACTATGGCTCACCGACCTGAGAGAACGTCCCTTGATAGAAGCCAAGACAAAAGAAGAACTTCACAAGTTTGTGGAATGGCAGATGTCAGGAAGGGAGGAATTCTACCGCAGAGCGCATTACACTATAGATACGGCAGCCCTAACAGGAGAGGATATTTCGGAGAAGGACGACGAAGCCGTGGCAGGAGCATTGTATGATTTGATACAGAAATTGTTATCCCAAAAATAAGAACAAAAACAAATACCCTATAATTATGACTATAAACGAAACACAAGATGCCATCATAGAAGAATTCAGTGCCTTTGATGACTGGATGGACAAATACTCGCTACTGATAGATTTGGGAAACGAGTTGCCTCCGTTTCCTGAAGAGGAACGTACCGAGAGAAACCTGATAGACGGTTGCCAAAGCAAGGTGTGGTTTCATGCCAAGATGGATGAAGGCAAGGTTATTTACGAAGGAGACAGCGATGCAATACTCGTGAAAGGTATTGTGGCATTGCTAATCCGCTGCCTGAGCGGTCACACTCCCCATGAGATACTGGACAGCGATTTATACTTCATAGAACGAATCAATCTGCGGGAGCACCTGTCTCCCACACGAAACAACGGGCTGCTTGCCATGCTGAAACAGATGCGCAATTATGCCCTCGTGTTCTCGGTTAGAGGCAAATAGGAGGTATCTCGTACCTGACTATTCTATCCCCTTTGTGGAAAAGACGCTTCAAGCGGACTTCCATAAAGGGGATAATCCGTTAACGGCCATCTGTCGGTTTCTATTGATTTGTGGTTGATATATACCCCAATCCGCGAGGTCGGAAAGTTTGGAATCAGTCTATGTGCGGGAGCAACGGAACCGGCTTATTCCCTATTTTTTCTAAAGGAACATAATTATTCAGACATTGACTATACAGAGTACTCTCAATTTCTCCGGAGAGGGAGTAAATCCGTTGAGTGAAGCGCAGCGTTTTCAAGTTGATGGGTTGATACGTTTATGCATGGTTAAAAATGTTTATGTGTTCAGATTGTTGAGAGGACCTTTTCAATCGCTTGTTGTTCTCCTGTTGAGGGGTCAAAGTATTTACTGATTTGACCATTTAGACCTCCTTATGCCGTTCGAAGGAGGGGCTATCATATAGACGTTCTGGTTAATCGAGAAATTTTAGGGCTTTCATCACTCTGTTCTTATTTTCTCGTCTATAGGTCGTATTGTTTACGATTTGACAATTTAGGATGTACGATTTTTCCCATTCATCTCCCGTCCAGGGGTCGTTGAGGTCCCGATGAGGGGTCGCAAACGCAGGCTACTCTATCTATACCTTCAAGGGAGTAGTGCCTGTTCGGAATACCTATCCGGCAAACAATACAAAGAGAAGAACAGCGATTTATTTATTTGTGGGAGGCATATCAGCAACAAGAGATAACAAATTTTATGCGGAGAAGTGCCTTCTTCGATTCACAGTCAGCCGATTTATTATGCCAGTTTGGTACAACAATTGTACGAGACAATGACGAGCAAACCATATATGCTATGAGACGACACATTATATATTATAATCTGTACTCCGCTGTACTTATCGGGATAGCAAGTATTTGGCTGACAGGGTGCAAAACCACGAGAGCCATAACAGAATCACCCATAGACACTCCGCACGCCGACACGACCCTATTGCCTGGTTTTCCGAGTGAGATGCTGTATGTATTAGGCAAAGAATGGGAGGCGGTTTATGACACGAGTTCCGCCAAATATAACACAGCCCGTGCCATTCAACTGCGCAAAGACTCTGCAGGTATGGGCGAATATATAGAAGAACGTCTCAGAGAGTTGTATCCTGAGAAAGCCTACAAAGGATATGTGAGGAAGATTGAGTCTATCTGCCAAGAGATATTACGACAATATCCAGCCAAGTTTTCTATCTCCAACAATATGCAAGAAGAATTGCCCGACACAGGATTTTCAGAAGTAACTGAAAGTAATGCGCTTCAACAAGCGGACATCGGGACGGACTCCATAGAAGAAGAGGAGTGTTTCAGTATGGAGTTCACTCCCAGAGAAGCAATACAACTGGAGACATTGAACCATCTCGCAAATCAAGAAGAGTGGGTCACAAGAAACAGTTTTGACACTTTGCATATCTCAGAGTTTGAAGAGGAAAATTTGCTTCTGTCGGTGATGCTTTGGAGTGGTCCGAAGATGTTTTACCGCATCATACAAAGCAAATCCAGAGCAGAGAAATTGGCACAATACTACTATGGAGAGGAGACACACAACGGCAAACCAGGAGATGCGTTCAAGCATATCTATGTGAATGTACTACTCCGCCGATATACCAACAGTATGACGGCATGGCTGGTGATGGATATGTATTGGGAGAATGCCCACAAGAATGCCCCTTGCGACCACTATATGGACTTGCATAACAACATTATCGGGAGGAACACCCGTTACCATGAGTTTGTCAATGCAGATTCAGAGACAGCATGCAGCAACGCACGCGAATGGCTACTATGGGCAGAACGGGTGCAACAATTTGTACAAGACAGTACCAACGGAGAACTGCAACCATGGAACAAAGAGACACCCACTTTCATCGTGGAACCTGCTGCCCAGAGAACAGAGAAGATTCATTACATCTATTGGGACAGATAAGGCAGATTTAATATATTCAAAATTGATTGACAAGACAAAGACATTATGTTTTTGTGTCATATAGATTTTCTTCTACTTGTTTCGATCACTATAATCCGCCTACTTGATGAAAGGGATTATACAATCGTCTTTTTTGTCGGGTACACAAAGATGCAAGTACTATATAGTCAAGGATAGACCAAGTACATTGCATGTCAAGGCAACCGCATCAAAATCACCTTTCTTTTCTTTTGCCCAACCAAAAGAAAAGACACCAAAGAAAAGACACCGCTTGTGCGTCGGAAGAGAGAAAGACACCCGACACAATGCCGATGTAACTGACACGCTGACACGCATAGTTTTACTTGCTCGCTGTATGGTCTTTGTATAAGAAAACTACAACCATTCGGTATGAGTCATTTCGATACGGTTGCCCCGATTACATGTCATCTCATTTTGATTTCTCCAGAAAAAGCAGTATCTTTGCGGGTGAATTGTAGGCTCCAAAGGTTTGAAGTGTACCAACGGAAGCGTAGTCCTGTGCAAATGTGCGAGACGCAAAGGCAGGGAAGACGGCTGTAGGTGACTGAAGATTCAGACAGGTATGCCTTGACAGGCAGTTGTATATATGCAACCCACTGACCTGCAGGCAATGAATCGGATGTACATAACAACTATAGTCGAATGAAAAAGTTAACTGCGACCATTCTGTCGATGTCCGTACTGACCGTAATGGCAGGTGCGGCGATTGCTCCGGCGTTGGACATTATCGGAGCACATTTCTCGCAAGCAGGTGTTCATGAGATGACTATCAAACTGATAGTTTCTTTTCCTGCTCTGTTTATTATCCTTACCAATCTGTTCTTCCATACCGTCAGCCGGCGGTTGTCCACCAAGACCATCGCCTTGCTCGGGCTCACGGTGTATATTCTGTGCGGAGCGGGGTGCTATCTGACGGATAACATCGTGATGCTCCTGCTGCTGCGCGCCTTGCTGGGCGTGAGTGTCGGTCTGCTGATGCCACTTTCCACGGGACTGCTGGCGTACTATTTTGCGCCAGAGGAACAGGCGCGGCTGATGGGCTTGTCGGCAGCCATGAACCAGTTGGGCGGCGTCATAGCCACCGCCATTGCGGGTGTACTGGCGTCATCATGCGGATGGCGGTATGCGTTTCTCGTGTATCTGATGGGCATACCTGCCATGGTATTAGTAGTGCTATATCTCCCCGCTGAGCGGATTGGCGACCAAAGCAAACAAGGCAAAACGTTTTCGCTCAAGAGCCTTGTCAAGTTCCACCCAAGCGTAGCGGGAATGTTACTACTGATGATGACCTTCTTTGTTTTTCCCACCAATTTCGCCCAAATGGCAAGCCAGAACGCATACCTCGGTCAGCACCACGGTGCCATAACGGCGATTATGGTCGGTCTGGATATGGTGGCATTGGCAATGGGACTGCTTTTCGAATGGTTGATGAAGCATTTCCGATTGAGTATCCAGTATTTCTGCCCTGTATTGTTTCTGTTCGGCTACGGCTGCTACTGCCTGTCAATGTCCGTGCCAATGCTGGTTATAGGAAGCATCCTGGCGGGTATGGCAACGGGTATCGGCGTGCCGTATCTGAATACGATTGCAAGCATCAAAGGCGGCAGGACGGCCGCCACAACGGTGATGCCGCTGTTGTCTATGGCACTCTATCTTGGGCAGTTCGCGTCACCGTTGGTTGTTTCCCCGTTGGCGGAATGGTGGTTTCCCGACATGCCGCAGGCATCTTTCGCTGTCGGCTGCCTGCTAAGTCTGCTGCTGTTTCTGCAGGTGGTATTCACCCGCCATTTCCAGTCGTTGCCAACCAAGAAGTAATCTCTCTATATCTTCTTCCGCAGGCATGGCAATGATCAAAAATTGGCGAAAGTGCATTAGCATGGTTCTGATATCGTGAACTATTCTGCCCATTATGTCCTATTCCTAACCTCTCGTTGAGGGGTGCTTCAGGTCGGCTTGAGGGGTCGAAAGAGAAAAGCAGTCAGAAGATTAGCGGTTAGAGATACAATAACACTTCACTGCTATGTCTATAAGCACTATATTTCTATTCTGCACAACGATTCGGGACGCATTGTCTATATAATTACCACAGAAAAGGGAACTATCTATGCTTGACACAGACAGTCTCTTCTTAACATATAAGGTTTCCAGTGTCCAACAGGAACAACAAATTCAGTTAATGCCCAACAGCCTGCGGACGAGACCGGCTGCGTCCGTCTGAATTATGGGACACTATCAGGTATGTCCGTACAAGTGTTGCTCTACGACATTATCGGGGATAGGTGTAGGTGCGGGAGTGGGAGAGGGGTACATAGTGTTCGGTGCTGCCCATGCCACACCAATAGCCTATGCCGCCGTGGATATTGGAGGTGATGTTTTGGCGTATAGGCATGAAAAGGACACCCGAAGTGAGCGAAGTGCTGCTGAATGAGTTCCAGAAAGCGAACTCCTCTTCATTGACAGAGGCTATCTTGACAAACACCCCGTTCTTTTCCGATTGCCGGAACATAGCATTTGTGAATGCCTTTGTGCTGTCGCTTTCTCCATAAGGGCTATAGATATTGACTTGCAAATCGGCAATGCTATCGGGCGAAGATAAGGCTCCAAGAGGGCATAACAGGTACTGCGTATCGTAGGAGTAACGTGCAAAGATGAGATAGTGTGTATGTGGCGGTACCTGATGCATATATCCGACTACTTGTACGCGGTCTTCGCCGTATAGTTCTGTACGTATGGAGTCGAAGGCAGCCCGTCGCGGAATGGTGGTATGCGCAGTGGCATAGTAGTCTCCCGCTTGCACAGTCAGATAGTAGGTATTGCCTTCTTCGCCTTTCATATAGACGGAAGAATAGGTGTATGGGGGCATATATGAGCGATTAACGCGCCCAGTAAGTACGACGGTGGTATCTCCGTTGCTGACAGAGACTTTTGCAAAGGGAATCAGGTAGTCTGCCACAAGGTCCTCGATGTCGTCATAGGCGGTGTCTATCTGGCTATAGGGGCAACTGCGGTGGAGCATGACAACGGGGTGCTGCCCGGGTTCTATCCACCCTTCGACAACGAGGTGCGATATGGCGGGTCCTTCCTGTCGGCAAGCCACTGCGCATACGCACAACAGGGTGCAGATGATATATTTATAGTGTGCCATAGATACTGACAGAGGGAATGATGGTGGATAGGGCAGAGCCGTAAACGGGTGTGAAGTCGTCACGATAGACCACAAACTGCGCATTGCGGTGGCAATAGACATTGTAGATAGAGAGGTTGATGCCGAGTTCGTGTCCTTTGCGCTTGATAATGTCGTAGGAGCAACTGATGTCGAGACGGTGGTATGTGGGGATATGGCTGCTGTTGTACTTGCCGTACCGCCATAAGAGTTTGTTGTTGAGCATATATACCTCCTCTACGGGCGTGTAGGGTATGCCTGAAGCCAGTACGAACTGTGCGCTGATGTGCCACCGTTTGGCGAAGTTGGCATTGAGCACGATATTGAGGTCGTGTTCCCGCTCGTAGGAAGCGGCATAGATATAGTGCTGTGAGCCGTCGAGGGAAGGTATCTTGCGCAAAGCACGTCCGTAGGAATAGGATATATATCCTGTGAGTACACCGCTGTTCTTTTGGAACATAATGTTCAGTCCGGCATTGCGTCCGTCGGCAGGTATGAGCAGGCTATGGTAGTCGAAGCCGTTGTTGACGAGTGCAAGGATGTTGCCTTGCGACTCAACGATGTGGTATATCTGCTTGAAGTATGCTTCTGCTTGGAGGGTGTATTTGCGGTCGAAGAAGTGGGCGGTGTAGCGTAGTCCGGTGGCAATGGCACGCTCGGGGACAAAGGATGAGTCGGCGAGGGTGAAGAAGTCGGTGGGCAGTCCGCCTTGTGTGAGACAGACTTTGTGGAAGTACTGTGAGTACATACCCGCGTAGGCAGTGAGTTGATGTTGCGGTGCAGGTGTGAAGGTGAGTGAGATACGCGGGTCGCAGCCACCGTACCAGCGGGTGGAGTGGAAGGCACTGCCATGCAGTCCGACAGAGTAGGAGAACCAGTGAGCGACTTCGTGGAGCAGGTTGACACCAAGGGATAATTCTTGTCCCTGCCTCAATGGTAGTCGGTTGGCTTGTATGACCATGATGCCCGAGTCCGCCACCTGAACGGGCGTGTTGAGGTAGTGGGTGTAGTCGGCACTGCAGGACAATGATATATCATCGCGCAGGGTGTATCGGAAGCGGTTTTTGAGGTCAATAGACGACCAGCCTGACTGCAGGCTGCCGTTGCCTATGGGGAGTGTCAGTGTGCCGTTGTTGCCATAGTAGGAACTGCTGAGGGTGGTACGCCACTGCCCTTTGCGTAACTGGTGCTGCCAGTATAACTGCCCCATAGCGTTCTGCCAGCGGAGTGCTACGTCCATAGAGGGGCTTGCGACACTCAGGTAGTCGTGGCTATAGAAACTGCTGATGCCCACCTCATCGCGGTCTGTAGGGTGTATGGCATAGGTGATGTTGGCATCGGCGAACCAGTAGCCAAGGGACATCTCGTCGATACGAAGCCATCGTTTGTAGAGCAAGTTGATATAGCATCCTCGTCTAGAGAGGTAAAGAGTACTCTTTTTGCCGCAAGGAATGGTCAGTGTGAGGTCGGAGTTGACGAGTCCAATATTGCCCGTCATGCCAAAGTGTTTGGGCTGCTTTGTGGGTGTGGTGAGGTTGACATAGCCGCCTATGCGGTTTTCCATAAGTCCATTGTGCTCGCTCTGCTCCACTTCGATAGTCTCGAAGTGTGGTGCTATGAACGTGGAGAACAGCCCCAGCAGATGGTTGGGGTAGTAGATAGGTGCGCCATTGATGGCAGTGAGTGTCTGGTAGTCGTCGCAGCCCTGAATGTGTATGCCGGTAGAGGTCTCGTTGTTGGTCTGTATGCCTGCGAGTGATTGGAGGTAACGTATCGGGTCGCTCGTGCCAAGGAACTTGGGCATACTTTGGATATGGTTGGCATCGATTATCAGTTTGTTGCTGTGTACCTGTACTATTTGCGCGGTGCGCTCCTGCACCACTTCGATTTCGTCCAACTCTTTGTTAATCTGAATAGTGTCAGAGTCTGTATATACAGAACCATAAGTAGTTTGCCCGAGGACGGACAAACTACTTATGGCACAGAATGCTGCAGTCAACACTCCATGTATACTACACACGGAGTTTATCATTTGATGTCGAAGCGGACATGTTCGGAACCAAACTCTTTGTCTAAGTCGATATAGGAGTTGACCAAGTCTTCCACCATATCTATCAACAATTTGAACTTGCTTGAAGTGAAGTAGTCCTCAAAAGAGTAACTGGTGTCGTCTTTGGGGAAATAGAAAACACACTCAGTATCATAGTAGGTATATGACACTGCATCACTATTATTCAAGTATTCAACACCATCCCTGCTGCATGGTTGCAGTTTGAGTTTTGCTTGCTCGGTGTCGTTGCCATAGTACACAGCCGCATTGCAATGGTCGTTGTACAACTTGCAGTATGCGTCTTGGGCTTCCAATGTACAATCCGGTCTCTCCCACCAAGCATAGTAGTAGCCTGTCTCGGTGCCATAGCCATTGTTGTAAGTGTATGTACGTTCATAATCTCCGTAACTGTAGTTGCCATACTTCTTATCCCAAGCGGTGTAGTCGTCGTAGAGTGATGCGAAGTCGTTAACAGTGGCTTTGACTTGCACCTTGCCGAGGATATCCACCTTCGCCTCACCTGCACCTATCTGACCGAGCAGACTCTCATAACGTTCCTCATACAACTGGATCCACTCTTCCCAAGACTGACTGTCCTGTTTGTCTATCAGTGCATATTTTGGAAGGTTGGCTGAAGCAGCCAGCAGTGGGGTTGTTCCATAGGTGTAACTGAACGCTACAGCGGCGTTGGTGCTGTTTACTTTGGCATCGAAAGCCACCTTCATATTGACTACGGTGATGTCGTAACTGAGGTTGATATGGTCGTTCTTCTTGGTATCCAATGACATAGTGAAGCCGATGATTTCTTTGTCGCCCTGTTTGAGTGTCATCTTCAGGGTAGCAGGTACTTTGGCTGCAATGGTCATATTGCCTATAAATTCATCGTGACAATCATATTCATCGCATACCCATTTGTACTTCTTGTAGGTATAGGAGTATTCGGTCTCGTTGCCTTCGCCCCAGATACGGAGTTGGCACGGTGTACCATTTTCATCATTGAAGTTAGCAATGACTTCGCCGGTGGTGTTGCGCTTGATGTCAATGGTCTTGGTAGCATCGTTGAATGTAAACGTGGTCCCCTCACCCGCCAAAGAGAACAGGTAGGACGCATCTTCGGAAGAAGGAACACCTTGTCCTGCAGCAATGCTTGCTACGCGGCGCGGCATGGAGAAGATAGCCTTGTAGCGTCCGTTGGTAAACTCATCGTAGAAGTCATCGTTGATTTGCTCCCAGTCGAAATTCTCGTAACGACGATATACTCCTTCTGCAAACTCGACCGCCTCTTTCTGGTCGTTGGCATTGAAAGTTTCTACCACTTGTTTGCCTACTTCAAACAAGTAGTCTTTTTGTTCATCGGCAGTCTTCGGTTGTTTATCTTGCGATTCCTGCGGATTTTGTACAGGGTCACAACCGGCAAATACTGCCACCATCGCGAGCCATAATGCTCCTAAAAATGCTTTTTTCATACACTTAGTGTTTGTTGTTTATTATGTTATTACTGTCCGAATATATCTTTTTCATTCATATCTCGTGGGTACAAAGGTACAATATAACTTCTGCACCACCAAACATTCTGCCGACTATTCTTTAATAAAACCTACCCCCCCCCCGACTAATACTATGATTCATTGATACTTATACATAGAAGAAATCATAATCTCCACATTTCATTATCGTCTTGCAATTCGGGAACATTGCAGGTCATTTTATGAGAACAGTGTCTTTATTCTCATAAAACGGCATCTCGGCAGGAGGAAGTGCGGTATTTATGCTTTGGATTTTTTGCTGTTGGCAGCGGCTGCATAGCGGCACCAGGGGACGATACCGCAAGCGGCACAATGCGGATGGCGTGCCGTGCAGACATAGCGACCATGCAAGAGAAGCCAATGGTGGGCTTTTGGAATGAGGGCAGCGGGAATATGCCTGACAAGTTGTTCTTCGGTTTGCCTCGGCGTCTTGCTACGGGTAGTCAGTCCGATACGCTCGGCGACACGAAAGATATGTGTATCAACCGCCATGACGGGTTGATTGTAAACAATAGCGCAAACCACGTTGGCGGTTTTCCGTCCCACACCCGCAAGGGTCTGCAAATCTTCCCGATTGTCAGGTATCTGCGACAAGAACCGTTCTTTCAGCGTTTTCGCCATCTGCACGAGATGGAGTGCTTTGCTATTGGGATAGGAGACAGAACGGATATAAGGCAATACCTCTTCGGGTGTGGCAGCCGCCAACGCCTCTGGCGTGGGGTATGCACGGAAGAGAGAGGGAGTCACCTGATTGACCCGCTTATCGGTACATTGCGCCGAGAGCATGACTGCCACCAAGAGTTGGAAGGGGTTATCGTAGTGCAACTCGCTCTCTGCATAGGGCATATTCCGTTCACACCATGTCAGAACCGCCTTATAGCGTTCGCGCGTCGTCATTGACATTCCTCCTCACGCATCTGCTTATAGGCACGAGACAGGTGTGCCAACAACCGACTGACCTGCTTCTGAAGGCGTAGCGTATCATCGGAAATCTCACGTTTCTGAAGGCGCAAGAGCATGATGTCGTACAAGAAAATGAACATCATCTCTATGTCGCTTATCTCCGGATTAGGCGTCTTGCTTTTGAGAAGAGCCAATGAGGGCTGCAACTGCATGGCAGCAGCACGGTAGGAAGCATCGTCCAGAAGTTGCCGATGTGTTTCCTCTGCTTCCGAAAGAGCATTCTTAGCGATTTGGGTATGTCCGCTATCCAACACTCCTTCTGCACGCATCATTGCGCAAAGGTCGGACAGAAAAGGATTCTGCTGCAAGACTTCGTCCTCATGGAAAGCCCGCACCACGTCTTCCATCTGCCAAAGATGGAGTATATATTCCGCCAAGTTGTCTTTTTTAGTCATAACGCTACACAATATACAGGAGTTTAATCATCATCGGAATCATCTTCCCAGGGAAGGAAATAGTCTTCGGAAAGGAACGTATCAATATCTCGCCGGTCTTTCTTTGTGGGGCGTCCCATGCCGCGGTCCCGCCCTGATTGGGCAGCCAAGCGTGCCAAGTTGAGGAGTTCGAGTTGGTCGGGCGTCGTGATGTCCTGCATATAGCCGGGAACCAATTTTGCTCCGAGACGGTTTTCAGAGAGTTGCAAAACCCGATAGGTACACGTTATGGGATTGCGGCGCAGCGTGAAGACATCCCCCACGCGGAAAGTGCGTGAGGGTTTCAGTTCCTGCCCGTTCATTTTCACCCATCCTTTTTTGCACGCCTCTGCCGCCAGAGAACGTGTTTTGAAAAGGCGCATGGCAAAAAGGTACTTATCGACACGTACTTCCATCAATGCTTGTTGTAGAGATTCATAGTCCGTTCCACTCCCTGCAAACAGAAGGACTGAATGATGTCGGCACACACGGCAAGTTTTTCGGGGAGCAGTTTCTCTTCGTCGTCGTTCCAAGTACCCAGCACATAACTGACCTGCGCACCATGCGCAAACTCACTGCCTATCCCAAAGCGGAGGCGCGCATACTGCTGGGTCAGGATACATTCCTGTATGTTTTTCAGTCCATTGTGTCCTCCGTCGGAGCCTTTGGAACGGAGACGAAGCGTACCAAAAGGAAGTGCCAAATCGTCCACCAGCACAAGGAGGTTTTCCACAGGTATATTCTCCTTTTGCAACCAATAGCGCACAGCCGTGCCCGACAGATTCATAAATGTGGAAGGTTTGAGCAGGATGAGTTCGGCATTCTTAACACGACACTTCGCCACAGCCCCATAGCGAGAATCGGCAAAAGACACATTGTGTTTCTGCGCAAAAGCATCCACGATACGGAAACCAATGTTATGACGTGTGTCCGTATATTCGTCACCGATGTTGCCAAGACCAACTATCAGATATTTCATACCAAATCAAAATTGCAGATTGAACGAAAAGAGGATATACTCAAAGGACACCTATGAAAGGCATGTTGCGCCCTACTCCATTATCGTCGAGTCCACAGCCGACAAAGAAGTCGGAAGAATCGTCATAGATACCATAGTGAAGCGACACTCCTTCATCGGTTTGAGCCTGCGAGCGTTTGAGCAAGGTGAAATACTCCACCGACGTTGCTCCCCTGCCGAGAAGCAGGCGATGCATGGCATTGACCGTAGTGCCACTATCACAGATGTCGTCCATCACAATCACAGGACGCCCGCTGACATCTCCAAGGGAATCGTCAGCCACAGACACGGCACCTTGCTGTTTACCCGAATAACTGGTTACTTTTACATAGCGCAGATCAACAGGAACAGAAAGATCAAAAAGCAAGCGGCTGCTAAGAAAGACGCCGCCATTCATCACGACAACGATTACAGTATTCTCCAAGAGGAGCGGTTTCAACTCATCTTGCAGACGAGATATTGCCTCAGACACCTGGTAGGGAGAGTATTTGACAGGATAGTTCATAAGCGGATGATTATACAGGAATGATTATACAGGATTGATTACAGAATGTGCAGAGCAGGCCTTTGAACAGCAAAGGGGGCAACCGCTCGGCAGAAAACATAAAGAGTGAAAAGTCGGGAGCGGCTTTTCACTCTTTAGCAGTGTCGAAAAGGACTTATGCCTTTGCAGCCGCAGCCGATGCACGAGTAGCCTTAACCTGTGCAACAACGAGACTCTTAGCGTTCATCACTTCCAAGTTCTCGAAGTGCAAGTCGCTAACAAAAATCTTCTTACCCAAGCCAAGTGAGGTTACATCAACCATCAGACGGTCAGGGAAGTTCTTATAGAGTCCGCGAACATTGAGTTTGCGGATTTCCATAGACAACTTACCACCGGCTTTCACGCCTTCGGCATGACCTGTGAGTTGAACAGGAATGGCAACCGTAACAGGTTTGTCTTCGGTAACCTCGAGGAAATCGATATGCAGGAGGTTTTCCGTTACAGGGTGGAACTGGAGTTCTTTAACCACTGCCATGTGAACCGCACCATCCAAAGAGAGTTCGACCACCATCGTATCGGGTGTATAAATCAATTTGCGTACATCTGCCACTTTCGCAGTGAAAGTCAGATTATTGCCATTACCATAGAGGTTGCAAGGAACGAGTTCCTGCTTACGCAGCGCTTTTGCCGCTTTCTTGCCATACTCTGAGCGCAGAGTACCGCTGAGTTGAAAAGTCTTCATTGTTTTGTTGTGTTACTTTTATTCGAGCAGAAAGAGTTGAATTGTGGATGCTGCTCTACTTACCATCACACTTGTTCGGGCGGATTGATATCCTCTTTGTTCGTAAAAAGCGGTTCGGCTTTCGCCGAGCCGCTTTCCGCACTAAGTTATTAACCACCAAAACTATCTTATGAGTTGTCTAACCTGGAATCGAACCAAGATCTTCAGAACCAAAATCTGACGTAATAGCCTTTATACCATTAGACATCACAAAACAGAAGCGACTGAGTTTCCTCAATTGCGGCTGCAAAGGTACAACAGTTTTTTGATACATGCAAGAGCAAAGAAGAAAAAGTTTGCGAGTTGGTGCAGGCTATGTCAAGAGATATGAACTGCCGCCCTTTGCAGTTTAACTTACCCTTTTGACGGAATTACAGAAATCCGAGTTAACCGAGACGTTCGAGAGAGGAGAAGGGGGATAGGACGAATTGGACAGATTGGACGAATAGAACCAATAGGTTTAACAGATAATCCAAGGGGGGGGCAGTTTGTTTTTGACATTCCGTTGAAAGATGTTTCAAGGGTTGACGAGGGGTGCTTGAGGTCGGCTTGAGGTCGGCTTGAGGGGTCGTAGAGGAACGGATGGCGGATTGCGGAAGAAGTCTTAGACAATTACGAGGAAGGAGACAACTCCATTTTATCATAAACCATCTGGAATGAAACCGAGAAGGAGATGCGAGGACACAGGAAAGGGAAAAACAGAAAAGATAAAACAATTCGGGAGGCGCTCACAAGATACACCTCCCGAACGAAACAATACGTTATCCGGAAATTTGCTTCTCAGGAGAAGAGTATGAACAACAAAGGGATGAGAATACCTATCAGAAATTCAACACCCCCTATACCAAGAAGGCTATGTTTTCCACGAAGCATAAACAATCCAGACAGAACAATGACAATGAGAGACACTGCGAAGATGTCGGAGAACCACGTCCACGCCTTGCCCGGATTGTAGTGCAGTTTGCTGAGACTACCCAATATGGGTCGCTTATGTACCTGCTCGAGAACAGCCTTGCCCGTTGACAGATCCACGACCAAGTTGCTATTGCCTTTCAGAAAGACTTTGAGCGTGGCGGCATCGGGGAAATAGTGCTGTATTTCCCTGCCCGATACACCGCAAGCAGCCAACCATTCGTTGATTTGCGCCTGATTGACATCGTTTTGCACAGCAGGTGCAAAACGGAACTCGGTACGCGAGACAGAATACTGACTGTTGAACGAATTTTTATGATTCAGAGCAATGCCGCTGACAGCATAGACCAACAACATCCCTGCAAAAACATAACTCAATTCACGATGGGTAATCCGAAGCCATTTGCGCAGTTTTGCTCCTTTGTTTGCTTTTTGTTGTTCCATAGCCCAAGAAACAGAGGGTTATTCTTCCGTGATGATCTGATAGGAAACAGCCTCGGCATAGTAGCCTTTGATGGCCTTTTTCTCCGTTTCGCAACCATTGCCATCGGCTCCGTGCTGTTCGCCCGAATTATCCACAACAACAGGTTCAGGTTGTACTTCAAAAGCATGCAACACGCCCTTTACACGAACGATATTACCAATGCAAGCCGCATCGAAATTGCCCATCTTAGCCCCTTCGACACGCAAAATACGACTCTCATCGATTCCCATCAAGAAAGCCTTACGTCCACCATGCTTGCAGAGGTGCGTGCAGACGCCCTGAAAAGTGATTGTATCACCGAGCAAAGAATCGGCTTGGTTGTATACTTCGTCTATGGTATAGACGGTTTCCGATGTGGTGGCAGTCTTGGAACAAGAGGCCACGCACAAAGCAGCGACAAAGGCTGCAAAGAACATAAACTTTTTCATATCATTTACAATTAGAATCCATTTTCAGGTTTTCAAGATGTTATTTTATTTGTATCTATCCCATTTATGACGGTTAACAGTTGTATATACCCCATCCTCTACAAGGAATTACATTCGTTGTCCGAGTGCATTGAACAACCGGTTGCCACGACGGATATAGAGTTTGCCGTCTATCATAATTTTCTGCGCTTGAACGGCTGAACCGTCCGCAGGAGTGCGCAATGCAGAAGAAATATCGGAGACGGTCCAAGCAGAAAGCGATGCATACCACGTCGTGGAATGATTGATGGCGGTATCTCCTATCTGGAAATCAATGTTCTGTGCTGCACGAAAAGCCATCCACAGGGTGTTATCGGCACGTGCCATACCTACGGAAGACGACATAGCACCCTTTTGAGAAGCCACTTGTGATCTGTCCAAGAGCGAGAATTCGGGAGAGTAGGTCATGAGCGAGATTGTGCCATTCTGCACATAGCCCAATACCAAGACCGTATCATTGCCAGCAACAATGACATCGGTATAGATATTATTGGTGGTATTGCCTGCAAGGACGGCTTCGACGGGAGTTGCCGTAGATGCATCGATTTTGAGGAGCATACCATCGTTAGTAGCATTTGCCCCATTGAGGAGGCGGTCAGCAACCGTGATTCCTCCTTTCACAGAACCTGCGACATAGGCATACTTGCCATTGGCAGACCATGCCAAAGAGAGGAGTTTACCATCTGTTGTTGTTTTTGATGTTGCCGTAAGACACTCTGCACCGAGGTTTTTATCAAGTATGGCAACCGTGAGTGAAGGTCCGATGAGAGAGGTCTTGATTTCGCCTAACTGAAGGAGCAGTTCCGGATTATCCTCTGCTGCTATGGCACTTCCGACAAGCATAAGGCGTCCATTGCGAAAAGCAAGCAATTCAAAACGATCGGCTTGTGCTTCGGTTTCCGTACGGATATGCCCGAGATGGCGGTACAGAGGATCTGTCTTCAAGAGAAAGGCAGTTGAGTATTTATACAGGACTTGCACATCTCCCGTCCAGCCTGTGCAAGGGCGGGCGCGAAGGGTGTCGGTGCCAAGTGCAATGTCCATAGTATGTTGCCCTGCAAAATAGACATTCCCTTCGTCGTCTATTGTCACAGCACTGACAGAAGCGACATCTTCAGAGGGTTTGTTGCCGGTATTGGAAGGTGCCACTGCATGAGAAGTCCACAGAGGCTCAATGCGAGAAACAAGTCCATTGGCATCCACCGAGACAAGCACGATATGGCTGAAATTGGTACCATCATACGTGGCTGTCAGACTATGTGTATTGCCTGCGGCATCCACCAATGTCATATAGGGAGATTCCTGCCCCTTCACCAAGTTCTTTTGCGTAAGACGGAACTTAACAGCCAAGACAGCACCGCCATCCGAGGTTGGGCAAAAAACGCCTTCCTTAAAATATCCCTCATTGCTATGGACAGCCCAAAGGAGTTTTCCCTGCTTATCGGTTTTGGCAAAAACAAGATTATTGTTGCAAGACGTTCCAGAACCATATTCGGCACCCGTGAAGACTGCACCAAGGAAAGTTGTCTCATCGGACGAAGCCACAGATCCATAGTTGCCTAAAACGAAGGCATCACCTTGAGCATTGGACTGCACACTATAGATTTGCGTTTGCGGTTTGCCCGATGCAGACGAAGACAATAAGGGCGATACCCAATTGAGACTGATATCGGTAGCAAAGGATGAAATAGAAATCAGCAGAATGACAGACAATAGATTTTTACGCATAATTATATTCGTTTTGTTCCTTTTCGATGTGCAAAGTTAGTATTTTGTATTGGAAGAGCAAGTGATTAGCCGACAAATAACTTTTTAAGGGGTTGCATTCTTGACAAAATATCCATAATTTTGCGAGCAGTTAGAAATATGATATTAACTAATCCATTATGGTATGAGAAAATTCTATCTTCTTTTGAGTGCAGTCCTGCTGACAGGTTACGCATGGGCTGCCGTGACGGACACCATTCAAGCGGATGGTGTGTATTATCAGTTGGACAGAGATGCACGGACGGCTGCCGTGATTCGCCCGAACACGGATTTTGTTTATAATCAGGACACTATCATCATTCCCGTATCCGTGGTGAATGACGGGAGTACGTTTGATGTTACATCTATAGCGAGGGCCGCCTTCAGCAAGGCCACATGCCAAGCCATTGTATTTGCGGAAGGTAGCAAAGTGACCGAAATCGGTCAGCAAGCCTTCCAAGGGGCTATGGAATTGCGGGAATTGGCGTTGCCTGAGGGAGTGAGGTATTTGCCAGTGACAGCGATACATGGTGTAGGGAGCAGTGCGAACATGCAGTTACACAAGGTAACACTGCCTTCGACCATGGATTCGTTGGATGTGATGTCGATACAGGTAGCCGCATTGGATTCGATAGTTTGCAAGGCGGTGACACCTCCTCATTGTTCACTGACGACAGGGTCGCAAAAGAAACCATGTCTGCCATTTACTTCTAATAATTCGCCTGTGTTTGTTCCGAAAGGCACAAAAGTGATTGTTCCGGAAGGCAGCGAAAAGTTATATCGTGCGGAGGCAGGCTGGGACTACTTTGATTGCTTTGCCGACAACGGGACGGACACATTGAGGTCGGGAGTCCTGTATTACACCATTGAGGGGGGGAAAGCAGTTGTAATGCCCGATATAACGGGAGGATCCTATAAGGACGAGGAATCGGTGACAATTCCGACACACGTATCCAAGACCGTCTGCACCATCACAGCAGGCAGAACCAACATCACGGCGAAAGAAATACCCGTTACGGGATTGGGCAAAGGAGCCTTCCGCGGAAACAAATCGATACACTCATTAACATTCGCCACACCGAGTAATATAGAAAACATACAGCCGATGGCAATGATGCAAATGGAAGGTATGACTGGGACATTGGAGTTGCCCGAGGGACTGAAACACATCGCCACATCGGGTATTCACAGCGGTGTGAGTGGCGGTCAGATGCCCGTAAAAAAGTTGATAATGCCTTCTACATTGGACAGTTTGGATGTCATATCCGTTATCCTGAACGAGTTGGAGACCTTGGAATTCAGGGGAGAGACTGCTCCGAAGTGCCAAGTGAAGCAACTGTCAACCCAGAAACAGATCCCATGGGCAATCAACTTAACCAGTAACAGGTTTCCGACACCGGCAAATGTGGAAATAATCATCCCTGACGGGACGTACAATTCATACAAGAACCAAGCGGGCATAGGCGATTATTTTGAGTATTTCATCAACAGGGAAACAAGTCAACCAGACGTGATGTCCGAGAGCAAGACAAGCAGAGCAACGGGCATTTACAACCTGTTGGGCGTGTATTTAGGCACGGACGAGAGCAACCTGCCTCACGGTATATATATCATTAACGGCAAGAAAGCGGTCCGATAACCGTTTGCGGAAATCATAATAAAAGGGAAGCCCCGTCGGGTGTTCCCTTTTGTTGTATTATGCAATCATCCTGATCAGCGCAGGAAGAGCCTCATCAGACGCTCTTTCAAGCGCGTGTATGGTGCATAGCGCAGCGGGAGATCGAGTCCATAGGGTTTGTACACCACCGGCTTGGCATGACTGAATGTGGAGAAACTATGCTTCCCATGGTAGGCTCCCATTCCGCTATTCCCCACCCCACCAAACGGAAGACGGGAAGAGGCAATGTGCATGATCGTATCGTTGATGCAACCACCACCAAAAGAGAGATTCCGTATGAACCGGTTTTGCACGTTCTTATCGTTAGAGAACAGGTAGAGCGCCAACGGTTTTTCGCGAGACAGGACAAAGGATTCGGCTTCCTGCATATTGTCCACTGTTATGACGGGCAGGACAGGTCCGAAGATTTCTTCCTGCATCACAGCGTCAGCGGGCGTCACATTATCCATAACCGTGGGTTCTATTCGGAGTGTTTGCGGGAAGAGTCCGCCACCACAAACGACTTTGCCCCTGTCGATAAGAGCAGACAGCCGGTCGAAATGCTTTTGGTTGATTATCTTTCCATAGTCATTCGACAAGGAATCGCCCGAATAGAACATCTTACGGATTTCTTCTTTCAGAAGCCGAATGAGTTCGTCGTGTACTTCATGTTCTATCAATACATAGTCGGGTGCAATGCACGTTTGCCCGCAGTTGAGCCACTTGCCGAAAGCAAGACGACGTGCCGCCAGAGGAAGGTCGGCTGTATGGTCGATGATGCAGGGCGATTTCCCGCCCAATTCCAATGTGACGGGTGTGAGATGCTTTGCCGCTTTTTCCAGCACCAATTTTCCGACACGAACTCCCCCCGTGAAAAAGATATAATCGAAACGCTGCTCCAACAAGTCGCTGTTCTCGGCACGTCCACCCGTCACGACCGCCACATACTCCTCCGAAAATGTTTCACGGATGAGTTGAGCAAGCACGTCGCTTGTATGGGGGGAATATGCCGACGGTTTAAGTATGGCACAATTGCCTGCCGCAATTGCACCCACCAACGGTTCGAGGGTGAGCAAGACAGGATAGTTCCATGGTGACATCACCAGTACGACTCCATAAGGTTCCTGAACGATTCTGTCCAAAGCGGGGAAGTTGGTAAGCGGTGTCGGTTTGCGGACATCCCTTGCCCAGCGGTTCAAGTGGCGGCGTACATAGGAAATTTCGGACAATGTCAGCCCGATCTCACACATAAAGGCTTCCGCCGATGACTTTCCGAGGTCATGGCAAAGGGCTTGCTGCAGATCCTCTTCGCGGTGTTTGATTGCAGCATAGAGTTTTTTCAAGGCTTCATGGCGAAAAGCCAAGGGGAGCGTATTGCCTGCACGGAAGAAGGCTCTTTGTTTTTCCACCACACAAGCAGTATTCATAGTCTTCCACACTATTTATTAAGACGATACACAGAACTACTTCTCTTTCTTCCCGAACAAGGAGAAATGGACGTAGCGTTTCGGATGTTTTTTCAGGTCGGTGAGCAGACTATCGGCACTTGCGACCGTCTGCGTAAGAGTAAGATAGAGATCCTTGTTGTTCAACAACATCCCCACCGTGCCATCAGAAGAGTTGATATTCTGCATAAGGGAATTCAACTGTGCCACCGTACTATCTATTTGCTGTACAGTAGCAGCGACATCCACGTCTTTGAGGTTATCTGCAAACAGATTGATGTCAGCAACCGCTTCTTTTGCATTGCCAATAAGCACAGGGACATCCCCGTTCATCATTTTCTTAAGTTCGGCAGACGAAGCAGTGAGGTCCGCCGACACTCTGTCGGCATTGGCAAGAATATTCTTCAAGTGATTGTCCTCCAATTGCCCCGACACGATATTGACCAAAGAATCAACACGAGTCAATGCAGAAGAGAGATTGGCAATTACGCCATTCTGCAATTCGTCCACCAAGCCCGGAACTACGACCGAGGGGAGCGTGTCTCCGGAAGCAAAGAGCGGTATTGTTTCCACGTCAGCCACGACAGGGATGTTGATTTGAAGAGCGGTTCCTCCCAACAATCCATCCGCTATCAAAGCACACTCGGCCGTACGGGGGACTTTGATATGTTTATCCACAGAGAAATGTACCGCAAAAGCGTCCTCTTTTGCAAAGTCGTATTGTATCTTGTCCACCTGCCCGACCTTATATCCCCGTATGTAAACAGGAGCCTGCTCGGTGAGACCGTTTACATCGGAATAGACAACGCAATAGGTATGTGTAGGGGAAAAGATGTTGACTCCCTTGAGAAAGTTGAAGCCGAAATAGAGGAGGAACACTGCCAACACCGTAAGCAGTCCGACCTTAATCTCCCGTGTGTATTTCTTCACTGCCATATTATTTCGTATTTGTTTCGTTTATCATTTTCACTGCATCCCGTACCAAGATTTGTTTGTCTCCGAGGAAAGCCACCACAAAACAATCGGGGAACTTCTGACTAAGTTGTTTTTTCAGTTTTACGATTGCGTCATAACCGGTTTCTTCACCGTACATATACTTGTAGAACCGTCCGTCTTTGGTATAGGTGCAACCTTTGAGTCCCTTGAAAGAGCCGTCACCCTGTTTCAGGGGTACGGTTACGGAAAATATCTGTACCCTGAATATGGGCTTTACAACAGTTTCTTCGTCTGTCTGTTTATTATTGTTTTTCGCCTCGGACAGAGTGTTTGCCGTTGTATTTTCCAGTGCGGTCACCTCCTTAACAGGCTTTGTTTCCTCCTCAGACGATATATTCTGTTTCCTATTGTCTTTTTTTTGCGGGACAGAAGGAACGGAGGATGCTGTATTCTGTTCTACTTCCGGCGAAGACAGGAGACGCGTTTCTTTCCGCTCCAAAGCGGTCTTATAGGAAGAGAACGCCACATAGACAGCCTGTGCAATAGCATCTTGCCCTTTGCTTGATACCAAGAACTTTTCTTCTTCGCGATTGGATATGAATCCCATCTCAATAAGGACAGACGGACAAGCAGACTTATGCAAGACCCAAAATGCCGCTTGGCGGACTCCACGGTCGGCACGCTGCAATTTTCCGGAAAACTGCTGCTGCACGAGAGAGGCGAACTGCAGGCTCTTGTCGATGTACCGGTCTTGCATAAACTCGAACATAATATAAGATTCAACCGAGTTCGGGTCGAACCCCTGGTACTTGGTCCGGTAGTCGTCCTCCAACATCATGACGGAGTTTTCACGCATTGCCACATCCAGGTTGCTCTCCCGCTTATCCAGCCCCAGCGTGAACGTTTCCGCTCCTGCCACTTTCTTATTGTCGGCAGAATTGGTGTGAATACAGATAAACAGGTCGGCATTATGCTTATTCACGAAATCCGCCCGTTCCTGCAAGGTGAGAAACACATCCGTCGAGCGCGTGAGGAAGACCTGTACATCGGGATTTTGCTGTTCTATGAGTTTTGCCAGCCGCTTGGAGACTGCAAGATTGAGGTCTTTCTCACGGGAGACGGTTCCCAATGCTCCCGGATCATGCCCGCCATGCCCTGCGTCAATAACCACCGTAAAAGCAAACGAACAAACCGCCGAAAGCAGGAATGCCGCCAAAAGGCATAAACGCAGGCAGCACAATACGGGAAATAGTTTCGTTCTTTTCATCATGGTTTCTTTATACAAAGCAGACGATGTTATCAGCGTTCCGCTTTATCGGGCAAAGATACGGTTTTATTCTCATTCTGGCAAGGGTTTGCCGAAAGACCTGTTTCAAGCATACCGACACAATACAGGAAGAAGAGGTTCGCCGATTCCATTTGACCGTTGAGAGTTGGGGGAGTTGAGTGAAACAGAACAGTACGTGTTTTTTTGTCAGGGAGTTGTTATAGACAATAGTTGTTCGAGAAGTTCGAGGAAGGCTGGAGTGTTTCATCTTGTTCTCCCATTGAGGGAGTGTATTATTTACGACTTGACAATGTTACGATGTACGATTTTGCTTTACGAACTTCATTTTCATCTGTCGTTCAGGAGTGCTTGAGGGGTCGTCGAGGGGTGCTTCAGAGCGGCTAAACACAAAGAACCTGTTACAAAACCGGATACGACCTTCCATTTCATAACCCGTTGGCGGAATCTGATGCGCTTATTCCACTCATTGTTTGAAACACAAAAATACATACACGATCCGTTGGCGGAATTAAGTACACTCATTTACCTCACCGTTTATTATACCTTGTGAGCCTACTTCTTCTTTCTTTTACATAATCAAAGAAACCGAGGGTGATTTGATTACGGACGTTCCATGAAGAGAGGAAGTGGGCTATGAGAAAATCGGACGGATCCGCCAAATGGGACGGATAGGATCAATGAGACAGGTCGGGCGGGCGATGGTATCACCCTGTAAGAAACGATATCCGAACTAGCGATTTGACAATTCACAATGTACGGTTTTGTTTTATTATTCTTGCTTTGAGAAGACATGTCATTTGTGATTATCCTTTCTTTTGTCCGATCAAAGGAAAAGAGCCACGAAGGACTTTCCCTACCCTTTCAAAGCGAAGAACAAGATTTGCCTCCGTTCACTCGTTGAATCGTGCAGAGCGGAGACAAAAATATATATCGAATTATTTGTATGTTGCGGTTTTAATATGTATCTTTGCCTTTCAAAACACATACCGTTATGAAACAATTCTTGAAATATACACTTGCCACGGTGGTCGGACTGCTGTTGTTTTCCGTTATCAGTATGATGATTATGTCCGCCCTATTCGGTGCCTTGGTAGCCATGCAAGAGACCGTACCGACATTGCGTCCGCACAGTGTATATAAGATGAACTTAGAGGGAGCACTATGCGAGCAGACCGAAGACAACACCTTGCGCGATCTGCTGATCGGAATAGGAGGACAAGAAACTGAGCAACAACTGGGACTGGAAGATTTGCTTCAGAACATTCAAAGAGCCAAAGACGATGTGAATATTGACGGTATTTACTTGCATGGAGGAACACTTTCGGCAGGCTATGCCTCCATGGAGGAACTGCGCGAGGCATTGGAAGATTTCAAAGAGTCCGGCAAGTTTGTTGTGGCTTATGCAGACCAATATGCACAGAGTAACTATTACCTGGCCTCCGTAGCAGACAAAGTGTATCTGAACGCCCACGGAGGATTGGAATGGAGCGGACTATACACCACACTTGCTTACTTCTCGAGATTATTAGACAAGATCGGCGTAGAGATGCAGGTGGTGAAAGCAGGTGAATTCAAGTCGGCCGTGGAGCCTTATATCCAGACGGAAATGAGTGATGCCAACAGAAAACAACTGACCGACTTGCAGAAAGACATGTGGGCAGTTGTCCGCCACGCCGTGAGCAAGAGCCGTTCCATCAGCGAAGAACAATTGGACAAGTATGCGGAAGAGAACACTCTCTTCAAGAGCGAAGAAGAACTGCTCTCGTACGGATTGGTGGATTCCCTCATTTACCAACAAGACATGAAGGCTATATTGGCAGAACTAACCGGCGAGGAAGACTTCCAACGCATCTCCCACAAAGACATGATGAACCTTCCGACCAACAAGAAAGAATATATCAAGGAGAAGATTGCCATAGTATATGCCGAGGGGGAAATCAACGACGGCGGTTCGGAGGGAATCGTAAAGAGCACATTCATTAAAACAATACAGGAGGTTGAGGAAGACGACAACGTGAGAGCCGTAGTGCTACGCGTCAACTCGCCCGGAGGCAGTGCATTTGCGAGTGAGCAGATATGGCACGCACTGACCCTCCTGAAAGAAAAGAAGCCCGTGGTTGTTTCGATGGGCGATTATGCCGCATCAGGCGGTTATTACATTTCTTGTATGGCTGACAGTATTTTTGCCCAAGACAACACCGTGACCGGTTCGATCGGTATTTTCGGATTGGTTCCTTGTACAAACGAACTTACGAAGAAGATAGGCATAGACTATGACGGTGTCCAGACCCACCATTTGAGCAGCAGCAACACCTCTATGGTGGTGAAAGGAATGACTTCCGAAGAACGCGCTCTGATGCAAGGCGTTATCCACCGAGGGTACAATCTCTTTGTGAGCCGCTGTGCAGAAGGACGGGGAATGACTTGTGAGGATATACGGAAGATTGCCGAGGGAAGAATATGGAGCGGACAGCAAGCCATGGAAATAGGATTGGTGGACAAAATCGGTGATATACAATGTGCAATAGTATCTGCAGCACAATTGGCCAATGTCAGCCATTACGACATAGTAACTTACCCCAAAACCAAAGATTCTCTCACACAGATGATAGAATTACTTTCGGGAACAGATACCGACGATGTACTATTGCGTGAAGTGAAGCGCCTAAAAGGGTTGATGCAGCAATCGAATCTGCAGGCACGGTTACCATACGACATAAACATAAAATAACACCATTGTCTGCCAATGAACTTTTTGCGTATAATAGCATCCAGACTATACGGAATAGCAGTGGGCATACGTAACCTGCTTTATGACGAACACGTACTTCATTCAGAGAGCGTATCCGTGCCGACTATTTGTATCGGGAACCTTGCTGCAGGCGGTACAGGGAAAACACCCCATACGGAATATGTAGTCGGTATGCTTGCGGAAAAGGGTTATAAAGTTGCCATCTTATCGAGAGGATACAAGCGCAAGACCAAGGGTTTTATTTTAGCAGATGCCCAATCTACAGCAGACAGCATCGGCGATGAACCCATGCAGATGCATTTGCATTTCCCCAATATCCCGATTGCAGTGTCGGAAAACCGTGTACGAGGCGTCAAGAAACTACAAAAATTGTACCCTGATTTGCAGGTGGTAGTTTTAGACGATGCATTCCAGCACAGGAGGTTGCGTTGCGGATACTATATTCTTCTGACCGCAGCAGACAATCTGTATGTATATGATCATCTGTTGCCATGGGGCAGTCTAAGGGAACAACGATATGGCAGTTTGCGTGCGAATATGATTATTGTGAGCAAATGCCCAAAGGATATTCGTCCCATAGACAAACGGATCATAGACTCCACGCTCCATCTCCCTACGTACCAATATCTTTTATTCTCCGAGATGAAATACGGCAATCTCCGTCCGTTATACGGAGAGACCGAAGAAATTATTTTGCACAAACCACTCGTTGTTACAGGCATAGCCAATCCGTCATATATGTGGAATTACTTGAAAAAGCGATACAAAGAGATAGCGACATACAAGCGTTCCGACCATTACCGGTACACAGAAAGAGATGTCAACGAGATAGCAGAACAATGCAAAAGGGAGCATTGCGACGGCATTATCACCACAGAGAAAGATGCTGTCCGCCTGCAGATGATACCCCGTTTGCAAGAAATACTCGGAGTCAAAATATACGTACTTCCTATCCAGACCGTAATTACAGAAGGAGAAGACATATTCACCAAACAAATCATAAATTATGTTACAGAAAATAACCGAAACCGCTGATTACCTGCGCGGTTTAATGAAGACACAACCCAAAGTCGGTATCATATTGGGTACAGGACTCGGCAATCTGGCGACCCAGATCACAGACAGACAGGAGTTTCCCTATCAGACTATTCCGAACTTCCCTGTTTCGACCGTAGAAGGACACAAGGGGAAACTCATCTTAGGCAAACTGGGAGGAGTGGACGTGCTTGCCATGCAAGGCCGGTTCCACTATTATGAGGGGTATGACATGCACCAAGTGACATTCCCTGTGCGTGTGATGAAGATGCTGGGCATAGAGACTTTGTTTGTTTCGAACGCTGCGGGGGGCATGAATCCGAACTTTGAGATAGGCGAACTAATGATTATCAACGATCATATCAATCTGTTCCCAGAACATCCTCTGCGCGGAAAGAACTACAACGAGTTAGGTCCCCGTTTCCCCGACATGCACGAGGTGTATGACAAAGCACTTATCCGCAAGGCGCAAGCCATTGCAAAGGAGCATAAGATCCGCGTCATGGAAGGCGTATATGTGGGGACCCAGGGTCCAACGTTCGAGACTCCCGCCGAGTACGTTTATTTCCGCACCATCGGTGGTGATGCCGTAGGAATGTCGACTGTGCCAGAGACCATTGTTGCCCACCATATGGGTATGCGTGTATTCGGAATGTCAATCATCACGGACTTGGGTGTACCGGGCAAGATTGTAGAAGTAAGCCATGAAGAGGTTCAAGAAATCGGCGATGAGAAGCAACCTCTGATGACACTAATCATGACAGAACTTATCAAATCATTGTAAATTCACTTGAATTCCTCTGCGACTCACCTGTTGCAGAGGAATATCTATTTTCCGAGGACATTATTCGTCCGCATCAACTCCTGCAAAGAGATGGATTTGTTCAAACTAATACACCGGTTTATTCCGCCCTACAAAGGCAAGGTTTTTCTCAATATTCTGTTCAACTTACTGAGTACAGTTTTGAGTCTGTTCAGTTTTGCTGCGATTATACCGGTTCTGCAAATTCTGTTCGGCATTACGGAAAGCAATCTGCAGCATATCAGTCTGCACCATGCTATGGACATACAGCAGATGGCAGAGGCGTTGAAGAACAATGTATTTTACTTTCTTCAGGAGCAGATACACACTTCGGGAACAGGTTGGGTACTGTTTCTGTTGGGTGTATTTCTGGTTGTGATGACGGCACTGAAGTGCGGTTGCGCCTACTTGGCATCTTTCTATATGATTCCCATCCGCACAGGCGTACTGAGAGACCTGCGCCAGCAACTCTTTAACAAAATAATCTCTCTTCCTATCGGGTTCTTCACCGAAGAAAGGCGCGGTGATATTATGTCGAGAATGACAAACGATGTGCAGGAAGTGGAAAACAGCATCATGGCTTCTTTGGATATGATTTTCAAGGATCCGATCATGATACTTATTTACCTTGTCACCCTGTTTTTTCTGTCGTGGCAACTGACTCTCTTTGTACTACTACTGCTACCCACAATGGGTTGGGCGATAGGGCAAGTGGGCAAAAACCTCAAGAAACGCTCCACCAAGGGACAAGAACAGACCGGCGAACTACTGAACCAAATAGAAGAAACACTCGGCGGGCTGCGCGTTGTGAAAGCCTTTAACGCCGAGCAGAAACTCATCGACCGGTTTGAGCAACTCAACAACTCCACACGTTCCACCTTCAACCGCATCCACAGGAAGTATGCACTGGCTCACCCTGTGAGCGAAGCGTTGGGAACGATGATGATAGCGATCCTGCTCTGGTACGGGGGAGGACTGATTCTATCGAATCACTCGAGCATAACCGCCCCAGAATTTATCTATTATTTGGTTATCTTCTATTCTATCATCAATCCTGCCAAGGACTTGAGCAAAGCAGGATACTCTATCCGCAAGGGCATGGCTTCGCTAGATAGGATAGACAAGATACTCAATACAACGTCTTCCATTCAAGAGCCTATACACCCGAAGCCTCTGCAAAAGGCGTCCAAAGACGGTTCGTTCATAGAATACAAGGATGTATCGTTTTCCTACCAAGAAGGACGTCCCGTGCTACGGCACATTGATCTATCCATTCAAAGGAACCAGACGGTTGCCTTGGTAGGGCAATCCGGTTCGGGCAAAACGACCATGGTGGACTTGTTGCCCCGTTTCTATGACGTGAGTGCAGGCAGCATTACCGTGGACGGCACAGATGTACGCGACCTGAGAACCTCTGACCTGCGCAGCATCATGGGCAACGTTAACCAAGAAGCCATCCTCTTCAATGACACATTCTACAATAACATCGCCTTCGGGGTGGAAAATGCGACTATGGAAGAAGTGGAGCGGGCTGCCCGTATAGCCAATGCGCATGACTTCATCACGGCTACACCAGATGGTTACCAAACCAACATAGGTGACAGAGGTTCCCGTCTGTCGGGCGGTCAAAGACAACGCATATCCATAGCCAGGGCTATTCTGAAAAATCCGCAAATACTCATTTTGGACGAGGCGACCTCCGCCTTGGATACCGAATCGGAACGTTTGGTGCAAGATGCACTTGACCACCTGATGCAGAACAGGACCACCATTGTGGTGGCGCACAGACTATCCACGATCCGCAAAGCCGATGTGATATGCGTTCTGCATGAGGGTGAAATAGTGGAACGTGGCAAACACGAAGAACTCTACAACGCCAACGGATACTACCGGAAATTAGTAGACATGCAGCAACGATAGGCAACAGGGTGTCTTTATTGGTTTACGGGTGGTTGGAAAAGTAATGAGGTTATTATTTCTTAGCCACCGCCAGCGTGACTGCAAGGACAATCATCACGATGCCGACAACGGAACGAGCGGTCAGTTGCTCTCCAAAAACCATGACTCCAATAAAGACCGCCGTGAGAGGTTCCATTGCTCCCATTATGGCGGTTTGCGTTGAGCCGATACATTGGATGGCGATGGTGGTGAATGTGAGGGACAATGCTGTGGAGAAGAGTGCGGAACCGATGCTACAGCCCCAATGCACGCCTTGCGGAAAAGCAAGACTTCCTTGAACGAGCAGAGCGATACCCAATCCTATTGCTCCCGCCAAGAGGGCATAGAAAGTTGCTTTGACAGGCGGCATCTGCGTGATATGCCCTTTGTTGATGAAGACCAAATAGGCGGCATACATGAGGGTTGAGACAATAACCAGAACAACGCCCAAGGTACTTATATGCGAGACACCGCTCGTATCACACAACACAAAGACACCCGCCGTTGCCAACAAAAGACATCCCCACACAATCATAGAAACCCGTTCATGAAAGACGAGAGCCATCAGCAGAGCCGTAATAATGGGGTACAGGAACAAGATGGTACTGGCGATGCCTGCGTCCATAAAGCGGTAGGCTTCGTAGAGAAGAAGCGACGAGAACATCATCAACAATCCCAACACAGCCAATTGGAACGCCTCTCCCCGAGACAGACGGAAGTTGATATGCCGCACGACCATGGGAACAGCCAGCATAGGGAGACTGAGGATATAACGGAAGAAGAGCACCGACACAGCGTCCATGCCATCGGCATACAAGGGCAAGGCAAACAATGGGTTCAAACCATAGAATGCCGCCGCCAAAATACCACACAGGTAACCTATCCATTTACGACTTTGCATAACCCCGCGAAAAAACGCACAAAGGTAGTACTTTTTGCCAAAACGCAAAAGGAGAGAAAGCCCTGTATTTGAGCAAGGACATTCAAAAAAGTGCGATTACATACCGCCCCGATTTTATTTTCTATCCATCACAACAATACCAGCGGGGAGGGAGATGGTGTCGCCGGAGAGTTGGAGTTGGAGATTGGGACATTCATCGAAAGTAACGACATACCCCCAATAATTGTCGGCTTTGAGTTTGGCTTCAACAGCAGAAGTTATTTTGACCGTCTTGAGGGCGGTACAACCGGAGAATGCCCCTTCGCCGAGGTCGGTAACCCCAGGCAAACTTACAGAGACCAAACCGGTACAGTGGTCGAAAGCGTCTTCACCGACCTGCTTGACACTGGCGGGCAACTCAATAGAGGTCAGTTTCTTACATCCCTCAAAGAAACGCTCGGGCAGCACCCGGAGGTTCTGCGGGAGGGTAACGCTTGTAAGGGCAGTACAGCCCGAGAACATATCGTAACTCATACCCTCCTTGATGCTTTTGGGGAAGACCACCGATTGCAGTTTGGTGCAGCGTTGGAAACAGCCGTGTACCGCATCTATCCGGTCGCCCTCAAAGACCACTCTGGAAAGGTTCTTGCAATCACGGAAAGCCGAACCTTGTATTACTTTGACCGTAGCGGGAATAACAATTTCCGTGATAGGGGTGCAGGCAAACGCCCCGTTGGGAATTTCATCCATACAGGCTGGTATCTTGACGGACTTGATCGCGGTCTTCGCAAACAGGTCGCCGCGCATAGACGTCACCATATATTTCTTGCCGTTGTAGTTGATATAGTCAGGGATGACGATGTCTTTGCCTGCCACTACAGCAGTAGCCAGTGCGGACATAAACGCCCATTGACCATCATTATGGAGAATATAAGTGATACCTTCCACATCCACATGCGCCCCCGAGGCATTGGAATGGAGTACTTTGCCCGCCTTACCCGAGTCGGAAGTAGAGATGGTCTGCTTATTCGGTTCCGGATCCCAACGTGTCCATTGGGCTTTGTGGGCATTCTCATAGCCGCCG
Organism: Bacteroidales bacterium UBA7569; assembly: GCA_002477945.1. Lineage (GTDB taxonomy): Bacteria > Bacteroidota > Bacteroidia > Bacteroidales > Paludibacteraceae > Colicola. Next base: position 118,569 of record DLLF01000002.1, read on the forward strand.
TGCGCGGCAAAATAGGCACGGGTATCCTCGTCAATCCAGGGGGTCTGTGTAAAAAGCGGTACCAACGAAGAACGAATAAGGGCTTTGTAGGTATCTCCGCCGATAAGATCCACCATACGGCGGTGGTCGCCGTTGATGACCCAGTTGTAGGTATCATCTCCCATCGCATATTCACCTTTCACCTCGTTGTACCATCTCACAAAGGCATTGAGTACCTCGCAACGGTCATATATCACATCTTTCAACGCATGATAACGATGGTAGGCAGGGGAAAGATCCATACTGATTCCTTTTGACTCCGCCTTGTCAAGCATCAGATACTCGTCCACGAGACTTTGGTTATCCATATCGAGGACAGAGGGTTGCTTCCCTACCCAATCCACTTGGTCGGCGGCTTTCTTGGGCGGGAAGACGGGTTGTTTGACAGACAATGTACCGAAATGGTCTTCAATAGGATATCCGAGCGGCTCAAAGAGGGCGGTGTGCTGCTTTGGGAGACGGATAGTAGGCGCTTCGTCCTCCTGCACTTCTTTGCTTGCACCCGGATGTATCATCGCATCCATCTGTTTCTCCAACTGCTTGTCCCGACCGGGCTGCTTTTTCTTGTCTTGCTTGTTCTCTGCGGCTTTCTCTATGGTTTTCTGCACAGCGTGTTGCGTGGCTTTCTGTGCAGCCTGGCGAAACAGATTGCCGAAACTCTGCGCACAGGCAAAAGGAGACACGACGAGAAGCACGGCAATAAGAAGCAGTGCCGGCAAGGAAAAAGATTTGTTGCTCATAAGATACGGATTTATGCTACAAAGATACTGATTTTATTTCGGATGGGAGAATCCCGGAGTGCATTATTCTGTATTTGAACTATCCTTGAAGACACCTTGATTTTACGATTAGACGGTTTACGATGTACGACATTGTTTCATCTGCCTTTCATTGGTGTCTCGCTGAGGGGTGCTTCAGGGGTCGTTGAGGTCGGCTAAGACAAAACCATTTTATCACCGGTTTCCAAGTACCAGGGAGGGATTATTATAGACGTTCTATTTTATCGAGACGTTCTATGGGATATTAGACAAATTGGACAGATAGGACAAATGGGGCAAATGTGGCGGACAGATAAGGAAGATGTGGCGGAATAGCATCTATCCAACTATTATTTGCCATAGCAACCCGAAATATGGATTTTGCAGAGTGGTATATTCTTTGTATTTTTGCAGTTTACTATGCGTATCAGTGCGCAAACGATTGTGAGGTTAAGCAAGACCCTACATATCAACTCACTATGCAAAAAGCGGAGCAAAATCATTTGCTTCGCGATTGCTGTTTTAACCGGATTGAACACATTCCCCGCACAGGCTAACAGGCTGCAAGACCGGAAAAGCAAGCGTGCTATCCGTCAAGAACAAGTGCAGGAACAAGATAGCATCCGCCATACGATACCGGCTCTTGCGGCAGACAGCATAGCATCAATCACAGGCTCAGAACAAGACAGCATAAGCATTGCATCACAAGCCATTGCTTCGGAAGGAGACAGCATAGGCAGCCGGCAAGATTCACTTCCGAAAAAGAAATCTGCGATTAATGCCGTAATCAACTATCAGGCAGGTGATTCCATTGTTTTGTTCGGGAACGGTACCGCTTTTCTTCATGGTTCGGGCGATGTAAAATATCAGACCATGGAACTGACCAGCGACTATATCCGAGTGAGGATGGACAGTTCGCTTATCTACGCCAAGGGCGTGCTTGACACGGCGACAGGCGATTGGGAAGAAATGCCCGTGTTCAAAGACGGGAAAGACCAGTTTGAAGCCAAAGAGATGACTTACAATCTGAAAACGAAGAAAGGTTTTATCCGTCACGTTGTGACAGAACAGGGTGAAGGATATGTGATAGCAGGCAAGACAAAAAAAACGGACGATGATCTTCTGATGATGTCGGACGCCAAATATACGACGTGCGATGACCATGATCACCCCCATTTTTACTTAGCCCTCACCAAAGCGAAAGCCAAGCCAGGCGATTACATTGCCACAGGTCCCGCCTATTTGGTGGTGGGCGACGTGCCTCTGCCACTTGCCATTCCGTTCGGTTTCTTCCCGTTTACGAACACCTATTCTTCCGGTTTGATTATGCCGAGTTTCGGAGACGACTATTCGAGAGGACTGTATTTGCGCGGACTCGGGTATTATTTCGCGATCAACGACTATATGGATTTTGAAGTAACAGGAGACATATACACGAAGGGGACATGGGCAGTGACGGCCCAATCGAAATACCTGAAGCGATACAAATTCAACGGCAGTTTGTCGTTCAGTTACCGCAACGACGTGACCGGCGAGAAAGGGATGCCCGACTACTCGAAAGCGACCAACATGAGTTTGCGCTGGACACACACCCAAGACTCGAAAGCCAATCCATACAGCAACTTCTCCGCCAGCGTGAACTTCTCAACCTCCGGCTACAACCGCAGCAACATCAACAGTTACTACAACGCAGCCGCCAACTCGGAAAACACGAAATCGTCGTCCATCAACTACACCCAACGTTTTCCGAACTCGCCTTGGAGTTTGTCGATGAGTGCGTTGGTGAGCCAACGAACCAAAGACTCCACGCTCAGCCTGACGCTACCCGACATATCGGTAAACATGAGTACAATATATCCTTTCAAGCGCAAGAATCCCATCGGCAAGGAAAAGTGGTATGAGAAAATATCTTTGCGCTATTCCGCCTCCATAAAGAACAGCATAGACTGCAAAGAGAAAGACTTTCTGCACTCCAACTTCGTACGGGACTGGAAGAACGGCGTAAAGCACAGCATTCCGATATCCGCCTCGTTCACAGCCTTCAAGTACTTGACCATCAGTCCTTCGATAAATTACAACGAACGGTGGTATTTCCAGAGGACAGACCAGAGTTGGGACGAAGAACAGAACCGAGTGATGCGCGACACGACGAACGGTTTTTACAGAGTATGGGACTTGAGTACCTCACTGAGTATGTCCACGAAACTATACGGATTCTATACTCCCATACGCAAACTATTCGGGGACAAGATAGACCGTGTGCGGCACGTGATGACGCCAAGCATCAGTTTCACCTACAGCCCGGACTGCGAAGCGATACGGGGGAAGATAAACCACAATTACTATGGTTCGTACGAGAAACCCGTTGTGGACAGAACGACAGGAGACACCATCATGGAAACCGTGAACTATTCGCGTTTTCAAAACGGGCTATACGGCACCCCCGGGCAAGGGAGTACAGGAAGTTTGGGATGGTCGTTGAGCAACAACATCGAAATGAAAGTGCGGAACGACAAAGACACTACGGGGAAAGAGCCTTACAAAGTGATTTCACTGGTTGACAATCTGGCTATCTCCGGCAGTTACAATTTCCTTGCTGACTCAATGAAAGTGAGCAATTTCCGAGTGCAACTGCGACTGAAGTTGCCGCTCAATTACACACTGAACCTGTCGGGCGAGTTTGACCCTTACATGTACGGGCTCACTCCATCGGGTACTCCCGTCCGTATCAACAAATTCTATTGGAGCAACGGAAGATTCCCCCATTTCAAAGGGACGAGTACTTCGTTCAGTTACACCTTCAACAACGACACATTCCGCAAGTGGTTCGGCAAAAAGACGAAAGGGGACAACGGAGAAGAAACGGAACAAAGCGAAGAAACCACCGAGCAACAAACAGACAGCAGAAAGAAAAAACAGAGCCATGACGAGGTGGAGAACGGCTATGTGAAGGCCGAGATACCTTGGAGCCTATCGATTAACTACACGGTACGTTACGGAGAGAGCAACAAGTTTGACTACAAGAAGATGTACTACAAGATGCAATGGACGCACAATCTGTCATTTCAAGGCTCGATAGGTTTCGGGAAGGGTTGGAAAGTGACAGCCACCACATCATACGACTTCAAGGCAAAGCAGTTCTCCTATACGAACTTCAACATCACACGCGACCTGCACTGCTGGAGCATGACGGCAAGCGTGGTCCCATTCGGTCCGTACAAGAGTTATACTTTCCACATCGGAGTGAACGCCAGCATGCTGGCAGACTTGAAATACGACAAATCGAGTGCAGAAAGCACGAACAAGCGTGTGGACTGGTGGTAAGCAGAGAAAGAAACAATAACTATAAAAGACAGAGAATTATGGTAGAAAACGAGAAGGTAGTGAAGGTCATTTATGACCTTTACGTGGACGGGCAGAAAGCAGGTACGGAAGAACTCATGGAACGTGCCACAGAGGAGCATCCGTTGGTATATTGCCACGGAGAGAACATGATGCTCCCCAAGTTTGAAGAGGGACTGGCAGGCAAGGAAGCCGGGGACAGTTTTGATTTCCGCATCCCCTGTGCGGATGCCTACGGTGAGTATGACACAGAGGGAGTGAAAGAACTCGACAAAGCATTGTTTGAAATAGACGGGAAATTTGACGAGGAACGTGTGTTCGTAGGCAATATTGTACCGATGACAACGGTTGAGGGACAGATCGTGAATGCGCAGATAGCAGAAATCACAGCAGACAAAGTCACCATTGATTTGAATCACCCATTGGCCGGAGAGAATCTGCACTTTACAGGCAAGATTCTAGAGATACGCGATGCCAGCGAGGCCGAACTGAAGGCTATACGTAACAGAGGTTGCCATTGCGGTTGCCACGGCGACAAGCAATGCGGCGGTTGCGACGGTGAACAGGGTTGCGGTTCATGCGGCAACGGCTGTGGCGAATAAAAGCAAAAGGGACTAATCATTTACTTAAACCAATCAGAATATGGCGAATATTTTGGCTATAGTGGGTCGTCCCAATGTAGGGAAATCGACCTTATTCAACCGGTTGACCCGTACGAGACGGGCAATCGTGAACGAGCAAGCCGGTACGACACGTGACCGTCAGTACGGGAAAAGCGAATGGAACGGCAAAGAATTTTCCGTGATAGACACGGGAGGCTGGGTTGTGAACTCTGACGATGTGTTTGAAGGCGAGATACAGCGACAAGTGAACACCGCCATTTCGGAATCGGACGTTGTATTGTTTGTGGTGGACGTGAACGAAGGTGTCACAGACTTTGACATGGAAGTGGCTCATCTGCTCCGTCAGGCAGGCAAACCCGTTGTGCTGACAGCCAACAAGGTGGATACCTTTGATATGCAGTACGGCGCTTCGGAGTTCTACAGATTAGGATTGGGCGAGCCATTCATTTTATCCGCCATCAACGGATTAGGGACAGGGGAATTGTTGGACGAGATCGTGTCTCGTTTCAACCCCGACAAACCAGACGAAGCGGAAGATGATTTGCCCCGTTTTGCCATTGTCGGGCGACCTAATGCAGGGAAATCATCCATCGTGAATGCACTGATAGGTGAAGACAGAACCATCGTTACAGACATTCCCGGTACGACACGGGACTCCATCTACACCCGCTATAACAAGTTCGGCAAGGAGTTTTACTTGGTGGATACGGCTGGTATAAGAAAGAAAGCCAAAGTAAACGAGGATCTGGAATACTACTCCGTGGTGCGCAGCATACGAGCCATTGAGAACTCAGACGTATGTATATTGATGATAGACGCCACGAGAGGCATTGAAAGCCAGGATCTGAACATCTTCTCCATTATTCAGAAAAACAAGAAGGGGCTGGTGGTATGCGTAAACAAATGGGACTTGATAGCAAGCAAAACCAATGCCGATATCAAACACTTTGAGACTGCTATCCGCGAGCGGTTGGCACCATTCACGGATTTTCCGATCATCTTTGCTTCGGCTCTCACCAAGCAACGCATATACAAAGTGATGGAGACCGCATTGGCAGTGTATGAGAACAAGCAACGGAAAATTCCCACAGCCAAACTGAACGAGAAGTTCCTCCCTTTGATTGAGAACTACCCGCCTCCAGCCAACAAAGGAAAATACATCAAGATAAAATATGTGACGCAACTTCCTAACACACAGACACCTACATTTGTATTCTTTGCGAACCTGCCTCAATATGTGAAAGAACCATACAGGCGTTTTCTTGAGAACAAATTGCGGGAATGGTGGAACTTCTGCGGGACACCGGTGAGCATATTCATACGGCAGAAGTAGAAGATCTGCATTGCAAGAAACACTTGTCCCTCCGTTCCACAGAACAGAGGGACAAGTGTTTTGTTTGCTACACAAAGAACATTTGTTATCAGACCGTATCCATGAAACTCCTTTGCACCTTATTGAAAACCATTATGCCCAGCGCAAGCAGCACAACCATGAACAAGAAACTATAGCCCAATGAAAGCCAAGAGAACTGCCCGACTCCAAGCATACCATACTTGAACGCCTCAATGATGCCCGTAAGAGGATTGAGCGACATAAGCAGATAGAGTTTTGGATTGGTAATGGTTGAAAGCGGATAGATGACCGGCGTTGCATACATCCAAAGAGAGACAAAGAAAGAAAGCAGGAGTTGCAAATCGCGGTACTTGGTAGTGAGCGACGAGAAGAGTATTCCGAAGCCTAAAGCCAACCCAGCCTCAACAAGCACCAAGACCGGCAGCAGCAACACATACCAATTGGTGTGAATGGTTATTGGCGTGAAAATCTGATAATAGGCATACACTACAAGGAACAAACCCAACTGAATGAGAAAACGCATCAGATTACTGATGACATCGGAAAGAGGGACAATCAGACGGGGAAAATATACTTTGCCAAAGATACTTGCATTCGTCACGAAAGTATTGCTTGTTTTAGTGAGACAATCCGCAAAATACTGCCAAAAGCAGATGCCTGCCAAATAGAACAGAGGCTGGGGAAGACCATCCGTGGAAATTTTGGCAATCCCGCCAAAGACAATCATATACATGACCGTTGTCAGGAGAGGCTGTATCAGAAACCACAAAGGTCCCAACACGGTCTGCTTATACTGCGTGATGATATTGCGTTTAACAAAGAGCGCACACAGATCACGGTATTGCCACAGTTCCTTAAAATTGATGTCAAAAAGACTATTCCGGGGTTTAATAACAGTCGTCCAATTCTCCATAACAGTTGCAAAGGTATGGAAAAAAACTTTTTCGCGCAAAACTATTGTTGTATGCAAATTGTTTTTCGTATCTTTGCGGCGACCTATGTGTTTGCAAACACTTATTAAAACATTATAGCAAGTTCATTTTTGCCTTGTTGCGATGACAGATACATTTTGTCGTAAATATCTGTTTTAGTAGGTTTTATACAACAACAAAGGGCATATTGTCTAATCATCGGAACAGCACATTTATGATGGAAGAAAACAAAACGGTTCAAGAAGAACCAACGGCAGCACCTCAGACAAATCAGTTTTGTGAGGAAAACGTGAACGAAACAAAAAAGCCACAAGAGGAACCAAGCAAAGAAGAACTTGTGGAAAAACTCAAGGCATTGCTTGAGCAGCCTACCGATGAAATAAAGGAAAAGGTAGAGCAACTCAAAGTGAAGTTCTATCGTCTGTGCGCTCAAGAACAGGAATCTATTCAGGATAAAAAAGAAGAACTGAAAGAAAGTTCGGAGGATTATGCGCCCGTAGTGGACGAAATTGAGAAAAACTTCCGCCAACTGCTGACCATTTACAAACAAAAAAAGGCAGAAATGCACGCCAAGAAAGAGGCAGAAATGCAACAAAACAAATTGCGAAAGGAAAACATCATTGACAAAATGCGTACACTCTCGGAGAGCGAAACGGCTGATGTAAGCGGCAGTCTGAAACAAGTGAGAGAACTGCAACAAGAGTGGAAATCAATCGGTGCCGTACCTCCGCAAGATGCAGCCGCACTAACCAAAGAATATAACCTATATCAAGAACGGTTCTATGATTTAGTGAAGATAAACAACGAGTTGCGCGAATATGACTTCAAGAAAAACTTAGAGGCAAAAACCGCATTGTGCGAACAAGCAGAATCGCTGCAAAAACGCCCTGACATAGTAGAAGCGTTCCGTCAACTGCAAATACTGCATGAACAATGGGCAAACATTGGTCCTGTGGCCCGCGAAGAAAGAGAGGCGCTTTGGAACAGATTCAAAGAGGCATCCACCATCATAAACAAACGTCATCAGGATTATTTTGAGCAGTTGCACCGTCAGGAAGACGAGAACTTGCAGAAAAAGCAGGCTATCATCGAGGCTATCCGTCAGTTAGACATCAGCGCACTCACTACAAGCAAGATGTGGGAGGACGCCAATGAGAAGATTCTATCATGGCAAAACGAATGGAGAACGATCGGATTTGCTCCCAAGAAAGTAAATCAGAAGATATATGACGAATACAGGGAACTCTGCAGTTCATTCTTTGCAGCCAAGACGGCTTTTTATAAAGGAGTGAGAAATACTCTGAACGAGAATCTGAAGAAAAAGCAAGAACTTCTGAAAAAGGCTGAAGAACTGAAAAACAGCAAAGAATGGAAAACCGCAACGGCAACCTTTGTGCAATTGCAGAAGGAATGGAAGACCATCGGACCTGTTGCGAGAAAACATTCCGAAGATATGTGGAAGAGATTCACTGCGGCATGTGATTATTTCTTCGACCAAAAGAAAGCAGAAGAACAGGGACAGCATACCGAAGAGAAAGAAAATCTGCAGAAAAAGCAAGATATACTGAAAGAGATTGAGGAGATTGTTGTAGGCGAATCTGCAGAAGATACGTTTACACATCTGAAAGAACTGATGTCCCGTTATAGTGCCATAGGTCATGTACCTTTCAAGGATAAAGACAAGTTGTACAAACGTTTCCGCACGGCATGTGACAGGATATTTGATCAACTTCACATCGATGAGTCCAACAGACGTATTGATGAATTCAGCAAAGAAATGGAGACCAAAGGCAACGACTCTCTGTTGGCAGATCGCCGCCGTCTGGTGCGACAATACGAAACTCTTCAGCAGGAGATCAAGACCGCCGAAAACAATATATTGTTCTTCACGGCACAGTCAAAGAAATCCAATGGCTTGCTTAACGATATGCAAAAGAAAATAGACGGTCTGCATCGCCAACTCTCGGATCTTGAAGCAAAAATCAACCTCATTGACTCACATTTACAATAAGTCATAATGCCGCTCATTGAGTATAAAAGCGTTGAAATACACCAACAGGAACAAGTTGTTTTACGTGATGTAAATCTAACCATTGACAGGGGAGAATATGTCTATCTGTTGGGACGGGTAGGCTGCGGAAAGTCAACACTGATGAAGACCTTTTATGCAGAATTACCTATTGCCACAGGAGAAGCGCACTTCTTGGACTATGATCTGACACATATACAGCGAAAACAAATACCCTATCTCAGAAGAAGAATAGGAGTAGTCTTTCAAGACTTTCAACTGCTGACAGATCGTACAGTAGAAGAAAATCTTCTGTTTGTGCTACGGGCAACCGGTTGGAAAGACAAACGCATCATGTGCAATCACATAGAGGAGATTCTGCAACAAGTCGGTATGGAGAACAAACGTTATAAAATGCCGCACCAACTATCCGGCGGAGAACAGCAACGCGTTGTGATTGCACGGGCCTTGCTCAATTCGCCGGAAGTGATTTTAGCGGATGAGCCTACAGGCAACTTGGACTATGATACAGGGAAAGAAATTATGGATTTGCTGTACGGAATCCGTCAGTCAGGTACAACCATTGTGATGTCAACCCATAATTCACATTGGGTGGAGCAATACAAAGGACGCCAACTGCATTTTTCCGATGGGTACATCACAGAATAGTAAGTTCAATATAAATACTATATCAGTATGACGATGAAAAAATCCATACCGTTCATTGTTGCTATCTTCGCTCTGTTGGTCTCTTGCAAGGAGAATAGTTTGAAGCAGCAATACAAATCCCTCAACGATAAGATTGAATCAGAGATAAACAAGGCAACTTCTTTGGAGGAAAAAGATTCTCTCATTGCAGAGTTCAAGCAGCAGGCATATACCTTGCTCTGTCAAAATATAGAGAAAGAGTATAGCGACTCCGTCTTTCTTGACATCTTCTATATGCTGAGCAGCGAAGAGCAAAATACGCTGTTCAGCCTTATGCCCGAGAAAATGAAAGAGGAGAAAGAAATTGCCGCCTGCTATAAGTCTTTTGTAGCGCAACAGGAGACTTCCGTGGGGCGTGTCTATAAAGAAATCCAAGGATTAGACTTGCAAAGCGAACCGTTTGCTTTGAGTTCGTTGGTCGGGAAAACCGACTATGTATTGGTTGATTTCTGGGCTTCATGGTGCGGACCATGCAGAAGACTGCTCCCAAAACTGAAAGCCTTGTACGAAGAACTTCCCGAAGGCAGATTGTCCGTCTTGGGAATAAGTTGTGACAGGGACTTGAACGCATGGAAACAAACTATTGAAAAAGAACAATTGCCATGGCAGCAAATTCGTGATACCGGATCCGTTCCTTACAATCCGTTTGATACGTATGGAGTAGTCTCTATCCCTACCACTGTTTTGATTGATTCTACTGGTACTATCATTGCCCGCAACCCTTCTGAAGCAGAACTCAAGGTATTGCTTCAATAGTTATTGTTGTCTGTTGATGTATCAATACGGAACTCGCATTGTCCTTCAATCCTCAATACTGACAGCCATTGGCATTAGACGGTCTGAAAAGCATTTTCTTTGCGGACGACAGACTTTGCCTGACAGAGAAACAAATATAAAAGAGGATAAATTCTATGCTGGCTTAACAGACTTTGCGGCAAACAAAGTTAATAATGCTCCTGCTGATAATCGGTTGCAACAACTTACATAACCTGTATTCCCCGCACAACCTGCATGAATCATCATGGAATCTGTTCCTGAGCCTTGGGATAAACCATAAAACTGCTAACCTACCTTTCAAGATGATCAATTCTGCCTCTTTCGTAATCTCAAGCCCCGACGTAATGCGATGCCCCGTTTCGTCGTTACCCGAATATGCTTTCATTGGAAGAAGCAATGTCGGGAAATCTTCACTCATCAATAGTCTTTGCAGACAGAAAGATCTTGCCAAAACCTCTGCAAAACCGGGGAAAACACTTCTCATCAATCATTTCCTCATCAACAGGGAATGGCATTTGGTCGATCTCCCTGGCTATGGGTATGCCAAAGCGGGGAAAACGCAACGGGAAAATCTGCGGCGGATGATAGAACGCTATTGCCTGTTGCGAACACAACTGGTGTCTCTCTTTGTATTGGTGGATGCTCGCCACGAACCACAAACTGTTGATACCGACTTTATGCAGTGGTTGGGTGAAAACAATATCCCCTTTGCCATTGTCTTTACCAAAGCCGACAAACTGACCAAAACGCAACTGCAGCAAAACATTGAAACCTACAAGCAACAACTTCTGAAAACATGGGAAGAACTGCCTCCTTGCTTCATCACTTCTTCCGAAAAACATATCGGTTGCGAGGAACTCTTGAACTACATAGAACAAATCAACACATCATTGAAATGAAATCGTGCCTTAAATTCTCTGCCCTCGTGATGTGCGCTGCATGCCTATTGTGTTGTACCCGTACTTCGGATGGAAAACAAATAGGAACAGGAAACAAATATGCACGCGGCTTTTCTCTTACCGGCAAAAACGGTTATACGGAGGCTGTCATCTACAATCCGTGGAGAGACAGTTGCGTAATGCAACGCTTTTTTCTTGTCAAAGATTTGGCAGTCACCACGCCGTCAGATGGAATTCGGTTGCAAGTGCCGTTGCAATCCGTAGCCACCACTTCCTGCACACAGATAGGTTTTCTTGCAGCGCTCAATAGTCTTCCCTCTGTCAAGGGTATAGCAAGCCCCGAATTGCTATACACGCCCCTACCCCATTCCGACTGGATAAACATCGGCGACGCTATGCAACCGCAGTTGGAACGGATCATGCTCGCCAAACCGGAGGTCATTTTCCTGACAGCCTACCAAGACCAGGACAAACTGCAATCTGTATTTTCCGGTCACAATATAATTCCCGTCTATATCAACGAGTGGACGGAGCAACATCCCTTGGCACGCGCCGAATGGATACGCTTCTTTGGTACCCTATTAGGACAATCTACAACCGCCGACAGCATATTCCGTTCCGTCGAACAACAATACCTGCATTTGGCAGACTCCGTGAAGAAACATTTGTCAAAAGGCTCCACCATCCTCACGGGAAGCGACTTTCGGGGAACATGGTATATGCCTACAGGCAATACATATATGGGTACGTTCTTCTCGGATGCAGGTGCCGACTACTATTATCAAAACCGCACCGAAAACAAGAGTCTTCCTCTCTCGGAAGAAGAGGTGCTTTTGCATTTCAAAGATGCCAAAGTATGGGTAGGCTGCAATGCCCGTTCTCTCGACGAGTTGGCACAAATAGACTCTAAACACACCTTCTTCCAAGCCTACCAAACAGGACAAGTGTTCAATTTTTCCAAACGCTCCACACCAACAGGAGGCAACGACTTCTGGGAAACGGGAGTCATACACCCTGAACTCATTCTGAGTGATCTGATAAACATCTGTCACTCTGACAATTCCTGTATTCCTGCAGACAAACTCTATTTCAGTGAACAACTCCAATGAACCTGCTCTTTCTCAACGACACTGCAACTACCGACCTTCGGCAAAACTATGCTGAATTCCTTGCACAAGTCCTCAATAAAAATTTGCTGGTCGTAACCTCCATTGAAGGCGACTTCGACGAATATATGGAGAAAAACAATGTGGACATCCTCTGTATTGCCTGCCATGATGGAAAACGTGTTTTGCAACGCTATCTCAATGCTTGCCGCACGCTGCGTATTCCTTACCTTTTCCTCACGGACATCTGGCAGCCCGTATTGGCAATCCGGCACATTCTCATGCCCGTATCCATGTTGGAGGAAGAAGTGTACAAAGGACAGATATGTGCTCATCTCGCACGTGCCACAGGGGCTTCAACCACCCTCCTGCAAGCCAAAGACTACGGCTCAAAAGCCTTGCACAATGCGCAGAAAATAAAAACACTCCTGGAGAAATTCAGTCTTGACTGCAAAACCATAATAGCAAAAAAAGATTCTTTTCATGTCACTGAAGAGAGTTGCGACCGGCAGCATGAACTGCACGCCGATATGCTGATCCTCACCGCCTCCCGCGACTATGGACTTGATGACATTTTCTTCGGACCTCCCGAACGGAAAGTGTTGCAACACAGCCGTATCCCCGTAATGTTGCTCAACCCTCGGGGCGACCTCTATTCACTTTGCGACTGACCTATTTCTTCCTGCCTATACCTCTCTGATTAAGAATGGCTTGGTAGGCTCTCGCATAGCGGGCATGTTCCGCATAAGTGGAGGAAAAATGATGCGTACCGTTAAATTCCGCACTTGCACACATATACAGATAATTATGTTTAGTTGCGTGTAGCACTGCATCCAGGGTGCTTGCGCGCGGTATGCGTATGGGTCCCGGAGGTAAGCCTTGGTATTTATACGTGTTATAGGGCGAATCGTATTGTATATGCTCATATAAGATTCGGCGCAATGTGAAATCCTGCAAAGCGAACTTGATTGTCGGACAAGCCTGCAATGGCATACCTGTATGCAGGCGGTTCAGATATAGTCCCGCTATAATCGGGTACTCTTCTCTCTTGTTTGTCTCCTCTTCTATGATGGATGCCACAATACTCACCTCCGTAGGAGTCAGTCCCAAGGTTCTCGCTTCTTCCAGACGGACAGGCGTCCAAAAATGCTCATACTCTCGGTGCATTCTGTCAAACAATTGATCTGCGGAGATTGTCCAAAACACTTCGTACGTATCGGGCAAAAACATACTCACCGCAGTCTCTCTGTTTAGCCCGTACCTGCTCATAAAACTGTCACTTTCCAGTCGGGTGATAATACCCAACGAATCCAAAAGTAATTGTTGGGATAGTCTGTGTGCCAATTGCTCCCGTGTACGTATATTGTTGAACGACAATTCCACAGGTACCTGTTCTCCACCGCGCAAACGCCGCAGAAAGGTATAGTTTCCTTCGCATACCGGAATCCTGTAACAACCTGTACGGGGACGCTCAAAGTGCATCAGCCTGGCATGAAATTTCAACGTCCTGACGGTAGCAATATCATACGTTCCCTCCACCGCCTGCAGAACGCTGTCCAATGTGGCATTCGGATACACATATAGCAGATGTTCCTTTCCGTCCCTGCTCTCTATATTGCTTATCTTCAGTCGGTAATACTGTTCCGTTGCCACTCCTGCACACACTATTATCACCACCGAAACTGCTCCTATAATATATTTTCTTGTCCTTGTTCTCATATCTGTTGTCTCATGTTGTTGCGCTCTCTTGTTTTCCGTATCTTCCCTCGGACTTCGTTGTACTTGACCCGACAAAGATACAAACATTTTCCTTCTTGACAAGAAACCTGAGTGAGATATATTTATGAACAATAACCTTGCATGAAGCGTAAATGGTGATAGCATAATTTTAACCCCTTCTCTGGAGGGGATGGGAAGATCTGTCCGTCTCTCTACGACCCCTCAAGCACCCCTCAAGCACCCCTCAACGAAAGATAAAAATGAAGTCGGTAACGCAAAATCGTACATCGTAAATTGTCCAATCGTAAAATTCTCAACCCTTTCAACCACGTATAAACCAATTAACTCCTCAACTCATAAACTTACAATACTCTCCGTTTCTTTCAACGATCAACTCTGAACTTTCAACTTTAAGCCACCTCCTTTGGAGGGATTGGGGAGGTCTGTCTTCCTAATTTCACAAATTATTTATCCCCCGCTTGCCATATTGGAACAAATGTTGTACATTTGCAAAGTGGGGTGTAAGACCTGAAAAGTTATACACCTTGCACACGACAAACGTATAAAAAACATAATACTATACCAATATGAAATTTTCCGTATCAAGTAACAAGTTGCTTGCATGTATGCAAGCACTCACGCGAGTAGTGGCAGCCAAAAGCAGCCTTACTATCCTTGAGTCTGTATTGTTTGAATTGGATGGCAACCGATTGACACTCACTGCCTCCGATAGTGAAACAACGTTGCGCACAAGCATCGAAGTAGAAAACGCGGAGGGTGCAGGACGGGTCGGATTTGGAGCGCGCCTGTTGCTTGAAACGCTCAAAGAACTGCCCGACCAGACGCTGATATTCGATATCAACGACCAGAACTTCGGGCTTAACATCTATAGCAACAATGGTAACTATAGTTTCGTAGGGGTCAACGGAAACGATTATCCCGAAATGCCCTCAGACTCGGAAAACAGCCATACTTTCACATTGGGGGCAGCCGTTCTGCTTGCTGCGCTCAACAAAACCGTTTTCTGTACGGGAGACGACGAACTGCGCCCCGTAATGAATGGTATCTATTTCGATCTTACTCCCGAACGATCCACCATCGTGGCTACCGATGCACACCGTCTTGTTCGCTACATCAATGCAAACATACATGTGGATGAACCATGCAACTTTATCCTGCCCAAAAAACCGGCTCTGCTGTTGCGCAATCTTCTCGCTAAAGAAGAAAATGAAGTACAGGTCACGGTGAGCGAAAAGAATGTACGTTTCACCTTTGGTGATACCATTGTTGTATGCCGTCTCATCGAAGGACGTTTCCCCAACTACAACGCTGTCATTCCGCAAAACAACCAAAACAAACTGATAGTTGATCGCATCACTTTGCTCAATGCGGCAAAACGCGTGGCTATCTTCTCCAATCAGGGAACAGGACTCATCAAGTTGTCTATTGAAACCGACAAGATACATATCTCGTCACAAGACATCGACTTCTCCACATCAGCGGAAGAAACAATCACGTGCGACTACAAAGGAACGCCTATGAATATCGGTTTCAAATCGCCGTTCTTGATTGAGATTCTTGGTGCCATCACCTCCAACGATGTTGTTTTGGAACTCTCCGACCCGAGCAAAGCAGGACTTATCCTTCCCTTCGAAAACGAAGAGAACGAAGATCTCCTGATGCTGCTTATGCCGATGTTGCTCAACGATTGAAATGAGGCTTAAACTGACACGTCCCCTCGTCTTCTTCGATTTGGAGAGCACAGGGTTGGATCTGGTAAACGACCGGATAGTGGAGTTGTCCTACTACAAACTCTATCCCGATGGCAGTAGCGAAAGCAAAACCTATCGGATCAACCCTGAACGGACTATTCCGGAAGATAGTACCAAGATACATGGTATCACAAACGAAGATATACAAAATTGCCCCACGTTCAAGCAGATTGCTGCAGAAGTGGTGAGCGTCCTGCGGGATAGCGACTTGGCAGGCTACAACAGCAACCATTTCGATGTTCCCATGTTGGCGGAGGAGTTGTTGCGGGCAGGTGTGACCGACTTCGACCTTCGCAAACATCATCGCATCGATGCGTACGTCATATTCCAAAAAAACGAACCGCGCAACCTCACGGCGGCTTATCGTTTCTATTGCGGGAAGGACTTGGAGAACGCCCACTCCGCCAACGCCGACACCATGGCAACGGCGGAAGTGCTGATGGCACAGTTGGAGCGTTATCCCGATCTGCCCGATACAATAGAGAAATTGGCTGAATACACCACGCAGCACAAAGCAGCCGACTACGCAGGACGCATTCTCTACAACGACAAAGGAGAAGAGGTCTTTGGGTTCGGCAAGTATAAGGGACAATCAGTACGGGAAGTGCTGAAGAAAGACACGGGATACTATGGTTGGATGATGCAGGGTGCCTTCCCGCAAGATACCAAAAACGTCATAACACGCTTGTACATACGGCAACGAAGCAAATGAGCGACAGGAAACTGACCATATTAGGTTGTGGTTCTGCGCTGCCCACTCGGTTACATACACCCAGTGGGCAACTGCTTGAATTATGCCAAAAACAATTTCTTATCGATTGTGGGGAGGGGGTGCAACTCACTATCCGCAGGGAGGCATTGCGGATTGCACGATTGGACAATATCTTCATTTCCCACCTCCATGGCGACCATTGTTTCGGACTGATTGGATTAATATCCTCCCTCGGCATGATGCAGCGGACACGCGACTTGCATATCTATGCACAGCCCGACTTGGAACGGTTGCTTGCTCCGTGGCTGAACTACTTCTGCAAAGACCTTCCTTTCCATGTAATCTTCCATGCTGTTAACCCCCGCAAGCATGAAGTGATCTACGAAGACAAATCAGTCATCGTAAGCACCATTCCTCTTCTGCATAGGGTTCCCTGTTGCGGGTTTCTCTTTGAAGAAAAAAAACGCGAGAGACATATCCGTCGTGAAATAATAGAGCAGTACCAAATACCGCTATACGCCATTCCTGCCATCAAACAGGGCGAAGACTATCATGCAGCCGACGGCACATGGCTCTCCAACGACCAACTCACCACACCGCCTGCCACACCCTATCGCTACGCCTATTGTTCCGACACGGCATACTCCGAAAAAATAATCCCTGTCATACATGGAGTGGATTGTCTCTTTCACGAGGCGACCTACTTGAACGATATGGCTGACAGAGCGAAGGAGACACTGCACTCCACGGCACAACAAGCGGCCACTATTGCGCTGAAGGCGGATGTCAAACGTCTCATCATCGGACACTACTCTGCACGCTATGATGATGTTGCGCCATTCCTTTCCGAAGCACGTGCCGTCTTCCCTCGCACAGAAGCCGCTACGGAACATCAAACCTACGAACTATAACAATCCGACAAGGTATGAAACTGCAAACCAAATATGTCTGTCAGGAATGTGGAGCAACAGCCCCGAAACTCTTGGGGAGATGTCCGCAATGCGGGGCATGGGGAAGTTATGTGGAAGAAGTCACCGAGAAACCGGCTGTTGCCCGTTCTCGGGAAGTGGGTATGTCCTTGCGTCCTCAGCGTCTGCAGGAAGTGGAGTCAGGGGAGGAAATGCGTATGGATATGCACAACTCCGAACTCAACCGCGTATTGGGTGGCGGACTTGTCCCAGGCAGCCTTGTCTTGTTGGGCGGAGAACCCGGCATAGGAAAGTCCACGTTGGCTTTACAGGTGCTGATGCAGATGGGGGAAGCAAAAACATTCTATGCCTCAGGGGAGGAGAGCATTCGCCAACTCAAGTTGCGTGCAAGCAGGTTAAAAGGTAACCCGGAGAACCTCTACATCGTGAGCGAAACTTCATTGGAGAAGATATTGGAGGAAGTCAGGCAACTGCAACCCGAAGTGGTCGTGATCGACTCCATACAAACCATCGGTGTGGACGCTTTGGAAAGCACGTATGGAAGCATCGGACAGGTTAGGGAATGTGCCTCGCGTATCCTAAAGTTCGCCAAAGAACAGAATATCCCGTTCCTCATCGTCGGACATATCAACAAAGAAGGGTCTTTGGCGGGCCCCAAAGTATTGGAACACATCGTGGACACGGTACTTCAATTCGAAGGTGATCAGCACTACATATACCGGATACTCCGTGCGCAAAAGAACCGCTTCGGAAGTACAAGCGAACTCGGTATCTTCGAAATGCAGCAAGACGGACTGCGAGAGGTTGCCAATCCGAGCGAATTATTGCTTTCACAGAACCACGAAGGTCTGTCCGGTATTGCTATCGCCTCCGCCATAGAGGGTATTCGCCCGTTTCTGATTGAGGTGCAGGCGTTGGTTTCGTCTGCCGCCTATGGAACTCCGCAACGGAGTAGCACAGGTTTCGATCTGCGTAGGCTGAATATGCTGTTGGCAGTGTTGGAGAAGCGTGTGGGATTCCGTCTTCCGCAAAAGGATGTCTTTCTCAACATTGCAGGCGGCTTGCGCGTCAACGATCCTGCCATCGACTTGGCTGTCCTTGCCGCCGTGCTGTCCAGCAACATGGATATAGCCGTTGCACCCGATATATGCTTTACGGGTGAAGTGGGTCTGGCTGGCGAGATACGTCCTGTCAATCGTATTGAGCAACGCATTGCAGAAGCACAGAAACTTGGGTTCAAGAAAATTATCATACCCGAAGGGCAACGCCTCTCCGCATCCTCTTTCCGGATTCAAGTCGTCCCCGTAAGCAAAGTATCAGAAGCCTTCAAGGAAATCATCTTGAAAAAATAACATTCAATCAAAAAAGTGCCTTCCTGACCTATAGTACCGTGCCAACGTGATTTCAAGTGCCATATCCTATAGACTGCAGACATCGGTCTCCCGTGTTCTGTAGATAGAAAAAACATCTAATAGTTAATTGGAAGACATTATAATCATATATCAATTAATATATCATGGGATTATATATAGGAGAGGGGAAAAAAAGCAAGTTGGTATAAAATATCATCCAATAAATTTGCCAAATTCATTTATTATGCCTACTTTTGTCCGCCTCTTTCAGACAGAAAGGGGCAACGAAAGATAAAGAAAGGTAGAAACAGTAATAGTTCGTCCACATTAGCAGTTGCGCTCGACACGGAATAAGGGCAAAATGTTATGAAGAAAATCATATTGTCTCTCATCGCTATTCTATGCTGCATATCGGCTTCCTCTGCTAACCGCCTGCAGATAGTGATAGACTACAAAAACGGTATTTACCAAGGATATACGTACGATAAAATCATTGTGGAGGAGAAGGATTTCCTGAAAGACAAGCACCGCTACGAGGGGCGGTTCTACGAGGAGTTTCAGAACAACTACAAGGGAGTGGCATACATACCTGATGTGGTCAATGAAGACGAACCCGTGCTGAAGATAGAGATACTGCAAGTAACCCGCAAAGGCGACTTGCAAGCCAACGTGATTTACGGAGACCAAACAACCACCGTGCAGGCAGAAGGCGGTACATTCGGCACATTCCTCAACCTGTTCGGAGACGGTATGGAGCATCTCGGAAAGCAAGTAGGCAAATGGATGAAAAAGGCTGCCAAATAAATAGTAAAGACAAAATCAGGAATACATAGTGAGACATACTATTGACGAAGTAAGAGACATCCTGTATGGCGGCAAACAATTGACCATAACAGATGCAGAATATCAGACTGTAAACGAGAGTTACACGTTCCTCAAACGCTTTGCAGAGGACAAGGTCATCTATGGTATCAATACCGGCTTCGGGCCAATGGCGCAGTGGCGCGTGGACGACAAGTATCTGAAAGACCTGCAATACAACATCATACGCAGCCACTCCACGGGGGCGGGCGAACCGATAGAAGACCGCTACGTGCGGGCGGCTATGATAGCACGCATAGGGTCGTTCTTGCAAGGCAAGAGCGGTATCCATACCGAGGTGATAGATTTGCTGACGGCATTTATCAACCGGAGTATCATACCGTTTGTACCCAAGCATGGCAGCGTGGGGGCAAGCGGCGACTTGGTGCAGTTGGCGCATATCGCATTGTGCCTGATAGGCGAAGGCAAGGTACACTACAGGGGCGAATGGCGCAAGACAGGCGAGGTGCTGCAGGAATGTGGGCTGGAGCCTATCCATATCCATATACGTGAGGGGCTGAGTGCCACCAACGGAACGTCGGTGATGACGGGGATAGGTATGGTGAACCAGTTGGACGCGGAGAACCTGCTGCGCCTGGCGGTACTGACAAGCGTATGGATGAATGAGGTGGCATCGTCGTTCGACGACCTGATGGCTGCCCCGCTCAACGAGTACCGCCGCCACGCAGGACAGATATACATCGCCGAAGAGATGCGCCGTATTGCCGCAGGGAGCAAGTGTTTGCAGAAGCGCGAACACGAACTATATGACAATGGGCATAGCAGTGAAAAGGTATTTGAACACAAAGTGCAGGCATACTACAGTCTGCGCTGTACGCCGCAGATATTAGGTCCGATATATGAGACATTGCAAAACAGCCGCCGCGTACTGGAGGAGGAACTGAATGCTGCCAGCGACAACCCGATAGTGGACCCGACTACCGAGAATGTGTATCACGGCGGGAACTTCCACGGGGATTATATCTCATTGGAGGAAGACAAGGTGAAGATAGCCCTGGTACGCCTGACTATGACGGCAGAGCGGCAACTGAACTACCTGTTCCACGACCGTATCAACGGTATCCTGCCGCCGTTCCTCAACAAAGGTGTGCTGGGACTGAACTACGGCATGCAGGCGTGCCAGTTTACCGCTACGAGTACCACGGCGGAGAGCCAGACACTGGCAATGCCCAACTATGTACATTCGATACCCAACAACAACGACAACCAGGACATCGTATCGATGGGTACCAACACCGCTGAACTGTGCAAACAGGTGATAGACAATGCGTATCAGGTGATGGCTATCCTGATGATGGCACTGGCGCAGGCGGTGGACTGCTTGGACATAGCGGACAAGTTGGCACCCGCCACCCGTGCGGAGTACGATGCCATCCGCCGTCTTACCCCCACCATTGTGGAAGATACACCGTTCTATGAGGATATAGAAGCAATCATACAATACCTTAAAAACAAAGCATAAAGCATTATGAAAAGAAGTCTTACTTTAGTGGTCTGCGCCTTGTGTACATGGACGGCTATGGCACAAGACATCATCGTAACCAAAGATGCCAAACGCATTGAGGCAAAGATTCAAGAGGTTTCGAGTACGGAAATCAAGTATAAGAAATTCACCTACCAGGACGGACCTGTGTTCGTACTGCCCATAGCGGATGTGAACTCTATCCTGTTTGAGAACGGAGACGTGCAGGTGTACCATCAAGAACCGGTCAAAGCACAAGACACCGACACAAATACGGACAAAGAAAGCGCAACGGCAAACAAATCCTCCCAACAAGACGACAATCAAGTGGGCTTGATAGAAAAACGGGACGATTATTATTACCTGAATACCGGCACAGGAACGACCCGTATGGATAAGCAGGCGTATCTGCGGTTTATACAGAACAACTGCCCCGAGGCATGGCAACGCTACCTGCAAGGCAATAAGTTGTGGAAAGCCGGTTGGGGACTCCTTGGCGCAGGTATCGGTGTGGAGATGCTGATAGGTGTACCGCTTTATTGCGCAGGGTTGGTTAATAGTGTGAATGATGCCGTGTACTATAATTCCTATAGTAGTTATAACTATGCCCTGGTGGCTTCCGGTGCTGCTTTTATCACCATCGGCTCCCTTATGGAAGCAGGCTCTATTCCTTTGTTGATAGTGGGCGGTATCAGGCGTAATAATACCCATGAGGTGTACAATGCCAGTTGCGCCAAACCCAATACGGTTTCTTTGAATTTGCAAAGCAGTGCCAATGGTATCGGTTTGGCACTTAAATTCTAATGTATGGGGGAGAATAAGTATGCCTTGGTAACAGGCGGTAGTCGCGGTATAGGTCGCGCTATTGCCGAGCGTTTGGCACGCGACGGATACATAGTGGTTATCAATTACCTGAGCAACACACAGGCAGCCGAAGAGACACTGCAGCATATAGAAGCGGCAGGCGGCAAGGCGGAGTTGCTGCCTTATGATGTATCCGATAGGGAAGCCACGCGCTCCGCTTTGCAGAGTTGGGAAGAGAAGCACAAAGATGCTCACTTTGATGTACTTGTAAACAATGCGGGCATTCGGCGTGACAACTTGTTGGTATTTATGGACGACAAGGAGTGGCACGATGTGATGACAACCAATCTGGACAGTTTCTATTACCAGACACACTACGTGCTGCAGGGTATGCTGCGTGCACGCCACGGACGGATAGTGAATATCTCCTCTATATCGGGTGTATCGGGCTTGGCAGGACAGGTGAACTACTCTGCCGCCAAAGCCGCACTGATAGGTGCCACCAAAGCATTATCCAAAGAAGTGGCGGCCCGCAAAGTAACGGTGAATGCCGTGGCTCCCGGGTTCATAGCCACAGACATGACCGCCGACTTGGACGAGGCGGCACTGAAGAAGACCATACCTATGGGACGCTTCGGCACGGCAGAAGAGGTAGCGGCATTGGTCAGTTTTCTGGTAAGCGAAGAGGCAGCGTATATCACAGGACAGGTAATCAATATAGCGGGAGGAATAGGATGAGGCGCGTGGTGATAACCGGTATGGGGATATGGTCCTGTATCGGCAAGGGGAAAGAGGAAGTAACCGAAGCACTTCGTGCGGGCAAATCGGGTATTGGTATTGACGAACGGCGTACGGAGTATGGGTTCCGTTCGCCCTTGACAGGTATTGTGGCGCGTCCGGAACTGAAAGCACTGCTCCACCGCCGTCTGCGTATGGGTATGAGCGAAGAGGCGGAATACGCCTATATGGCTTCCCGCGAAGCGTTTGAGCAAGCAGGGATAGACGAACAATACCTCATGGATAATGAGGTAGGTGTCATCTTCGGCAATGACAGCACGGCAGGGGCTACGGTGGAGGTACACGAGACAATGAAGCGTACAGGCGACTCTGCGCAGGTAGGTTCGGGACTTATCTTCCAATCGATGAACTCCACCGTAAGTATGAATATGAGTACCATCTTCCATCTGCGCGGGATAAATCTGACCGTATCTGCGGCATGTGCCAGTGGCAGTCACTCTATCGGTATGGGGTATATGTTTATCCGGCAGGGACTGCAAGATATGGTACTGGTGGGCGGAGCGCAAGAGGTGAACGAGTTCTCTATGGCGGCTTTTGATGCGCTGGGTACGTTCTCCGTACGCACTGCCGAACCGAGCAAAGCCTCACGCCCTTTTGACAAGGGCCGAGACGGATTAGTACCGAGCGGCGGTGCTGCGGCACTGGTATTGGAAGACTACGACCATGCCATAGCACGCGGAGCCGCTATCATCGGCGAAGTAATAGGATATGGTTTCAGCAGCAATGGCGGAGCCATCTCGCAGCCTTCGGCAACGGGCAGTATCGTTGCAATGCAGCGGGCATTGGCGGATGCCGGACTTACTCCGCAGGACATTGATTATGTGAATGCCCACGCCACGTCCACACCGCAAGGCGATGACATGGAGGCGGAAGCACTTACCCGTTTGTTCGGCAACTCAAAGGCATGGATATCCAGTACCAAGTCGATGACAGGACACGAGTGCTGGATGGCAGGTGCATCCGAGGCCGTCTATAGCCTGCTTATGATGCAGAACGGCTTTGTGGCACCGAACATCAACTTGGAGAACACAGCCGATAGTGCCGCCACACTCCGATTGGCAAAGCAAACAGTATTTACCGAAGTGCATACGGTGCTCAGCAACTCGTTTGGCTTCGGAGGAACCAACTCAGCAATCATACTATGCAACTCTTTGAAGAACTAAGACAGAACTACAGCCGAGAGCAGTACTCCGCACGCGATGCGCAGGCACTGGCACATATCTACAGTTGGGGTCCCGTGGTCTTTCAGGTGGCACGTCTGCTACGCAAGTACGGCATACTGCGTCTGCTAAGCGATGCGGGCGACAACGGACTGACACAGGCGCAGATTGCGCAGCAGACAGGACTGAGCGACTATGCTGCCAAATGCCTGCTGGAAGCCGCACTCACTATGCATGTGGTGCTAATCAACCCCGATACCGACCACTACACCTTGGCGAAGACAGGGTGGTTTCTGCTCAATGACGACCTAATAGGTGTGGACATCAACTTCAACCACGATGTCAACTACGAAGGCTGGTTCGTATTGGACAAAGCGTTGGAAGAGGGACGTCCTGCCGGATTAGCGCATCTCGGTAACTGGCACACTATCTACGAGGGCTTGTCCTGTCTGCCTGCGCAGGTACAGAAATCGTGGTTCGGTTTCGACCACTACTACAGCGACCATTCGTTTGATGAAGCGGTGGAGATAATCTTCCGCAACGGCAGGAAGCATATCCTGGACATAGGTGGCAACACCGGTAAGTTCGCCCGTTTCGTCACTGAGCATCAGTCTGAAGCGGAGGTTACAATATGTGATTTGCCGCAGCAGATAGAGATGATGCGCACCCAAACGAAAGGGCATATCGGCGAGGCACGTATCCACGGTTATGGTATGGACCTGCTGAATGAGGACGCTGCGTTCCCTACCAAGGAACACTACGACGTGATATGGATGTCGCAGTTCCTGGACTGCTTTGCCGAAGCGGAGATAGTCAGCATACTCAAGCGTGCCGCACGCATAATGGACGACACCAACAGGCTTTACATCATGGAGACACTGTGGGACAGACAGAAATATACGCCTGCCGCATTCTGCCTGACTATGACCTCGCTCTATTTCACGGCACTGGCCAACGGCAACAGCAAGATGTACAACACCGATGATATGACGCGCCTGATTCACGAGGCGGGCTTGGAAGTAGAGTCCATACACGACCACCTCGGCACAGGCGGACACTCCATACTCATTTGCAAGAAAATATAACAACAGAATATGACCAATACAGAGATTAAAGAAAAAGTAAACGCTTTCCTTGTCGAAGAGTTTGAAATGGAAGCGGATGCATTAACGGAGACCGCCGACCTGCGCCAGGATTTGGGTATCGACAGTCTCGACTTCGTGGACATCATTGCCATCGTCAACCGCACTTTCGGTTTCAAACCGGAAGCCGCGGAAATGAAGCAGGTACGCACATTGGGTGACTTCTACACCTATATCGGGCAGAAAGTGAACGCATAATAATATCCGGGGGAATGCCTAAAGATTGGAGCGGAAAGACCGGTGGTACGCGGCGCATGCAGCAAGGCTTGATAGTGCTGCTCCGTGTGGTACACCTGCCTGTGATATACAGTATCATGGGCGTGGTCATTCTCTTCTATATGCTTTTCCGACACAGCACCTATATTGCCATCTATCACTATTTTCGGCACATACACGGGGACAGTGTATGGCGTGCTTTCGTGCATACTTACATCGACTATTTCCATTTCGGACAGGTGATATTGGACCGCTTTGCGGCATGGGCAGGGCAGGAGTTCCGCTTCACTTTCGACAACGAAGAGCAATGTATGCAGGTCTTCCGCCAACAGGAAGGAGCCATCGTGCTGTTCTCACACGTAGGCAACTTCGAGATAGCAGGCTACTATTTCCAGACGCACCAAAAGCGTATGAATATCGTGGCATACGGGGGAGACACCGCCACCGTGATGCAAAACCGTGTGAAGCAGTTGGGATTGAACAATATCGGTATCATTGCGCACAGCGATGATATGAGCCATATATTCCGAATCCATACGGCATTGTCCAATGGTGAGATTGTCTCTATGGCAGGCGACCGCGGATTAGGCAGCCTGAAGACTGTTTCATGCCGTGTTCTCGGGCATACCGCCGAACTGCCGCAAGGACCGTTTCGCATTGCTGCTGCAGCAGGCAAAGCAATCATTGTGCTGTTCGTGATGAAGGAGCATAACTACGAATACCGTATCTATCACTTCCCGCTGCACGTGAACGCCCGTCTCAAACGCACGGAACAGGTACAGGACATTGCACAGCAATATGCCGACTGCCTGACGGCTATCGCACAGAAATACCCTACCCAATGGTTCCACTTCTATGAATTTTGGAAACACTGACATACTGACCCTTATCCCGCAACGTCCGCCGTTTGTACTGGTGGACAGGCTTGTGGAGGCTACTCCGGACGAGGCATTGTCGGTCTATTCGGTCTATTCGGTCAGTGGTCAGCACCCGCTAGTGTCCTGCGGCTGTCTGTCTGCTGCCGGACTGATGGAGAATATGGCACAGACGGCTGCCGCACACATAGGTGCCGTCAGCGAAGGAGAAGTGCGTATCGGCTTTATCGGAGCGGTCAAGAATATGCAGATATACTATCGCCCGCAAGCGGGAGAGCAGATAACCACGCATATCCGTGTCGTACAGCGTGTGTTTGACATATCGTTGGTAGAAGCGGAAGTGCGGTGCGGCAAACAGGTATGCGCCCGCTGCGAACTGAAAATAGCCCTGCAATGATTATCCGCCTATCCGACCATATCATCTCTCCATTGGGCGAAGGCACACTTCCCAACTATCAGGCTGTCATAGCCGGTCGGTCGGCATTGCGTCTGCATACCGATATGTTTGCGTCCGTGGAATCGTTTAT
Source organism: Bacteroidales bacterium UBA7569 (assembly GCA_002477945.1). Classification (GTDB taxonomy): domain Bacteria; phylum Bacteroidota; class Bacteroidia; order Bacteroidales; family Paludibacteraceae; genus Colicola. The sequence continues at coordinate 145,465 of DLLF01000002.1, forward strand.
GGCAAGCCTGTTCCCTGAACGCCCTCATTTCACAGACCTGTGTATCCGCTCCGCCAAGGCGGCTGTCCGTGATGCCGGCATTGATGCCGCCGCCCCCGATGTGGTGCTGATACTCTCCACCACCAAAGGGGACAACCTCGACTTGCTCACACCGGCTCATACCATAGCGCACGCATTAGGCTGCGTGAATCCTCCCATGGTGGTCAGCAATGCCTGCACCTCCGGAGTATGCGCACAGATTACAGCACAGCGACTGCTGATGACAAAGCAATACCGGACGGCAATAGTCATCGGCTGTGATGTACAGACACGGTTTATTGTCAGCGGATTCCAATCGTTCAAAGCCTTGTCGCAGGACGAGTGCCGTCCGTTTGATGCCGCACGCAAAGGGCTCAACCTGGGTGAAGCCGCTGCCACAATCATACTCCGATATACAGAGCAACCGCCTGCCAACAGTTGGGTGTTGGAAGCAGACAGTATCCACAACGATGCCAACCATATATCGGGTCCCAGCCGCACGGCAGAGGGCAGTCTCCGCTGTTTGCTTGATGTGAAAGGCAATGCCGATGACTTGGCGTTTGTCAGTGTACACGGCACGGGAACGCTTTATAACGACGACATGGAGTCCGTGGCTATCCAACGTGCGGGATTGGGCAGTACACCCGTTACGGGACTAAAAGGCTACTACGGGCATACCATGGGCGCAGCAGGCGTATTGGAAACCCTGCTGGGTATGCAAGCGGTGGAACACAATACGATAGCGGGTGTGCGCGGGTTCTCCACCCCCGGCACGAAAGAAGCGGTGAATATCTCCGCCCTGCACCGCCCTACGGCTAAACATTCATTTATCAAACTGCTAAGCGGCTTCGGAGGTGTCAATGCCGCTGTACGATGGACAAGACAATGAGAATAACAAGCAGCATAACCCTGACTCCGCAAAGCGGCAGCCTGACCGACCTGTACAGGAAGTACGCGGGCGATTATCCCAAGTTCTTCAAGATGGACTTGCTCTCCCGTCTCGGATTCGTGGCTACCGAGATGGCTCTGCAGCAGGAGGAAGGTGCAGTGTCATCGGAGGACATACACGAGCACAGAGCCGTCATCTTTGCCAACCGCAGCGCGTCCATCAAAAACGACCGCGATTATGAGGCGACTATTCAGCCCGATGACTACTTCCCGTCGCCCGCCCTCTTTGTCTATACATTGCCCAATATCGTTACCGGAGAAATCGCTATCCGCCACAAGTATATGGGAGAGAGCAGTTTCTATATACTCGACGACGAGTCGCAACTGCTGCCTCTTGTCGAATCCGTTTTCCAAACCACTGACGCCACCTCTGCCATCGTAGGCTGGGTGGAATGTCCGAACCAAGATGATTATACAGCAAAAATACAAATAGTATGGAAGAACTGAAAACACAACTCAAAGAACAAATTATTGAGGCACTCAACTTGGAAGGTATGACGCCTGCCGATATCGACGATGCCGCCCCTCTGTTTGGTGAGGGTCTGGGTCTGGACTCCATTGACGCCCTTGAACTGATAGTGCTGATGGAGAAGCAATACGGTATCAAACTGTCCGACCCGAAACAGGGAAAAGAAGTATTCAAGTCGATTGACGTAATGGCGGACTATGTAGCCGCTAACCGCACCAAGTGATGAAAATTGCCATTACGGGTATAGGTATCGTGTCCGCCTTGGGCATTGGCGCGGAGGCTAACAAGCGGGAACTGCAGGCAGGTGTATCACATCTGCAGCCGGTACATATCCTGCCCACCTCGCACCATGAGTGGCCTATGGGCGAAGTGCCTTATACCAATGCGCAATTGGCTGAGTTAGCCGGGCAATCCCCCGACGCTGCCCTGTCCCGCAATGTCCTATTGGGTCTCATTGCGCTGCGCGAAACGTTGGCGGACAGTGGCATTTCCGTAGAAGACCTCGGTTCCATTCCGCTGGTCAACGGCACTACCGTCGGCGGTATGGATATTACCGAGCAGCACTATGCCGAGTGGCGGCACGGACAATGGGATACCATAGAGCAACTGTATCAGCACGAAGCCGATATGACCTCCGCTATGCTGGCACACTGCTACGGACTGCAAGACTTCGTTACGGTCAGCACTGCCTGCTCTTCCGCGCTCAACGCCCTTATCCACGGGGCAGGTATCCTGCGTATCGGTGCTGCCAAACGGGTTGTCGTAGGCGGCACGGAGGCACTGACACGCTTCCACGTGAACGGCTTTGCGGCATTGGGTATTCTCTCACAGCATACCTGCCGTCCTTTCCAAGAGGATAGAGACGGCATCAACCTGGGTGAGGGAGCGGCATACCTGATGATAGAAGACGCAGACGAAGCAGAAAGGCGCGGGGTGCATATCTATGGCTATCTGGCAGGCTATGCCAACCGCTGCGATGCCTATCACCAGACCGCTTCTTCGCCCGACGGAGACGGGGCGTACGATGCTATGATGCACGCTATAGATATGGCAGGTATTACTCCTTCGAGAATACCGTACGTCAACGCCCACGGCACTGCCACACCCAATAACGATGCCAGCGAGTGGCGTGCGATAGAGCGTGTGTTTGGCAACACGATGCCATGCGTAGAGTCCACCAAACCGCTTACGGGGCATACCACCTCCGCCAGCGGAAGCATAGAAGCCGTCTTTACGCTGTTCCGAATGGAGCAACGCCACTATCCATACACAATATGCAACGCCTTCGGCTTTGGCGGCAACGACAGCAGTATCGTGCTTGCACAAGAGCCTGTGGCACTCCCCGAACTGCCGTCTGACCCTGATGTTCAGATTACAGAAACGGTAGAGAGCGACGGCACCTTGGATTACAAACCGTATATCCCCCTTATGCAGGCACGCCGCATGACGCCGATGCTCCGCCAACTGATAGTGGTGGCATCGGAAGCACTCAGGGAAGCAGGTGTCCGGTGTCCCGATGCCATCATTGTAGGTACACAGTGGGGCGGAATGATTCCTACCGTCCACCTGCTGGAGCAACTGACCACGGCAGGCGAACACGACTTTTCGCCCGCGCAGTTTATGAGTTCCACCCATAATGCCGCTGCGGGTACCCTTGCCCGACATTTCGGAGCCAAGGGCTATAACACCACCATTGTCGGTGCGGAGCCGATGGCAAACGCCCAAGCCGATGCCGTATTGCTGCTGGCTACCGGCGAGGCAAAGACCGTACTCTGCTGTGCTTTTGACGAGGTGGACGAACGTTGGCAAAGTCTGTTGGAGCATATCCATTACCCCGCCAAGAACGTGGCGCAAGCCTGTGTGTTGTATGTTTAGATTATTGTGCCTGATATTGATACAGAGCCTCTGCCTGTGTGCCGGACAGATACAGATGAAGTTGGCACTGCGGGCTATGGGAGAGGTGTCTTTCTCGTGGGCGTTCATACAGCACCAACTCACCAACTGGTGGTGGCTGGGCTGCGGCGTCGGTTTCACGGCGGCAGGAGTGCTGTGGATGTACATTCTGAAACACTACCCCTTCTCCATTGCCTACCCGCTCTCCAGTATCACATACGTGTTCGGTATGATAGCGGCAATGCTCATCTTCCACGAACATATCGTGTGGACGCAATGGCTGGGAATAGTGCTGATAATGGCAGGGTGCTTTTTTGTGGTGCATTGATGTTTCAGGGGGTGTCGCGGGGTAGTTTGTCCATTGCCTATCCCTTGCTCATCCCTTGCTTATCCCTTGCTGCAAGACCCGACTTTTACCGAGTGAATACCGAGAGAATGTCGGGTGGATACAAGAACGAAAAAAGAGATATATGATAGTAGCATTTATATTGTGTACGATTCTGAACCTTGAGGCGGACTTCCGTCAGGTGAAAGAGGTCAGGATGTTGCAGGAACCGCAGGTGAGTACGGGGCACGTGAGTTACAGTGCGCCCGACAGGATGTGCTGGGAGTACCGGTCGCCCGCCCCGTACAAATGGGAGTTGGGCAGCCAATCCACCGCGCCGCAGGTGCAGCAGTTGCTGCGGTTTATCGTGAACACGATAGCGGGTGACTATTTGCACGACAGTGCAGAGTTCTCTGTGAAACAAGAGGGGAACGTGTATCTGCTGACACCCAAGAAGCGGGAACTGAAGCAACTGTTCCAGTCGGTACGGATTACGATGCACGAGACGATGAACGTGGCGGAGTGCGTGGTGCTGACCGAGAAGAACGGAGACAAGAGTACGATAACGTTCCACAACGTGGAGATACAGGAGGAGTGAGTATGTTGGTAGGAGACTTCTGTCAGGTCATAGCACAGGACGGACTATGCTATACGGTGCGGCTGAATGCTGCGCACCCGATATACAAGGCGCATTTTCCCGATATGCCCGTTACCCCGGGTGCGTGCTTGGTGCAGATAGCCGAGGAACTAATGGGGCGGAAGATAGAGCGGATTACGAACCTGAAGTTTATGAAACCCGTGCCGCCTGCGGCGGAGATAACCTACACTTTCACCCCGCGCAAGGAACAAGAATACCAAGTAGTGATAACCGATAAAGAAGATACGTATGCGCGCTTCGTCGTTACATATATGCGCCCTGATACCGACCTATAACAACCGCAGGACGGTGGTGGACGTGGTGCGCCGCACCCGCCGGTATATGCAGGATATTATCGTGGTGGCGGACGGGTGCACGGACGATACGCTGACGCTGCTGCAGGCGTTGGATTTCCCTGTTACGGTGGTGTCGTACGCCCGCAACAGGGGCAAGGGCTATGCCCTCAAACAGGGCTTCAGGAAAGCGTTGGAGATGGGCTTCGAGTATGTGATGACCATTGACGCGGACGGACAGCACTACCCCGAGGATATTCCGCTATTGGTGGAAGAGGCGTTGCTGCACCCCGGGCATATCATCATCGGCAGCCGAGGGCTGCGGCAGGAGAATATGCCGCGGCAAAATACGTTTGCCAACCGCTTCTCCAACTTCTGGTTCCACATACAGACAGGGCGGCGGCTGCCCGACACACAGTCGGGCTTCCGTATCTATCCGCTGTACCGTATGCACGGCTGGCAACTGATGACGGCACGCTATGAGTCGGAGTTGGAATTGCTGGTGTTCTCCACATGGGCAAGGATAGCCATCATCCCCGTGGCTATCCGAGTGTATTACCCGCCCCGTGAGGAACGCGTAAGCCACTTTAAGCCTGCTTATGACTTTACCCGTATCAGCCTGCTCAATAGTCTGCTGTGTGTGGTGGCGTTAGTGTACGGCTTGCCGCGGAGGTATATCCCGTCGCTGTGGTATGTGGGGAAACTGATACTGATATGCTTCCTGCTGATTACACCTTATGCATGGGCGGTGCGGTTGCTTGGGGACAGGCTGCCCGCACTGCGCCGGCACTTCAGGGTGTTCTGTTCGGCAATGGCACGCTATATGTCGAACACCATTCCCGGGGTGGACTTTCGGGTTACGGGCAAGCAGTTCCGCCCGCAAGACCATCAACCACGGCTGTATATAGCCAACCATAATTCGCTGCTCGACATCCTGATTATGCTGGCGGAGCAACCCAATCTGGTGGTGCTGACACAAGACTGGGTGGGGAAAAATCCGCTCTTTGCACCGGTGGTGAAGGCGGCACGCTTCCCGTTGGTGAAAGGGGGAATAGAGAACAGCCTGGAGGTATTGCGCGACAGTGTCCGCCGTGGAGACAGCATATTGGTGTTCCCTGAAGGCACACGCTCACGGACGGGACACCTGCTGCCTATGCACAGCGGGGCGATGTATATAGCCGAACAACTGAACCTGCCCGTGGTGCCGATGTGTATTCACCATAGTTATGATGTGCTGAACAAGGTGGATTTTCTGCTCTATACCACGGGGGATATTACGTTGGAGTACTTGCCGGAGATAACCACCACCGACCCTACCTTTGGTGGCGGCTACAGGCATAAGACGAAATCCATAGAGCACTACTACCGCCATCTGCTGGAGATAAACACGCATACGGCAACCATACTCGGAGCAGGTGTGGGCGGCTTGTTTACGGCGGCACTGCTTGCCAAAGAGGGCTACTCGGTGACAGTGTTGGAACAACTGCCCGTGGCGGGCGGCGGTATGTACAGTTACGAGCGCGATGGCGAGTGGTGGATGACAGGTATCCACGTGGCTTGCGGATTGGGCGAGGGCGGTACCGTAAGGCAGGTGCTGGACACACTGGGTATTCATATGCCTGTGGAGAAATGTCCGCCCGATGTGGCGCATGGTGAGGGCGACATATACTCGCTGCTCTATGGGGGTGCCACGTGCGGCAGGCAGGCGGACAGAGAGCGGATTATCGACCTGTTTAACGAAGGGACATACCGTTTTATCGGTGGTACGCGACCGCTGGTAGATGCGCTGTGCCTGTATATCACGCGCCATGGCGGACGGATACTCTTGGGCGAAAAGGTGACCAAGGTGGAGATACAGGACAAGCACGCCACCTGTGTCTATACTGAGAAACACGAGTATCGGGCGGATGTGGTGGTCAGTTCGCTGCACCCTAAGATGTTGCTCCCGCTGTGTACGGAGCCTGTATTCCGCCCTGCCACGATACATCGCATTGAGCAAACCGAGGAGTCGTACGGGTCGTTCAAGGTGTATATCAAGTTCAAGCCGCAGTCGTTCCGTTACTTGCCGGAGAACCACTTTATCCTTCCCGAGAATATAGCCTTCCTTACCCCGCCCGTAGCGGGACAGGACGAATGGGCGCACACGATGGAAGTGATAGCACCATTAGAGTATAGCGAACTGGCACCGTGGCAGCAAGACCGCAAAGCCGACTATGCGGCGTATGAAGCGTTCAAGCACAGCAAGGCGGAAGCATTGATAGACCGCATTGAGGCTATCTACCCGAACCTACGGGAGCAGACAGACTCCTACTTTACATCGACCTCGCTGACGTTCCGCGAAGACTACCTGACACCCGAAGGAGCGATGTTCGGACTGAACCAACCGTTAGGAATGTACCGCACTCGCGTGGACAACCTGTATCTGACAGGGCAGAACTGCCTGCTGCACGGGCTGTGCGGCACGGTAATGACCTCGCAACTGGTAGCAGAAGAGATATGCCGAAGAAACTCATAACGACATACTGCCTGTTGCTTGTTGCCCTCTGCCTGCCGGCAAAGGTAACGCTTACGCCTTTCTTGGCAGACTCTGCACGGAACACGGGCGTGGCGGTAGTGGTATGCCCGGGCGGCAGTTACAGTTGGCATGACATGAAGACCGAGGGGATAGGTGTGGCGGAATGGCTGCAAAGTGAGGGCATCAATGCCTTTGTACTCAAGTACAGGGTAGCCACTATACCTGCGTACTTTATAGGTTGGCGCGTGCTGGGGATAGGCAACAAGTACCCCGATATGCTGACAGACATCGAATGGGCATTGCGTGAGGTGTATGCACACGCGGATGAGTACCGGATAGACACCGCCAAGATAGGCGTTATGGGCTTCTCTGCGGGCGGACACCTAACGATGATGTCCTATACGCATAACCATACACCATACAGACCGCACTTCCTGTGCCCCATATACCCTGTGGTTACGCTGGCAGACAAGAGCATAGCACACCCGCGCAGCAGACGCGGGGCATTGGGGGTATGGCGGCAGTGGAACAAGACCATGCAGGACTCGCTGTCGATAGAGCGGCATATCCCTGCCGACTGCCCGCCGGTGTTCCTGGTGAATTGTGCGGACGACCCTGTGGTACACTACCGTAACTCCGTGCTGTTGGACTCTGCACTCACCGACCGGCATATCCCGCACAAGTACATACAATACCGGACAGGAGGGCATGGCTTTGGTGCTTCAGATACAAAAGGAACCGATGAGAGCCGGCAATGGAAAGCGGAGTTCCTCCGCTGGCTGGCAGATATAATATAGATAACATACGCGAATATGGATATAGAATACGCTTCACCGCAAGAGATTACACGCTATCAAGAGGACTTGCTGCGCAAACAGATTGCCTATCTGGCAGCACACAGCCCCTACTATAAGAGAATGTTTGCCTGCACGGGCATAGCCCCCGAGTCGATACAGGCCATAGCAGACCTGCAACGTCTGCCTTTCACGGAAAAGAAAGACCTGCAACTGTATAACGAGGACTTCCTTTGCGTACCCAAGCAGGACATCATTGACTATATCACCACATCGGGAACACTGGGCGAACCTGTAACCTTCGGCTGCACGGAGCATGACCTGCAACGGTTGGCATACAACGAACACAAGTCCTTTGCCTGTGCGGGAATACGCAAGGGCGACATCGTACAACTGATGACCACCATAGACAAGCGTTTTATGGCAGGCTTGGCATATTGGTTGGGACTGCGGGACTTGGGAGCGGGAGTCATTCGTGTAGGCAACGGCATACCCGAACTGCAATGGGACACTATTATGCGCATCAGACCCAATGCCATTATGTGCGTGCCGTCTTTTATCCTGCGACTGATCGAATATGCCGAGCAAAACCATATTGATTACAGGCACTCCTCCGTGCGCAAGATTATCGGAATAGGCGAGGGACTGCGCGACCAGCAGTTCCATCTGAACCTGTTAGGACAGAGAATACACGACAAATGGCCTGAGGTACAACTGTTTGCCACCTATTCTTCCACAGAGATGTCTGCCACATTCTCCGAGTGTGAGTTCGGTTGCGGGGGACACGTACACCCCGAACTGATTATAGTGGAAATCATTGGTGAAGACAATACCCCGGTACCTGACGGGCAGAGCGGTGAAGTGGTAATCACTACACTGGGTGTGGAAGGTATGCCGCTGCTGCGCTTCCGCACGGGAGATATGGCTACCAAGGTGGCGGAACCTTGCCGTTGCGGGCGTAATTCCTACCGCCTGACGCCTATCATAGGCAGAAAGAACAATATGATAAAACTCAAAGGAACCACCATCTACCCGCCTGCTATCAACGATGTACTTGACAACACGGACTATGTAGCCAACTATGTGGTGAAGGTCTGCAACTCCGATGCAGGTACCGATGAAGTGCTAGTACAGGTGAGTACCCGCTCCGACCTCAGCGACGAGTTCGTCATCAAAGACCTGAAGGACAAGTTCCGCTCCCGCTTGCGTGTAGCACCACAGGTGGAAGTGCTGCCGTTTGACACCATTCAGCATATCAATTTCCCCGCCAAAGCACGCAAACCTGTCAAGTTTATCGACCTGCGCTGATATGAAACTCATTCTTGCAATCTACGACTATTTTGTGCGGCACCGCCCTGTATTGTGGGGCAGTCTGCTGCTTGTGTGCGTGATATTGGCAGGGCTGTCCGCCACCATATCGTTCAGCGAAGACATATCCGACTTCCTGCCCTTGGACGCACGCAACCAACGGGCTATGCAACTCTACCAGGAGTTCTCCGATGCCGAGCGCATTATGATTGTATTTGAGGACACTGCTGCCAACACCTCCCGCCTGTTGGATGCTGTGGACGACTACCAGACGCGCTACCTGTCTATGGGTGATTCTATGCCGTCCCTCACCACACAAGTGGATATGCAGCAGTATTTGGACGGCATTGATTGGGTGTATCGCAATATCCCGTACTTCCTCACTGCTGATGACTATGCGAGAATGGACAGCCTGTTGGCGCAACCCGACTACATACAGACCCAACTGCAAGCCGACAAGCAGCAGTTGCTCCTGCCGCTGTCCTCTTTTGCCGTCAGCCGCATACAGGCAGACCCTCTCAATCTGTTCAGCCCTGTGCTGCAGCGGCTCAAAGGTTTTATGCCCGTGTCTGACCATTTCACTTCTACCGACGGATATATGATGTCCGCCGACGGACGGTTTGCTTTTGCCTATATCACCACTCCCTACGGGGCTTCCGAGACGCAACACAACGCCCTTCTGGTACAGCAATTGGACGATATAGCGCGTGCCACTATGTCTGCCCATACGGGTATAGGTGTCCGCCTCTTTGGGGCACCCGTGATTGCCGTGGGCAATGCACAGCAAATCAAGCGGGACAGCATTATGGCTATCGGGCTGGCACTGCTGCTCATCATACTCTTGCTGCTGTTCACATTCCGCCATCCCAAGGAAATCCTGTACGTACTCCTCACCGTGACATTCGGTATGCTCTTCGGCATTGCCGTCGTCGCCGTGGTGTGCCACAGCGTGTCGCTGATAGTTATCGGCATTGGCACTATCATCATTGGTATAGCAGTCAACTACCCGCTCCATGTGGTGGTACACAGACGCTACACGCAGGACACCCGCACCAACCTCAAAGAGGTAGTATCCCCGCTCGTGATAGGCAATATCACCACGGTGGCAGCCTTTCTCACGTTGCTCCCTTTGCGGGCAGTGGCGCTGCGCGACTTGGGTATATTCGCCGCAGCAATGCTTGTCGGCACCATTCTTTTCTCTGTTATCTATCTGCCGCACCTGCTGCCCGCACAGAAGCAGTTTGCGGAGTATCAACACCCCATACTTCCCTTCCTGAGCAAATACTCGCTGCACAACAGCCGTCTTGCTATGATAGCCATCGGCATCATCACTCTTGTACTTGTATTCTTCTGCCCCTCTGTGTCTTTCGACTCCAACCTGTCGAATATCAACTATATGACCACGCAACAGCGGAACGACATTGCTTATTTCGCTTCGCTCACCGGTGGCAACAGCAGTAACAACACGGCATATATCGTATATGAAGGCACCGATTGGTCGGACCTTGCGGCACAGAGTGAGCAACTGCAACCTGCATTGGACGCATGGCTCGCGGATAGTCTCATTACCGCCTGCCACTCTGCCGTGTCCTATCTGCCCTCTCTGCCCGCACAGCAACAGCGACTGCAACGCTGGCAGCGGTTCTGTACGCAGCATCGCGACCAACTGACTGCACAAATCGCCGCTGCTTCCTCGCGCTTGGGCTTTTCAGCAAATGCTTTTGACGGCTTCTTCTCTACGCTGAATACCGCCTATACGCCACGTGATTTCGCTTATTTCCGGTCGTTTGCAGAGTTGTTCTTTCATGGTTACTACCACACATCTGCCACCTCGGGCAATATGCTCTTGGTGGACAAGTTGTCCGTACCCGTTGCCAACGAGCAGACCGTCCTCAGCCGGCTCAGCAGCACTCATACCGCCTTCACCATTGAGCAGGTGAACAGCCAAATCACCTCCTCCCTGTCGGAGAACTTCGACTATATCGGTATTGCCTGCTCCTTGATAGTGTTCATCTTCTTATGGTGCAGTTTCCGCAACCTTTGGTTGGCAGTGGTGGCGTTTGTGCCTATGGCAATATCGTGGATATGGATTCTCGGACTTATGCACTTGTTTGGTATTCAATTCAATATCATCAACATCATTCTTGCCACCTTTGTCTTCGGGCAGGGCGACGACTACACCATCTTTATGGTGGAGGGCTTGGAGTATGAGCGCAAAACGGGCAAGACCATCCTGCCGCAGTTCCGCAGCGAAATCCTGCTTTCCGCACTCATCATGCTCATCGGTATCGGTGTTCTCGTCTTCGCCAAGCACCCCGCCATGCACTCCCTGGGAGCGGTCACCCTTATCGGTATGACCAGCGTGGTGCTGATGGCATTCACCATCCCGCCACTGCTGTTTGCTGTCAAAAGGTCTTTGGGCAAGAAAGGCACATACAAACATCTCATTCGGATGTAGATGTAATTGTTTTCTTGGAGGGGTCGGAAAGGTATCTGCACACCATCAACTCTCCGTTCTCTTTTCTCAGGTGCATGCCACCGCCTTCGCAGTACCGCCATACCTTGCATTTGCCACATGGCTCCTGCTGGCGCATCCACTCGCGGTGGCGGTATGGTTGGAACCTGTTCTCCCACACGTCCCAGAAGTCGTCTTTATAGATATTGCCTTGATAATACTTCCCGCGAATGCTTGTGCAGGCGGATATACTGCCGTCAATCAGTATCGATGCCACACTCACGCCCGCTGCGCAGTGAAACAGGTGGTCTCTCACCTCACCTTCATAGTCTCCCAAGAAACCCTCACACGAGTACGACACGTGTTTTCCTGCCTGCCTGTTCGTGCGGATAAACTCCAACAACTGCCCGAACTGTTCGTCCGACAACAGCAACTCCGGATTATCTTTCGCCCTGCCCATCGGGTCTATCGTTATCAGCCGCCAGTTACGCACACCTATTTCCCACAGGTAATCGCGCATCTCCTCCAATTCATGTATACTTCGTTGGTTCACACATGTCACCACATCCCACGTCAATCCCTTGTCTGCCGCAGCCAATTTGATGGTACGCACCGCACCTTCAAAGGCCATCGGGTGTTGCCGCAGCCACACATGATTATCGTGCAGCCCGTCAAAACTCACTGACATCGACGTCAATCCCGCTTGCCGCAACTCTGTGTAACGCTTCTCCGTCATAGCCAATCCGTTGGTCACCATACCCCACGGATAGCCTCGTCTGTTCAGTTCCCTGCCTATCTCCGCCAAATCCGTGCGCATCAATGGCTCGCCACCCGACACTATCACCATCACTCTGTGGGGATCCACATGGGGCGTAATGCTGTCTATCACACGCAAAAAGTCCTCTTTGGGCATATCCGGAGCAGTAACAGAAGAAGTACAATCACTTCCGCAATGCAGGCAATGTACATTACAACGCAACGTGGATTCCCAAAACAACTGCTGCAACGGGTGCAATTCCTGCAGATTGTGGCGGCGAAGCCGCTCCAATTCCAATACAAAACGTTTTCTGATATCCATATTATAGGGCTTGTAGAACAGGTTATTCACTAATAGGCAATGTCCTTCGCTTATATGGCCATAAAGCGCAATAGAGATATATCATCGCCTGTTGCACTTGCTTTGCGAGACAGTATAGCCACTATGTTGTCTGACATACGTACTGCCCACAGAATACGCTCATTACTACCTTCGGAATATACATCTGTACGCAGGAGTGTCCCGTCTGTTGCGTACCACAAAGCACAAGTACGGGTCGTATCTTGCGCAAACACCACTACCACATCACCAATAGGCATCACATCTGCCACATCATAACTCGCCAAAGGTAGTGTATAGGTGGCAAGAACCTTCCCCGTGGCGTCCTTGCGTTGCAGCACTATCGCCGTGTCTGCCGGTGTATGGCGTTTGGGCTTTGGACGTATAGCAATAGTCTCCTCATTCATTTCATCGTAGTAGGAGACGAAACCATTAAGTGTACTGGTTGCACTGTCAAGCAACACCACTGCCTGCTGATATGCATCCTTTTGCACTTGGCAGAAACGCTGTGCCACTGCTATCAGGCTATCCTTGTCATTCATTTTTGTTTGGTTCATGCAGTAACGATACTTTATCATTGCCATACTATCCAACCGCTCCGAGAGGGCTGAACGGTGCTGCTCGCATACAGGCAGTTCGCAGTATGTGCGATATAACATAGTGAGGGGTGCTACTGCTTCTTGGCGTGTAGAGACAGGATGCAATATACTTGTATCCTGTCGCAGCAGCATAGCGGAATAAGCAAGGTGCTCTATCTGCAGCAGAGAACTCATAGGCGAATGGTAGTCCATACGCTCTATGCGGTTGGGCAGTACAGGATGAGCAACTTCTATGGGCAGGATTTGTCCGTCATAGAACAACTGTGCACATTGTTGCATAATGTGGTGTTCACGCACAATGTCATCGTACAACACTTGATATACAGAGTCTTGCGCCTGCATAAAGCGGGTAGTCCATGCCCCATAGTCCCACAACGGCACCGTATCTTGCAGGAAGTTGGTACTTGTCAATCCGTCCAAGCGATACAATTCAATGGGGATAAAGACAAAGTGCGGCTCGTATCCGCGAATGGGAGCAACCGTCAAAGCCTGTTGAAACAATGCAATGTCTGTATTTAACTGCTCTGCATGGCGATGAATATCAGTCAGTTGCTGTCGTCCAGCGGAATCCAGCATCAAGTGTGCATTCTTCTCACGGGTATTGTGTTCCATGAATGCCGTAAACATACTGCGGCAGGTGTTGTAATTGTCCACCATCCGGTAGAAACGGTTGTGCAGCGTATCGGTACGTGCAGCCCACAGGAGTACACTGTCCATTCGTGGTTGCAGGTAGCCTTTTAATGTCTCTAACGGAAGATGATTGCCGTGATTAGGTATGTCTGAATATAATTGTGCTTTCTGTGTGGCTTTGGCGGCGAAATGCATACAGTTGCCATAGTACAAGCGTGTCTGATAGTACAGCAGGCTCAGTTCATGGTAGTCGCGTAACGGGTTGTACGCAGGTATCAGCATATAGGTGATGTTGCCCATCTGATAATATACATTAGCCAAAGCGGGATGAGTCTGTTGGTATTCATTCAGTTGGTACAATGCCTCATAGGGCGATAGCGTCTGTGTGCGTTGCAGCAAATCGGTATATTTCTCTTGTGCTGCGGCCGGTACTGCCAACAGAACCATCAGGCAAAGGATATGGCATTTGATGTGTTTCATAATGATAAAGTGTGTGTTTACATATCTGTTACTCGGAATTCTACGCGGCGGTTGACAGCTCTGTGTTCGTCAGTGTCATTGGGCACAATAGGTTTGCGCTTGCCATAGCCTATCGATGTGATACGCTCGGGAGCGATACCGTGGCTCACAATATAGTCCATAGCCGCTTGTCCGCGTAGTGTTGACAAGCGGTCGTTATAGGCATCCGTACCGCGGTCATCGGTATGTGCCGAGAGTTCTATGCGGAGGTCGGGGTTGTCCTGTAGCAAAGCGACTACCCGTTCCAATTCAGGGTATGAACTTTCGGTCAGTAGGTGTGAGTTGTACTCAAAGGTGATGTTACGCAGTTGTAGTATGGCATCTTTGTGTATTGCGCGCATAGGAATGGTGACAGTTACCACTTGCTGCGGCTCAGGTATAGTCAGCAGTGTATCTGCATAGAAATAGCCTACTGCTGATGTCGTAATATGGTAGGTATTATCCCGTATGGCTTGTGCGATATAAGCATTGTGCACAGGTGCAGCTATTATCTGTTCCCGACGGGTGGTGTTGTTCAGCACTACCCGTCCGCTGTCAATAGTCCTACCTGTCTCGCTATCCACGATGTATATCTGCGTCTTGTTTCTGCCGGCACGCATAGGGATGTCCAGTTCGGTATGTGTGAACCGCACTTGCTTGGCTGTATTCAGGTACAATGTAGTATCTTCGAATGCACGTCTGCTGAATGTGATAGCATAGTCTTGCCCGATAGGCAGAGTAAAATCCACGCCTCCTATAGAATCACGCAGGCAACGGACAGGAATAGCCTTCCCTGTCTTTTTATCGGTGAATGCGATGCGTTCTGCTTGCAAAGGGGTAAAGAGTTCGCTGTCGAAAGTACTGATATGGATATTCAGTGCATTAAGAAGACTCACATCATGTTTTTGCTCAGGGTAGCCTGTCTGTTCGGTACAGTCGATGTCCAAGTAGTAGTGCGAGTGGTTTGGGGCAGTGTAATCAATCGTGTACTTGTCGCCTTGCTGTAGGGCAATGCGATACTTACCCGTTACGGCGTCACTCTTTGCCGTACAAAGCAGTTGTGCAGTGATGGCGTTGTACACGTATATCTGCCCCTCTATGGGGTGCCCTGTCTGCTCATTGCGCAGTGTTCCGCTCAAGGTAAGGAAAGAAGATGGTTGCCATTGCTTGTCCAAAGGCATGGTATGACTTTGTGCCACGGCTGTTCCGCGTACTGTTTCCTCCACGGAGTAGTGCAGGTTGTGCGGTATCACCTTATCCGTACAGGGAGCATAAGCAGACTGCTCCATAGTGGAATCAAGTATCTGCGGCAGATACCAGTTGTGGGCATCTATACGGCGTGTCCCGTATAGGGCATAGTGAGCATTGCGCTTGCCCTCACCCATGCGGCGGGCAAACAGCAGCATTTGGTTGTCCGCCAGTATCAAAGGCGATATATCATCATCCGAAGCGATTATGATAGGTGCTGCATCTTCCCACTTATCCAATATGCGTTGGGCACAATAGAGCACGTTCTTGTCTGTTGACCTTTTCTGTTTCGGGTCTGCCTGCGTATGCCGCACGAAATACAATGTCTGTTCATCGCTGCTGATACTTGGCCACAACTCATCTTCTTCCGTGTTAATATCCTTAGGAAGACGGACAGGTGCAAGCCATACTTCGCCACGTGCCTCAGATACATAGATGTCATATTGGGTGTCATGAGGTGCTTTGGCTGAAATGTATATGTGCAGAGAGTCAAAACTCATGGATTGGTGCTGTATGTCCCAGCCCTGCTGTATGTATTTGTGCAGTTCGTTACCGATATGCGTATCGCGTTGTGCAATCATATCGCTCACGGACGTGAGTAGTAATAGTGCCATTATGCACCATTTCATCGGGGTCTTTCGCTTGGTGTGTATCATAATGTTTTGGTGTAAAATGCTTCTTGGTTGTGTATGCTATAGCCATTTAGCCAGTGCGTCATAGTACTTGGGTGATACAGGTACTGCTTTGACATTGGGCGTGTCTAATTCAGCATTTATCATACCCTCTTTGTCTCGGCGCAATACCTTTACGTGCTGCGGGTTGATGTAATAACTGCGTTGGCAGCGTACCATACCATACTTCTGCATCATTGGTTCCAAGGCTTTCATAGAGGAACGCAAGGCATATTCTTTCAGTCGTTCACCGTCCAAATAACAGATATTCACGTAGTTTTCATTGGCAGCAATATACAGTACTGCAGACGGTGCTATCATGAGTTTGAGCCGTTGGGTGCTGTCCATAAAACGCATGAGACTGTCGTCTTGCGGTATGTTTTCGCTATTCTTACCTGCTAACGCAATTGCCAAGTCGAATATAATATAAGGATATATCGTCACAAAGAAGAGATAGAAAGCACACCATCCAAGTACCCAGAAATAGGAGAAATCTCCGTGATACATCAGGCTGATATACAATGCACTGAACAGGCTCATACTCACTATCTCAGCCATTTCCCATGCTGCATATTTCAGCCACGTCATTTGCAGTTGCCTGTACAGGCATAGCAGCAATACGCGCGACAATATCATTACACCAAGTAAGATACACATAACAATGGTGGTGTTGAAACTCAGCATATCGCGTCCCATCTCCAATAATGCGACTACGCTATGTGGTTTGTAGAGCAATACAAAGCCGAGACAGAACACAGGTATCCCCAAGATGTAGATGATATTGTACTTGAGTGAACCGAATATCTTAGGCAATTTTTCCATATTTCAGCACGTTAAAATCGTTGTTTTTTAGTCATATTTTGTATAGTGACGAAATGATGTATCACTTATATTTTGTCACAAATACGCTATATTTGTCCCTGTATAAGCATTTTCCACAAAAACTATGCCGTAATACAACAGATATATAACCAATGTACAGGTTTACGTAATTGAAGTAGGACAATGAAAACAGCGAACCGGCTAATGACAGATATTATATTGTCATTAGCCGGTGATAATTTTAACGGATAGCCTTCCCATGGTCATCAATGAGCGTTCCGAAACGGCCGGAGTACTCTCCAAAAGAGGCAAAGAATATGTGCTTAGTCTGTGCCTCTATATCATAGAACAAAGGCGGTGTCAGAACACGATAGTGATTATCCATAAGTCCACACTTATCATTGTAGTCCACATAGACGTAGCAATCCGTTGGTTCGTAAATGTCTTTGCCATCGGTATCTTTCCTGTTGGTATTGTAGGTAAGTTCACGTATGCGTTTGTAGATGGTCTCACAAAGCAGTTTCCCTTCATAGTCAAACAGGTGTTGCGCACCATTGTACTCTGTAGCAATAATTCCTTCCGACCAATCGAAGTCCATAGACTTGTAGTTTCCCATAAGAATGGTGTCAAGGTTATAGTTATAGACAATGCATTGTTCGCCGAGTTTGGTGTTGTAGAGTTGGTGCTGATAGTCGTTATCAATATAGGTGTATTGTGCTGGCAAAACCCAGTTGGTAGCGGTGTCAAGCACACCGTAGAGATTGTTCTCATCAGCGATCACCAATTTGCCGCAGTAATAGAGCAGTTCGTACTGTCCCCGATAGCACAGTCCATGGTGATTGACGATGGAGCCGTCTCTGCGGAAAATATAGACAGAGTCTTTCTTCACCATCACGCCACGATCTGAACTGAACGCCCATGCCTTATCGTATTCCAAAGGCGTGATTAACACTGCTGTATTCAGGTTGATGTAAGCGCGTTTATCTTGTTTGGCGACAATGCCGATAGTGTCCCCACGTCCGATATACAACCATGAAATGCTGTCAAGGAGAATCTCACCCGTGTGCGGGTCATAGATATGGTCAGCGTATTTATAACGCAAGCCCTTATCGCCGATTTCCTCTCCATAGAGTTTATTAGCCTTATTAGACGGCGAGCAACCCAAAGAGCCACAAACGGCACAGATTGTTGCTAAAAGTACGATACCGCCACAAAGACTGATGACGGTTTTCACAGGATGTAGAGACTGTAATTTTGTCTTTGCTCTGCAGAGCCATGCTGAGAAGTTTTTTGTAGGTTTCATACGCTATTATGTTTTTATTACGCTGCGAAGATAGTGACTTTACAAGATGAAGGAAGGCTTTTCGGGCAGGAATGTATGAAATACCAAAAGGACTGTATGAAGTGCTTTCACACAGTTCTTTTGGTACAATTCTCCATCAGGCGGCGACACCACACACCTTCGTCATAGACATCCTTGCCGAACCTCATAAGTCAACGGACGAGGCAAGGTGTTATTGCGGTTGCGATCGCAGTTTGGCACAGACTATATGACCATACTATGCTTATGAAGATATGCCTTGGCTCACATCGCTATCTATTCTTTGGATTATACTCCCCGTCAATTAGCCATCCCCGTTGCCTATCTCGCCAAAAACAACTATTTTTGCAATGCCGTACCAAATCGAATTCTGCAATGCCCTGTAAACTAACCGACATCTCCCCCGCCAACCTCTCCGACGAACCCGCCAAAGAAGTTGCCCCATACAGCCAACAGCCCCTTTTTTACGGTCTCCACGCTGGCTTCCCCGCACCCGTCGGAGACAACGCTAACTCAATAGACCTCACCCGCGAAATCGTACGACACCCCGAAAGCACTTTCTACGCACGCATCACAGGCGACAGCATGCAGGACGCAGGTATCTTCGACGGCGACATCGTCGTCATCGACCGCTCTCTCGAAGCCCGAGACGGCAATTTCGTCGCGGCTTTCATCGACGGCGAGTTTGCTATCAAAGAGTTCCGTGCCGACCCCGCCAACCGTTGCGCATGGCTCATCGCACACAATCCCCAATACCCGCCCATCCGCGTCACCGCCGACAACGATTTCTCCGTCTGGGGCGTCGTCACTCACAACCTCCACCCACTAATCCCTAACCTCTAACCTCTAACAGCGAAGCGGTCTAACCTCTGATATGTTCGCCCTCTGCGACTGCAATAATTTCTTCGTCTCCTGCGAGAGGCTCTTTCACCCCGACCTCGAAGGAAAACCCGTCATCGTACTCTCCAACAACGACGGATGTGTCGTCGCACGCTCCAACGAAGCCAAAGCACTCGGCATCAAAATGGGCGTGCCTTTCTATCAGATACGCGCCTTTGTCGCACAGAACGGCGTTACCGCTTTCTCCTCCAACCTCAACCTCTATGCCGACCTCTCACAACGCGTCATGAGCCTCCTCGCACAGCACACACCCACCCTCGAACAGTACTCCATCGACGAAGCCTACCTACATATCGACCATATACCCACCCAACAACGCAAACCCTACCTCGAACAACTCGCACGACATATCCGCAAATGCGTTGGAATACCCGTCTCTTTCGGCATCGCACCCACCAAAACACTCGCCAAAGTCGCCACACGCTATGCCAAACGCTACCCCGCCTACCACGGTGTCTGCACCATCGACTCCGAAGACAAACGCATCAAGGCACTCCGCAATTTCCCCGTCGCCGACGTGTGGGGATTCGGAGCCAAGGCACAAGCCAAACTTGCCACCGCAGGTATCGCCACCGCACTCGATTTCGCCGACCGACCCGCTGTCTTCGCACAAAATCTGCTTAACAAACCCGGACTCCTCACGTGGCGCGAACTCAACGGCACGCCCTGCATCGTCAATGCCAACCGCGACCAAAAGCAGTCCATCTCCCAAACGCGCACTTTTCCGCACCCCGTCAGCGACATCCACACCGTCGAACGGCTGCTCCTGCAATATCTCTCTCATTGCGCCCTCCAACTCCGTCAGCAGCACTCCGTCTGCTCCTCGCTCACGTTCTTTGCACACACCTCGCGCTTCAACGAGCAGGATATGTTCGCCATCTCCCAAACTGTTGCCCTGCCCGTGCCCACCGCCATCACCGCCGAACTCGCCACACACATGCTACGCGCTTTCCGCACCGCGTGGCAGACATACCCCTATAAACGCGCAGGCGTTATCCTCTCCGACATCACACCCGATGCCACTCCACAAACGCTCCTTTTCGACGACCGCCAACGAGACCGCGACATCCGCCTACAGCAAACCATCGACCGCATCAACGCACATTTCCCCACCTCCCCACTCCAATCCGCCACCGCCACCTCGTGCGAAGCACAATCTACGCGAAGCCTCCAACGCGAAGCCACTAACGTTCGCGACAGCGAACCATTCACACGCAGTCATTTACGCGAAGCCAACAACGTGAGCGAAGCGAACAATCTACGTGAGCAAAGCGAACCCGACATCCCCCGCACTCCCTCTTACACCACATCCTTCGCCTCCCTCCTCGCCCTCAAAGCCTGAACATCCAAACAAAAAAGGTGCGGGCAGCACGCCCGCACCTCATAATATAATTCTCCACTGCCCACGCCTAACCTCTTATCAGGACAGGACTTTTCCCTCTACTCCCACACAATAAACGATATATTCTTGTATATCTTCGGTTCCCATGTTCCCGACGGCACGCCCACGCCGTCAAGGTCGATATACCAGCCTATCGCAGTACTGCCTACCAGATATATCGCATTCGTCACACCTATATCCACCAACGCCTGCGTAAAGTCATGCATTGACTCGGGTGTACCCGTTTCCGCCACCACTATACGTCCTTCCAATTCGCACAACGCACGGCGAATAAACTTTGCTTTCAACTCGTTTTCCACCAATACTCCGTTATCCACCAGCGGATACTGGCGGAAGAAATCACCACCCCGCTCCGTGGCTTCCTCAAAGAGCGGCGAGTTGTCCGCTACGCCCACTGTAACTTCCTTGTCAATGATAGCGCAATAACCACGTTTGCTGAGTCCCCAACTCAACGGTTTTCCGTGCAGCACAAATGCGCCTACTATTTTTTTGTTATCCGCCCGAATATCAGCGGCTTGACACATCAAAATAATGTCCGCCGTATCGTGCAGACACTTATAGCCGACTTCCAGATGCGGGGTAACATTCATCGGGCGCATCAGCCGCAACGGGATATCGTTCACCACCGTGTCATAGAGCAGGGTACCGCGCCTTGTGATGGTGTCGCCGGCGGCTATCCAACCACGTAACGGGTGCTGCTGAACAGGCTGAACAGGCTCTTCAAACACGCTCTCGGCAGGTTGCTCAGCCGGTTGCCTATGCACTACCAGCAAAGCAACCACAGCCGTTGTCACCAGCACACCCGCAATAATGAGCCAACGCAACCGAGCATGGTGGTGCGGCTTGTCCGAGGCGGTACGCGCCGGCTTATTACCTATCACACGTATCTCTGTATCTTTGATTTCTTTCATTGCAATTCTCCTTTCTCAATCAAATCCTTCAAAGCCTTGAGGGCTTCCTTGCTGGCGGTCAGCGAATGTCGATTCTGCAACGCGTCCACCAACACCAACTGTTGTTTCGGGATATTGATATAATGAACTGAATTTATATTGATAATCAAACTCTTACCTATTCTAACGAACATTCTCCCCAAGTCGGGCAACTGGTCTGCTATCATACGTTCCAACAGTCCCAATTGCGCAGTCACCATTCTCAATTCGTTGCCTGTTTGTACAATGGTGGAATAGTTGCCATCGGATGTGATGTACACGATGTGCCTTGCAGCAATACGCACAAGGTCCGTGTTGGTGGATATGAGCAAACAGGCAGTATTCATTTGAGTTACAAAGGTAAACCATTGTTCGCACATAAACAAATACGGCCCATACGATTTTGCTTCGATGGTATGCCGTCCATGTGTGCTTGAGGGGTCGTTGAGGGGTCGTTGAGGTCGGCTAAGACAAAGAGACCAGTCTCCTATACGCAAAGAACATTTTTCCAGCACAGATATAATGCCACAGAGACAGAGAATCCGGCACACTTATTTCTTTCGGCAGAAGCAGGGACATATCTCTTGACCAGCGACGGAAAACCAAGGCGCAAGGCGAACTATCTTTTGTCGGTTGTTTCTTTTATTCCCCACGACTTGCGTATCCGCTGATTCCGAATTGCCAGGTTGAACAAGCAAGGTTGCAGTACATAAGAAAGCATCATGGTCGTAACCATTCCTACTACCGAGGCAAAACCTATACTATGTATGGCAGGATGAACGGCAAACAAAAGCGAAGCCATGCAAACGATCAATATCGTAGCAGACATGGTAATGGCTGTCTTATGGTACCGCAAACGCTTGGTATCTTCGCCACGCGCTGCAGCCAACAGCCCATCCATGATGAAGATAGAGTAGTCCACACCTATACCGAAAATGAACGATGATACAATGATGTTGATGATGTTAAACGTCTGGTGCGCGAGTGCCATACTGCCCAACACAACATACCAACTCAGGAACATGGGCAAGAAGGCTATCAGTGCAAGCAAAACACGGCGGAAACTGAGCAAGAGGACAATCAGAACAAAAACAGACGAAATGAGCAAAATCCTGTTGAAATCGTCATGGATAAGTTCCACCAAATTAGTTGAATAGTAATATGGGTCGAGTACCATACACCCCTCAACGGCATCCATCGCATCGTTGGTTGCGACCAAATTCTCCTGCGGCATTTTCAAAGGCATATAGACCAACCAATAGTTGCCCACTTGTTCAGCAAGAATGGAAGACATCTGTGCCGGTATAACATTTTCTTCCAAAATGAGAGAAGGGGCATAATCAGCACTCATCACCTCCGCAAAAGGCATATACATCTCTTCATCCACCCCTTCCTCACGGCAAGCCTGTCGCAGATTCTGCAACACCTGCGCCTGCTTTTCTTTCGTGAAATAGGAATTCCAATGCGCGACGCGCCGTTCTTGTGTTTGCAAGGAAGGAAGCAACACGGAAGTTTTCTGATAGGAGCCTATCAGTCCCGCCTTCCTGAGACTATCGCACTTCTGCTCCATCTGCACAAGTTGTTCAAGTGCCGTATCGAGATCGGTTGCTACAGAGGCATAATACTGTTGCGCCATTCCATCGTTGTTTTTCTCCGCCCACAATTGCTGCGAGCGGACGACCTCCGGCGCAGTATAGTTGATGTGCCTGAGATTCGGGTCGAATGTATATTTACCAGAGAAACAAATGGTCACCACTACAAAACAGAACAAGGCGACTTGCACATATCGGTTTTGGTCGATGGGATAAGCATTTATTCTTTCCATAAAACCGAAGGCACGTTCGTTGCGTATATTTCTTTCTGGAAAGAAATGCGGCATGAAGAGCAGACTTGCGATTGTGGTACCGATGACACTGACAGCCGCAAACCAGCCGAAGTCCTGCAACAAAGAGGATTGCGTGAACAACAATCCGACAAAAGCCCCGACTGTTGTCAGACACCCCAACAGGACTGGCATGGATTGCTCTTTCACCACCCTTTCACGGCTTCCTGTATATTTGAAATGTATCATCACATGGAGACTGTAACTGAGTGCTACACCCAAAACGATGGCACCAATGCTAACAGACATCAACGATATGACCCCCTTTCCCCAATAGATACATGCCAATGCCATAAACGTTCCGTAAACGATAGGAAGCAGAAGGAGCAACATGGATTTAGGATCTTTCAGGCAGATAGCAAGCAAGATGAGGATCACAATCAAAGAGGCTCCTATGGTTGTGAACAGATCCTTGAGGATACGTATCGAATTGTTAGCAGACTGAATCACCGTACCATGACAGAGTACTTCCACTCCATCGAACTCCTCCGCAACATGTGCAGCGGCTTTCTTGATACGACGGAGGAGGTGCTTTGACGTACCGGAATCGGAAGAACTGATATTGGGCGAAAGGAAACCTATGCAGACCGTTGTATCGGAGCAAAAGAGATGGTTGTCCAGCAACCGGAAACCTTTTGCTGACGGTGTACCCGCTTTTTCTTCCTTCACGAAGAGATTGTGCATACCTACCGGATCCATTGCCAGAAAATCGTACAACATTGCCCCTGTTTCCGTATCGAGAAGACGATTGTATTTGGCTATTTGGCTGCATATATTCTGCTTGCTGCACAAACTATCCATCTCTGCATCCGTGAAATCCAAATAGTTTGGGAATACCTGCGTCAGGTAGTAGGCAACGTCCATCCATTCCGTAGGGTCCAACGTATAGAGCGTACCATGCAACAGGTCTTCCTCCGCAGCAGACTCTTCCAACTCACTCATAAACAGATCCATCGCCGCTGCCAAATCGTCGGGAGACTGCTGTCCGTTGCCCGTCACCTGCACAAAAACCAAGTCCTTGACGCGCAAGTCCTGAAAGGCAATATCCACATTCCGGTTCTCTGACTGCGGGAGAAGTTTGGCAATGTTTTCTTCAAAGGATATACGAGTGCCATAATACAGAAAGAGCAAAGAGGTTCCCAATAGCAAAATGTACAACAATACCTTATGTTTCTCCAAGAAATGATATATTTTCGTCATCATAAGCGGGTCAGTATATGATTTTTCACGGCACAAAGATACTATCTTTCTGCTTGCCCCGCAAAAGGGCGAGTGTGTTATTCGGGCAGAAAAGTGGTCAGAATATCCTATTCCACCCATGAGATGATTTATACTAATCACTACATCGTCCCCATTTTGTTTTTCTTCTGAAGCAAGAAAAAATGAAAGTACACGCACGATAATAGCATTTTTGATTGCTTTTTGGAAGTCATTTACATATAAACGCCATTATCTCTTGCAAATGTTTACGAGAAATAGTAATTTTGCGAACCAGACAATTGGACTTAGACATTTCTATAAACATTTCATGACCTCCTCTATTCTTCGGAATTCGGGTGGCACAATTCTTGCAACGAGATGACGGAAAGAAATCGCACAGATATGGCACGAATACTTATTATTGACGACGAGCGCAGCATACGGAATACGTTGAAAGACATTCTTGAGTTCGAGGAGTATAAAGTTGATCTTGCAGAGAATGGGAAAACGGGTGTACAGATGGCTCTTTCGACTCAGTATGATTTGATTTTCTCCGACATCAAGATGCCCGAGATGGACGGGATAGAAGTATTGGAGGCTCTGCATAAAGCAGAAGTGGAGGCACCCATCGTGATGATATCGGGACACGGAAACATTGAGACGGCAGTGGAGTGCATAAAGGGTGGTGCTTTTGACTTTATAGAGAAACCCATTGACTTGAACCGTTTGCTCATCACGACCAAAAATGCCATAGAGAAGAAATCCTTGGTGCAAGAGACCAAAGTTTTGAAGCGCAAAGTATCGAGCAAATATCAGATGGTGGGAAACAGTCCGAGCATAGAGCATGTGCGTGATATGATTTCCAAGGTTGCCCCCACAGAGGCACGGGTGCTTATTACGGGAGCCAACGGAACCGGCAAAGAGGTGGTGGCACGACTGATTCATGCACAGAGCAACAGGAGCCAAGAGCCTCTCATTGAGGTGAACTGCGCAGCCATACCCTCAGAACTGATAGAAAGCGAATTATTCGGACACGAGAAAGGTGCATTTACGTCGGCCATCAAACAGCGTATCGGCAAGTTTGAACAAGCCGACGGGGGAACTCTCTTCCTTGACGAGATAGGTGATATGAGTCTTGCCGCCCAAACAAAGGTACTCCGCGCCTTGCAAGAGAACGAGATTTGCAGAGTGGGTTCGGACAAGTCCATCAAAATAAATGTACGTATACTCGCCGCCACCAACAAGAATCTACAGGAAGAGATTGCCAAGGGGAATTTCCGAGAAGACCTCTTTCACCGGCTCAACGTGATACCTATACACGTTCCCACGTTGGACGAACGAAAAGAGGATATTCCTCTCTTAGTGGAGTACTTCACAGGGCAGATATGTTCCGAACAAGGCTGGGCACGCAAGACATTCACTCCCGAAGCCATACAAGCCCTTGAGGCAAGAACATGGCACGGCAACATACGCGAGTTGCGAAACGTGGTGGAACGGCTTATTATTCTGTCGGGAGATGCTATCAACGCTGCCGATGTGGACGCATTTGCATAGAATGTGGAAGAACTTACAGACTTGATTTTTTCGCCTCATTCCACAGGACATCCATCTCAGTGAGAGTCATATCATGGAGCGATTTGCCTTGTTCTTTCGTCTTCTGCTCCAAATAGTTGAAGCGTCGGATGAACTTCAGATTGGTTCGTTCCAATGCATTGTCGGGTTTGATGTGGTATAGTCGTGCTGCATTTACGAGACTGAACAGGACATCGCCGAACTCTGCTTCCATATCTGTGGCTTCACCTGTTTCTGCCGCTCTCTCGAACTCGTCGATTTCTTCTTTTACCTTGTCCCACACCTGACTGCGTTCTTCCCAATCAAAGCCTGCGTTCCTTGCCTTGTCTTGAATTCGGTAGGCCTTCACGAGAGAAGGAAGACTATCCGGCACTCCGCCCAGTACGGACTTATTGCCATCTTTCTCCCGCAACTTGATGTCCTCCCAATTTTGCTTCACATCCGCTTCTGTTTCCGCTTTCACATTGCCATAGATGTGCGGATGACGGAATATCAGTTTGTCGCAGAGTTGGTTGCAGACGTCGCCGATATCAAAGTCGCCCGTCTCGCTGCCTATCTGCGCATAGAAGACGACATGCAACAACACATCGCCTAATTCCTTGCAGATGTCGGGCATATCGCGTTTGATAATGGCGGACGCCAGTTCATAGGTTTCCTCTATTGTGTTCTGCCGCAGCGATTCGAAGGTCTGTTTCCTGTCCCACGGACACTTCTCACGCAGTTCTTGCATCACTGTAAGCAAGCGATCGAATGCTTTCAGTTGTTCGTCTCTATTGTTCATAGGTTTTCAATGTCAGTTCACCATTATCAGTCATTTGCGCATAAGTCCATTGTTTGAAAGTATCTCCCAGCACAACTACACGTGCAGAACTTGCCAATTTCAAGTCCAATTCAATATGGCGGTGTCCGAAAATATAGTAATCGAAATGTTGTTTTTGTTCTTCTTCTTTTGCGAAAAGAACCAATTCTTCCTGATTTTCGCCCTTGTAACCCACCGGATGAGCCAATTCTTTCATCCTGCTCTTCCGCGCCCATTCGTAGCCGAACTCGTTGCCGAGTGCGGGAGGAATCAGCCGGAACAGGAACTGACAGAACCGATTGTGGAATACCCTGCGCAAGCGCATGAACCGTCGTATTTTCCGCTGTATCTTCTTGGGATAGTGCTGCATCAGATCGGTCGGTCCGATGCCGTCACCATGCGCCAGATAGCACTTTTTGCCCGCAATGACGGTTTCCAACGGTTTCTTATGGACAATGACACCCGTTTTCTTTTCCAACCTGCCGAAAAGCCACAGATCGTGGTTTCCCGTAAAGTAATGCACCTGTATGCCTTGCGCAGTCAGACTTTTGAGCGTATCCAGATAGCCCTGGTACAACTCTTCGGTATGCCAAAAATACTCAAAGCGAAAGTCGAAGATGTCGCCCAACAAATAAATTGCAGTCGCATCGCGACCTAAGTCAGACAACATTCTCCGGCACCGTTGCTCATGTCCACGGACGTCGGACAAGGCGCGGGAACCAATATGGGAATCGGACAGAAAGTAGATCACAGCGGCGGGATAATTGGTTTATAATGATTTAACGTCGATTGCATGGCGGACTTACAGCATATTCAATTCCAGTTTGGCTTCCTCTGACATCATGTCCTTGCTCCATGCAGGTTCGAATACCAAGTTGATGTTCACCTCTTTAACTTCATCAATGGAAAGCATCTTCTGGCGTATGTCTTCCATCAGGAAGTCTGCGGCGGGACAAGAGGGAGCCGTCAGTGTCATGTCGATATTCAGCACTCCGTTTTCCTGCAAGTCCACCTTGTAAATCAATCCGAGGTCATACACATTAACGGGAATTTCGGGATCGAATACCGTCCGCAGCAAAGTGACTATTTTTTCTTCCGTTTCCAAAAACTCATTCATTTCATCAGTATGGTTTTTTACACATTTCTTATCTGTTTCACTACAGTTTTTGCGGAGCAACTTCTCCATTTTCCACGAAGAAGACCGCACAGTCTTCACGCAGCGGGCGCAGCAGGTCAAGCAGATGTTCCCGGTTCGTGTCCGTAAAGAAGACCTGTCCAAAACGTTCCGACCCGACCAAACGGACAATACGCTCCACCCTTTTTCCGTCCAACTTGTCGAAAATATCGTCCAATAACAAGATTGGTTTCATCTGTTGTTTTTCTTCCCACAGACCTGCATGGTGTGCAAGGTATTCCGCCTGTGCAAGCCGCATCGCCATTATATAGGTTTTCTTTTGTCCCTCGCTCCCTACATTATGGATCGCCCAATTGCCCAAATACATCTCAAGATCGTCTTTATGAATCCCTTGCGAAGACCATCCGAGCATGACATCTCTCTCGCGAGTCTGCCTATACGCCTGTTCCAAATCGCGGTCTTGCAACTGCGAGCGGTAGGAGAGAGAGACCGGTTCCTTGTCCTCCGTGATATAGGAATGCAGTTCACGGAACACCGGAATGAACTCCTCTATAAAAGTTGTCCGAGTCTTAAAAATGTAGTCAGCATGCCGAGACAGTTGCAATTCCAGCACATCCAGCACATCGGATTGCCCTGCAAGCGCGTCACACCAACGTTCCCCCTGTTCTGCAATCTGCTTGAGGAGGGTATTACGCTGCTTCAAGAGTGCATTATAATCCATCACGTGTTGCAGATAGACCTTATCACACTGAGATATAACACTATCCATGAATCGCCGGCGTTCGTCGCTGCCTTCGTCAATCAAGTTCTTATCGTGAGGAGAGACCAGCACAAGCGGCAGCAGACCGATGTGTTCCATCAGGCGTTTGTACTCTTTTTTGCCCCGACGGAACTGCTTCTTCACGCCCCGCTTGATACCACAACTTATCTGCTCCATCCCATCGGGTGTAGGCATCTCCCGATAGATTCCCTGCAACATGGCAAAAGAGGCCTCGTGGCGAATGTTGCAGGAATCCACGCTATTGAATGCAGATTTGCAGAACGAGAGGTAGTAGATCGCATCCAATACGTTGGTCTTCCCCATTCCGTTCATTCCGACAAGGCAATTCAGTTTCCGTGTGAAGGTCAACTCCGCCTGCCGGATATTCTTGAAGTCCAATATGTTCAGTTGACCAAGATACACGGGAGACTTTCCTGTTTATACCGGTTGATGGCAGTGACACAATAGATTGCTTCCACGCTCGGGTCGATCTGCACCTGGCAACCAGAGGTGACTGCCTTGATATAGGCGGGGTTATTGAAATCCACACTGCTCTGCGAAGGGAAAGCATAGACCACATAGCACGCAACCGATTTGCCGCCATGGGCATTTACCCCGTCCCACACGAGCATAGAATCCGTCCGGCGGAGGTTTGTCGGTGAAAGGGCTATATCTCCGCGCAAGTTGCGGTTGACAGGCGGCAAAGCATAGCAGCGGTAGAAATTGTTCTGCAGGCTATCGCATATTCCCTGCCGGTTCTGCAAGAGTCCCTGCATGGAGAAGAACACGGAGCCGTCGATTCCGGGCAAGGTGCGGTTCAAGTCCAACTGGCGGCATATCTCGTTCGGTTTGCGCCATGCCTCCGCCGCCTTTCTGTTGCCCAACTGACTGACATAGTGTCCTACATACAAGTTCTTCCCGTAACTATTCTCCACCCACCAGTGCGCAAGCACTTCATAGTCGGCGACTTTCTTCCCTATTTCCCAATACAATTGCGGTGTAACATAGTCAATCCAACCACGCTCCAGCCACAAAAGGATGTCGGCATAGAGGTCGTCGTAGTTCTGTACGCCCGCTTGCGTTTTGCTGCCCCGAATAGAATCGGATGCTTCGTTGCGCCAAACACCGAACGGCGATATACCAAATTCCACCCATGGTTTGATGGACTTGATGGTATGCTGCAACTGTTCTATCACCAGATTTACATTGTCGCGCCGCCAATCGTCCTTGTCGGTGAAGCCACGAGGATATTTGCGAAAACTTCCGTCATCAGGAAACTCTTCCCCTTTGACCCTGTATGGATAGAAATAGTCATCAAAGTGTACGGCATCGACATCGTAGCGGGTAACGATGTCCGCCACAATGGTATTCAGCCAATCCCTCGTTTGCGGCAGAGCCGGATCGAAATACCATTTCTTTCCATACTCCACGAACCATTCGGGGTGTTGGCGGCAGATATGCGTATCCGCCAATTCCGCCATACCGAAACCATTGGTAACACGATAGGGATTGAGCCACACATGCACATCGATGCAACGTTTGTGTGCTTCCTCCACAAGGAAAGCGAGGGGATCGTAGTGCAGATCATTGTCCTGTCTCTGTTTTCCCGTCAGCCAATTGGACCATGGTTCCAAGTCGGATTCATAGAGTGCATCGGCAGTGGGTCTGACTTGGAAGACCACAGCATTGAAGCGGAGTGCTTCCAACTTATCCAGCATCGCAAGAAGTTCTCCCTGCTGCAATGCGGTATGCCCAACGGCATCTTTGGAGGGCCAGTCGATGTTTGCCACCGTAGCGATCCACGCAGAACGCATTTCCCGCTTTGGAGATTGGGCAAAAACGTCCGATAGAAAGGTTGCAAGACACAGAAGCAATATAAAAATTCTGACTTTCATAAGCAGTGGAGTGTTGTACGTCCGACAGAGCCGAACAAGTTATCATGTATATTGTTTATGGTTATTCTTTTCATACTGACAGACAAACAGACCGGCAATAACCAATCCCATACCCAAGATATTCACCCAAGGAAGATGTTCACCGAAGAAGAGGAACATAAAAAGAGCCGTGAAGACAGGTCTGATATTGTTGAAAGCATTGGCACACGTTACACCAATACGACGAACCGTATAACAGAACAGGATGAATGCTATCACTGAAGAACAGACTGCCAAATAGGAAATCGCTCCGAGAGCAGGCAACGTAAAATCAGAGAAAGCAACACGGGGCAGATCTATCAAGCAGAACATGGGTACAAAAAACAGCAACGAGGACAATTGTACATAAAATACAATGCTCAGGCTATTGTACTTTACCGGCATTTTGCGGAGCAGAACCGTATAGATCACTGCAGAAAAGACAGCCAAAAACGCCAAAAGAATTCCCCACGGAGAACCTATGGAAAAATCGGAACTTCCCACAAGCACCATCAAGAGTACGCCTACCGCCGACAATGCAATACCAAGGATATTGCAGAGCGTCACTCTTTCGTGAATCAGGAGATAAGCAAAAAGAGGTGCGAACAGCGGGCTTGTGGAAAGCAAGACTTCCGCAATGGTGGGCGACGAGAGCAACTTGATGCCATAGGTTTCGAAGATATAGTAGCAAACAGGTTGCGCCAGACCCGCCAACAGAAAGAGCGGTAAATCTTTACGATCGGGTCGCTGCAACTGCTTTGTAAGTTTTCCGACCAACCACATAATCGTCACCGCCAACAGAAAACGGCACGTAACAAGCGAGAGCGGCTGAAGCGTCCGGAGTGCCGTCTTGGTAGCAATTCCCGATGCCCCCCAAAAGAGCATTGCCACAAGAACCGCGAGGTAGGGCAATCCGTTCTTCAGTTTATTTGTTTGCTTTGCAAGCGTGGCTGCCATTCTCTTATTCTATAGTCCAAACCGTATCGGGAATCACCTGTCCTTGCACGGCATCATGCGTTTCGTAGAGTGTATAGTTGCCATTCACCTCTTCCAGACGCAGGGAAATGATTGCCCCCGTAATTTTATCATAGATGAGTTGAACGGTGCAAACCCCCGTTTTAGGCGTTGTTTTTTTTGTGATGGTGAAGACAAAACGTGTGGAACTCTCTTTGCTGTCGAGCGAAGCCTTGCAGTCGGAAGCAATCTGCTTCACATCGCCACAGAAACTGTTAAGAAGGATATTGCGCAAGAGATACATGGGCGAATCCTCGTTCTTCATTGCAAATTTCTGCACTTTGCCCGAACGACGCACCATAAACCGTCCGTCTTTGATGAGCGTGCGATCGCCTTCGGGCGTGGTGTACAGCATGGACAATGCATCGGGATGTGCGAAATAGAGCGTGCCTTCTTTCTTTATTTCTTTCTTGAGACGCGGCATTACCTTTTGTTCGGTGAAAGGTGCCACCAACGTGGCGTGTTTCTGATTAAGTACCAATAACCGTCCCTCTATGTTTTGGGCATTCACCGCCAAACAAAGAAAGAGACCTGCAAGGAGTACAGATATACGTTTCATCGTGAAATAGAAATGTTTACTTGTTATACATAAAACCTTGCAAAGATAGCGGAAAATTTACGGATGCACAAATCGAGATTCCAATAATTGTAGAAAGGAGAGATTAGGGGGCAGAGGACAGATGTAAGACGTTCTATCGGTATCTATTAGTTTATAGTGGAGAGAGAAGTTCTATGATGATTGATTGCCGGTTTTCAATTTCCCATTGAGAGAACCAGTCATTTACGATTTGGCAATATACAATGTACGATTTTGATTTATCCACATCATTTTCATATACTGGTCAGGGGTCGTTGAGGGGTCGTTGAGGTCGGCTTGAGAGGTCGTGTTATTTACGATTGGACAATATACAATGTACGATTTTGCGAGGAAGATTATAGGGAGGACAAAGAATCCGCCAACGAGGTTATAATAGACGTCCTAGTTGTTCGAGAAGTTCTACGGCGGATAAGACTAACAGGACAGATAGGATCAATCAGACAAATAGGATGGATAGGACTAATAAGACTAATGAATCAGGGCAATCGCACCAAAACTATAATTTGGCGGAATTAAGTTTATTCATTTTACTCATTACTTGAAATATATGAGAATATCAATTATCTTATGCATACTCCTTTCTTTTCTTTTGCATTACCCAAAGAAAAGAAACCAAAAGACTCCCCCCTCAGAGAGGGGCTATAACAAACAACCTTAATATACGGATTGATTTGTGTCGGGCAAAGACAATGCACCCGACACTATGCCAGAAGAGACAGACACACTGACATCCAGATTTCAAGTTCATTCCACCGATGGATGTGACATTATTCCGAATGCGAAAAAATAAGGCACAAAAAAAGTAATTTTCATTTGTACATATCGGACTGAATAAGTAATTTTGTGGCGCAATTCGGAAAGGAATGCTGGATAGCAGCGGACGGTTTTATATTGCGGTTAGGATGAAAGACGAGGAAGACCGGTTGTTCGCAACGATGCACCGATGCGGTACATTAGGACAACGAGCGCAGATGGGCAGACAAAACAACTTAATAATCAACCATAAAATCATTTATCTTATGAAAAAGTTTACCTGTTTTTTTGCTGCTTTGATGGTATGTGCCATGTCGTTTGCAGCAGATTATCAAAAAGTGACAGCGGTTCCTACAGATTGGAGCGGCGAGTACTTGCTTGTGTATGAGAACTCTGCCACAGAGGCTTATGTATGGAGCGGAGTGGATGCTAACAATAGTTATCAGACCGCTACTATCGCAGACGGTAAAATCAGTGCCACAGATTTGGTGACCATTACCATTGCTCCCACCAACGGGGGAAAATACTCCGTGGTTGTCAATGGCGGAACCAACGACGGGAAATATATCAGCGGTACCGCTGATAATAACAGACTCAATTTTAATGCAACTGTTTCTGACAACACTTTGACTTTCGAAAAAGACGGAATCAAGATAGAAAGCAACACATCCGTAATGCGTTTCAACTCAGCAAAAGACAATTTAAGATTCCGCTATTTCAAAGCAAGCAGTTATACCAAACAGAAAGCCGTTCAACTCTACAAGAAGGCTCAAGGTGAGGAAATTGCAGCCACAGCCATTGCATTAGACAAAGAGACCTTGGAACTGGAGCAATACAGAGCCGAGAAATTAGTTGCGACTCTCACACCGGCAGAAGCGACAACAGCCGTAGTATGGACATCTTCCGATGAGAATGTTGCCACAGTAAGCGGCAGAGGTTTGGTTTCAGCCGTAGGCGTCGGGACTGCCGTTATCACGGCTACCGCAGGTGAACTGAAAGCGACCTGCAATGTTACCGTAACAGAGGCTAAAGCCATCACCTGCGCAGAGGCAGTGGAGATAGCAAAGACCGCGGCAGGGAACAATGTTGCAGCCGAAGGCGGTAAGTACGTTATCCGCGGTTATGTAACCGAATTGGCAGGCAAGCCCGCAGAGGATATGGAAAAATTCGGCAATTATTCCGTATGGATGGCCGACACGAAAGACGGCGGCAAGGTATTTGAGGCATACCAAGTGAAACCCGCTGACGGAAAGACCATTGTTGCCGTAGGTGATTATGTAGAAGTGGTTGGCGAACTTACCAAATTCAACGAGACCTACGAGACTATGGGCAAAGGCACCTCCACCATTAAAGTAATCACTCCTTCGGCTATCAACTACACAAAAGAGGGCGCAGCAAAGGCTGTGAAAGTGATTGAGAACGGTCAGTTGGTAATCATTCGCGACGGTGTACGCTACAATGCAGTAGGTACTGTGATCGAATAAAGATTCAGGACATTTTGACAAATGAAACAAGGGCTGCTCAAACGGGCAGCCCTTGTTTTGTTGTATGCTATTCAAAACCCATTGGCGGAATTAAGTTCACTCATCTTACTTATTACTTCTTATACGAGGATATAAAATCATCTTTTGTAAACTCCTTTCTTTTCTTTTGCATGACCAAAAGAAAAGAAACCAAAGAAAAGTCACCGGCTGTGTGTCGGGCGTTGCCAAAAAATATAAGTCACTCGAATTTCGGCGGAGACAAAACTCGCTACGCTCAAACAGTATCTCCGCTTATCGAAATTCTCGCTCCATTTTTGACACCCGACACAATGCCGGAAGGAACTGACCTGCTGGCACACGTATTTCAAAGTAATTCCGCCAACGGGTATTCAGCCGCTCTATACAACAAAGGCAACAAGAACAGATCGGATTGGTATGTTTAAGCATTGGGTACAGGTTTATCTTATGTATTGCCATTGAGACAGACATTCCTTGTTGCGAATACCAATAAAAATGCGTACCTTTGCAAATTAGTTGTGAGTGCTTGTATGGCAGAGACAGCACATACCTGCGTCAAGTACTTGAAAGACAGAACGCTTATGGAACAATTTAACACATTACTCTTTATTGTGGCATTGGTCGGGATGATCGTTATGATTGCTCTCTACTTCGTAGATGCCGGTTACGGAAAAATGATTTCCTCCAAGTGGGGTCCCGCCATATCAAACAAAGTAGGGTGGCTTCTAATGGAGTGTCCTGTATTTTTGGTTATGCTCTTCTTTTGGGCAAAATCTGATGTACGGCTGACACTTCCATACATTTTGTTCTTCCTATTTTTCGAACTTCACTACTTCCAGCGTTCTTTCGTGTTTCCTCTTCTTATGAAAGGAAACAGCAAGATGCCTATCGTCATTATGGCGATGAGCATCGTATTCAACCTTATCAACGGTTACATACAAGGACGCTGGCTGTTCGAATTGGCGCCGAGTGTCACTTACTATACAGCAGATTGGGTGAAGAGTTGGCAATTCATTACAGGTACGGTTATATTCTTCCTGGGTATGGGCATCAATTTGCATAGCGATCACGTGATACGCAACCTACGCAAGCCCGGAGATACCAATCACTATCTGCCGCAAAAAGGAATGTACAAGTATGTAACATCAGCCAACTACTTAGGCGAGATCATAGAATGGGCAGGATTTGCCTTGCTGACATGGTCGTTTGCCGGTTTGGTATTCCTTTGGTTTACGTGCGCCAACCTCGTTCCGCGCAGCAACTCTATCTATTTGAAGTATGAAAAAGAGTTTCCTGACCAGTTCGACAGAAAAAGGCTGAAACGTATATTCCCGTTTATTTACTAAGACTACAGATTGCAGTTAGTCTTATATGAAGACCTGCTTATAAAACCATCCACTATACTTTTCGCCTTATGGAGTCCAAACTCTTTACACCCTATCAATTAGGTCCTATCACACTCCGCAACCGCTTTATCCGCTCTGCAGCGTTTGAGAATATGTGTCACAACAACACCCCCTCGCAGGAGTTGCACGACTACCACGTCAGCGTAGCCCACGGAGGAGTAGCCATGACCACGGTGGCATATTGCGCGGTGGACCTCAGCGGTGTCTCCTTCGACGGACAACTTTATGTGCGCGAGGAAGCATTGCCGGGTTTGAAGAAACTCACGGACGCCGTACATGCCGAGGGTGCCAAAGCCAGTATCCAACTCGGGCATTGCGGCAATATGACCCACTTCTACACCTGCCATTGTATGCCCGTGAGTGCCAGCAATGGCTTCAACCTCTATTCGCCGACAATCCACCGCCGTCTGCGTGTGGACGAGATAAAGCAACTCGTGAAGAAGTTCGGCGAAGCAGTGGACTTCTGCCGCGAAGCAGGCTTCGATTGCGTGGAGATACATGCAGGACATGCCTATCTGATTTCGCAGTTCATCAGCCGACGCACCAACCATCGCTATGACGAGTACGGTGGCTCTTTCGAGAACCGTGTACGCTTCCTCAACGAGGTGCTTGACGAGGTAATGAAGCACGCGGGCAACGATATGGCGGTAGTGGTCAAGACCAATATGTGGGACGCCTGCCGTGGCGGCTCGGATATAGAAGAGGGACTCCGTGTAGCACGCGAGATACTCAAGCACCACGTTCATGGTATCGTCCTGTCGGGCGGTACGGTGAGTGCTTCGCCTATGCGTATATTGGGCGGTGCTATGCCTATCAAGACCCTTGCCCACTATATGCCGATGAAGAGTTTCTGGTGGCTCAAAGCCGCACTCCTCTGCGGTGGTGGCGCGTTGATGATACCTACCGTGCCGTTCAAGGAACTCTACTTTATGGAGCAGGCTAAACTATTCCAAAAAGAACTGAAAGACGAACTCGGTGATACCCAACTTATCTATGTGGGTGGTGTACAGTCGGGCGACAACTGCCAGACGATTATGGACGAGGGCTTTGAACTGTTCCAGATAGCCCACGTACTCATCAAAGACCCCGATTTTGTCAACCACGTACACGAGAACCCGCACTACCATGCGGGGTGCGGTCGTTCCAACTACTGTGTAGGTCGTATGTACACCCTCGATATGAAGTGCCACGAATGCGTAGAGCGTGACGGAGAACCAATCCCCGCTTGCCTCCAAAAAGAGATAAAGAAATTGGAAGCCAACGCCCGGAAGTCCATGCACTCCTGATATTAACTATTAATTATTACCTATTACTTAAACAAGGTGTTAAGTCTCGTTACAGGTGCGAGCAGTGGTATCGGTCTGCAGTATGCCACACAGTTAGCCCGCGATTATCATACCGACCTGCTGTTGGTTTCCAATCAGGAGGAAGAACTCCGCAAGGTGGCGGAAGACCTTGAAACGCAGTACCATGTGAAGGCTGTCCCTCACTATGCCGACCTCAGCAAGCAAGACGCAGCGGAGGAACTCTACAACTACTGCCACGCCAACAATCTCGTGGTGGACATCCTTATCAACGATGCAGGGGTGTTCTTCTTCAATCCGTATTGCGAGACCTCTATGCGCCGCATTGAACTGATGCTCAACCTTCACATGATTACGGTGGCAAAGATGTGTCGCCTGTTCGGGGAGGATATGATTGCCCGCCAGTTGACCGAGGAAGAACAATCACAGACCATCTGCGGCAAGCCCCGTAAGAAAGGCTACATTCTCAATATGTCGTCTATGTCCGCATGGATGGCTATGCCCGGTATCCAGACCTACAATGCAACAAAGGCGTTTATCTACAACTTCTCAAAATCCCTCTGGTATGAACTACACCCCAAAGGCGTGAATATCACCGTGATGACCCCCGGTGCAGTGGATACGGCTCTGTTCGGTCTTGCACCCAACCTGCGCCGTCTGGCAGTCAATCTCACCGTCTCTATCCCACCCGAGAAACTTGTCAAACGTGCCTTGCGCTCTATGTTCCGCGGCAGGAAAGCCGATATGCCCGGTGTCATCAACCACCTCTGCACACCCCTCCTCAAGCATACCCCCGACTGGCTCGTCTTCCTTGCCATCAAGTACGTCGGCAAGTTTCAGAAATAGATTCTCCTCAGAAGCAAAGGATAAATATATGTATGCGTTGGTTACAGGTGCAAGCAGTGGTGTCGGTCTTTGGTGTGCCAAAACTTTGCAGAAACACAATGAATATGATGCTCTATCGGCAAGTAATCAAACGCAAGAAACACAAGCACTTGGCACAATTGACATAAGAGCCTGCTTTTTCTCTCTGTCCATATATCATCGATTCGTACGCTTGGGTAGTAGCATCCAACATCTAAAGCGGCTCACAGGCATAACCCTCACAGCAATGTCTCGCAAGAAAAAGCAAGTCATTCCACGCCTCAGAGTTAGCATGTTCGTACCAATAATGAACCGTCTGCCTGGCAGAATACTCTTTCCGAGTATGAAACATCTTTCCGTCTTCCGTTAATTTCAAAACTTTCTCACATATTTCCTGTATGCCTGTTTCGTATCTTCAAGTAGAACATCTCACCAAAGCGGTTGGCGATCGGGTTCTTTTCAAGGACCTGTCGTTTGGTATAGCGCAAGGCGACAAAGTGGCACTCATTGCTCGCAACGGAGCAGGAAAGTCCACTCTGATGGATACTCTGACAGGAAGTAATCAAGCGGATAGCGGCACCGTCACATTCCGCAACGGCATTCGTGTAGGCTACTTGCCGCAAAAGATTCAGTTTGATAATGTAAAAACAATACAAGCCTTCGCAGAGACACTCAAAGAAAAAGAGGAATTTCTGCGAATGATCACGCAGTTTGGCATCACAGACACTACACAATCGCTCCAAACGCTGAGCGGTGGTCAGTGCAAGAAAGTCATGCTCGCCAAGTGCCTGGCATGCAAGCCGGACCTCCTCCTGTTGGACGAACCAACCAACCATCTCGACCTCACAATGGTGGAATGGTTGGAAGGATACTTGCAACGTGCGTCTGTCACTCTGCTGATGGTAACTCACGATAGGTACTTCCTTGATAACGTATGTACCGACATCTTGGAACTTGACAATGGCAATCTCTATGCCTGTCATGGAAACTATGCCTACTATTTGAGCAAACGGGAGGAACGGATGAAAGCACTCAGTGCGGAAACGGAGAAGTATCGCAATCTCTATCGCACGGAATTGGAGTGGATGCGACGTATGCCGCAAGCACGGGGACACAAAGCACGCTGTCGGATTGACAACTTTCAGGAAATTGCCGAACGGGCAAAAGGCGTCTCGCAAGCGGGGAACATCCGCTTGCAAGTACAGTCCGCATATATCGGAAACAAAATCTTTGAGGCGAAAAACGTATGCAAGCATTATGGAAACATCACCATTCTGCAACACTTCAACTATGTGTTCTCCCGCTACGAACGATTGGGAATCATAGGCAACAACGGGGCTGGAAAAACCACATTCCTGAAAATGCTGATGGGACTCGAAAAACCTGATTCAGGACTCTTTGAAATCGGAGACACGGTTCGCTTTGGCTACTATGCACAGACAGGTCTCCACTTCCGACAAGGGAAAAAAGTCATTGATATCATCAGCGATGTGGCTGAGTATATCCAACTGAAAGACAAACGGCTTTCTGCCTCGCAATTCCTGCAACATTTCCTGTTCCCCCCGTCACAGCAGCACGACTTCGTGGAAAAACTGTCAGGAGGCGAACAACAAAGACTGCACCTGTGCTATATACTCATGCAGCAGCCAAACTTCCTGATATTGGACGAACCTACCAACGATTTGGACATCCCTACCCTACGCATATTGGAAGATTGGTTGCAGCAATTCAAAGGATGTCTGATTGTCGTGAGCCACGACCGGTACTTTATGGATCAAGTGGTGGACCATCTCTTTGTCTTCAAAGGAAACGGAATCATAGAAGATTTTCCCGGGAACTATACAGACTACCGTCTGCAAAAGAAAAACTACGAAGAACAAAGTAAAACGGCAGAAGCAAATATCGCCAAAGCGAAACCGCGGCTCAACGAAAACAAGAAACCTAAGCGATTGTCTTTCAAAGAGCAGAAACATCTGCAAGAGATAGAAATAGCCATCCCAATGCTGGAAACAGAGAAAAAGAACATCGAACAGCGTCTTTCGGGAGAGACATTGTCCGCGGGGGAAGTGCAACGCCTGTCACAACGATATATCGAAGTGAAAGACGAATTGGACTCCTTGGAGTTGGAATGGCTCGAACTCACCGATTGAATAGACCTGCACCCTATATCCTGTTTTTCTCATCAGAGAATTCACTCTCCCTGCGAACTCACTTTACGCTATATGCCATGCCGGTGTTTCCGGCGTCACGGAATCGGAAAGGCTAACTCGCCATAATGGTAGTCACACCGGACAATATGCTGACTTCTACGACCCCTCAAGCACACCTGATCGACCCCTCAAGCACACCTCAAACCGACCACGACAGGAAAATAAAAATAAAACGGTTCAAACAGAACTATCTCTCCAACTGTTTTGTCCAACGGATATAACCGAAAAGGCAAATGAGACACCAAAAAGCATAGAGAGCCGTCATACAATAGTTACCTGCAAAAAACCACATAACAGTGGTAAGAACATCCACAAACAGCCACAAATACCACTGCTCACGGTAGGCCAGCATCATCAGCACTTGCGCTACAATGGCTGGAATAGTTGTAAATGCATCAAGATACGGACTGGAATCATTCGTATATATACTCAAAAAACAACCCGTAAAAACAGAAATAACCATACATGAAATACTGATAATCAGCAAAACAGAAAGTGGCAGACAACGGGTGATAATAGTTGTTCCGGAAGTCTGTTCCTCACTCTTTTTCAAACGCTTGTACCATACTAACACCCCATATATCTGGGTCAGGAAATAAAAAACATTCATGGCGATGCCTGCATAAAACCGCTCCAAATAGCAAAGATAGGTGTAAGTGGCTATCTGACCGAAACCAAAAAAGAAAGTTAGGATATTGCCCTGTGCACCCAATACAACGGAACACATACCAAATAGTCCGCTCACTAACGACCACGGATTGTCAGGCATCAGCACATAGACCACCACCTGTACCAGCAACCCCGCAGCGAGGATACTCCAATCAATTATCTTGTCTCGTTTCATTTTTTACACGG
This sequence comes from Bacteroidales bacterium UBA7569, assembly GCA_002477945.1. GTDB lineage: Bacteria > Bacteroidota > Bacteroidia > Bacteroidales > Paludibacteraceae > Colicola. Next base: position 187,003 of record DLLF01000002.1, read on the forward strand.
CAAAGGTCTTTCTTTCCGGTCGCATGTCAGAAAACTGAATAACAGATTACCGGCTCACAGGATCGCACGTAAGATCCACGCCCAACTTGCGGAAGACCTTTCTGTCCACATCCGAGAGCATCACCGTGGAATGTACCTTGCAACCCTCCAACTGCGGGAGAGCCGCCAGAGTCTGGCGGCATTTGTCGTCATGGAGGGAAAGAAGGGATAGTGCAATCAGCACTTCATCCGTATGCAGACACGGATTTTTGCCTTTCAGATAGGCAATCTTGGTATGTTGGATAGGCGTAATCATTTCTTGCGGAATCAGGTCTATATCCTTGTCAATACCTGCAAGATACTTGGTCGCATTGAGCAGCAGAGCCGCCGAAGGTCCGAGCAGATCACTTTCATGGGCGGTAATAATGCTGCCGTCAGGCAATTCAATGGCGGAAGAAGCAACTCCCAACAATTGCTCTTTCCTTTCCTTGGCGGCTACCGTCACTCGGCGGTAGGCACTGTTGATACCTGCCTGTTTGAAAAGAAGGGCTATCTTCTTGACAGCCTGCTCCGAGCCTGTCCCCAAGGCAAAATCGTTGAGGGCTGCATAGTAGCGGCTTATTATCTCCTGTTTCGCCGCCTCAGAGCAGACAGCATCGTCGGTGATGCAGAAACCGACCATATTGACGCCCATGTCGGTAGGCGATTTATAGGGGTTATGCCCGTAGATGCTCGTGAAGAGGGACTCTAAAACAGGGAATATCTCAATATCACGGTTATAATTGATTGCCGTCTTTCCGTATGCTTCCAAATGGAAAGGGTCTATCATGTTTACATCGTTGAGGTCTGCCGTGGCGGCTTCGTAGGCAAGATTGACGGGGTGCTTGAGAGGCAGGTTCCACACAGGAAAAGTCTCGAACTTGGCATAACCGGCTTCTCTCCCGCGGATATGTTCGTTATAGAGTTGAGACAGGCATACTGCCATCTTGCCGCTTCCCGGACCCGGAGCCGTTACGACCACCAACGGACGCGAGGTCTCTATAAAATCATTCCTCCCGTAACCTTCTTCGGAGGCAATCAGTTCCACATTGTGCGGGTAGCCCTCTATCGTATAGTGGAAATAAGTCTTGATCTTTCTCCGATCGAGACGCTGGCGGTAGGCATCGGCAGAGTGCTGCCCGTTATAGTGGGTAACCACCACGGAGGAAACAAGAAAACCGCGGGAAGTAAGTTCATCGTACAGACGAAGGACATCTTCATCGTAGGTAATGCCGAGGTCCTGACGGATCTTGTTTTTCTCTATATCGAGAGCGGAGATAACAATGACTATCTCAAGGGAATCACTCAGACACGTGAGCATGGACAACTTGCTGTCCGGCTGGAAACCAGGGAGGACTCTGCTGGCATGATAGTCTCCGAAGAGTTTGCCCCCCATTTCCAGATATAGTTTGTTGCCTAAGTGCGCAATACGCTCTCGGATATGTTCCGACTGAACACGGATATATTTTGCATTATCAAAGCCTGTCTTCATCTGCTTGTCTCATTACGGTGTCGAAGTCACTTGCAAAGTTCGGAAAACTTACGCAGATACGCAAACATAAGACAATGGCACACAAAAGGACTTCACAATATGATATTGTTTATACAATCCCTTTTTAGTACTTTTGCAAGACAATAAGAACAACAATACCATGTATAGTTTCATTATTTCCGTCATCATACTGGTCATAGGTTATGTATTCTATGGCAAATTCGTGGAACGCGTGTTTGGTGCTGACCCTGAGAGACCTACTCCGGCATTGACCAAAACCGATGGAATTGACTACGTTCCCCTTCCTGCATGGAGGATATTCCTGATTCAATTCCTGAACATAGCAGGCTTGGGACCTATCTTTGGCGCAATTATGGGCATCTTCTACGGCCCATCTGCCTATTTGTGGATTGTGTTTGGGACAATCTTCGCAGGCGGCGTACACGACTATCTTTCAGGTATGATTTCTGTGCGCAAGGGCGGGGCGGGTCTGCCTGATATTGTCGGCGAAGAATTGGGAACCGGCATTCATCATGGAATACGTGTATTGTCGGTTGTATTGCTGGTTCTGCTCACCACAACGTTCATGACTGGTCCCGCCAATCTTTTGCACGGATTAGCCCGTAGCGTGAGCGTAAATATATGGATTGGAGTGATCTTCATTTACTATATCTTGGCAACTCTTCTTCCTATCGACAAACTGATAGGACGTTTCTACCCGTTATTCGGCGGAATACTTCTGTTCATGGGAGTGGGCATCATGGTGGTTATGCTCGGTTGGCATGGAGCGGATATCCCCGAAGTGACCGACGGATTGCAAAACAGGCAGACAAACGGACTACCTCTCTTTCCCATGCTGTTTGTCAGTATTGCCTGCGGTGCCATAAGCGGCTTCCACGGAACACAATCACCACTGATGGCGCGCTGCATCACTAACGAACGGCAAGGACGATGGATCTTCTATGGGGCAATGGTGGTTGAAGGCATATTGGCACTTGTCTGGGCAGCCGCGGCAGGATCATTCTTCGGTGGAATAGACGGATTGCAGGCATTTGCGGCTGAACATCAGGGAGAGAACATTGCTGCACTGGTGATTGACAGGATATCAAGAACTTGGCTTGGAAAAGTAGGAGGCATACTTGCTATCATCGGAGTGATTGCAGCACCCATTACTTCGGGAGATACTGCCTTGAGAAGCGCACGGCTCATCATGGCTGATTTCATGCATTGGGATCAAAAGAGTACCTGGCGACGACTTCTCATCTCTCTGCCATTGTTCGCTGTTGTGTTTGGAATGACTTTCGTGAACTTTGATGTAGTGTGGAGATACTTTGCTTGGACCAACCAAACATTGGCAGCCTTCACTCTGTGGGCTGCCACCGTCTATCTGTACAAAGCAGAACACGCCGATGGAAAGACATCAAATAGCCCTCGAAACGGGTATCTGATTAGTTTGATTCCGGCATTGTTTATGACGATGGTAAGCGGAAGTTACATCCTGATTGCCCCCGAAGGACTGAATCTGCCGGTCGGATGGCGCTGGTTGGGCTACGCCGTCGCAGGCTGCGTTACGCTCGCTCTGTTCATCGTTTTCTGCTTTTGGGCAAAGGAATACGCCAGTCGTAAAACCGTGGATGAGAGACTCTGAGAAGAGCAAAAGCACCATATAGAAAGGGCACGCAGACAAGCGAAAGACATGCCCCCGCAAACACGTCTGCAAGAAAGTGCTGCGAAAGATAGATGCGTGAATAGGCACCGGTAAATGCACAAAGAAAACAAGCAGTCTGAATACAACACTTAGCGGACAACGACAATTCTTTCCTGCGGCAACATAGAATAGACAAGGTCAGAAATAGGGTAACAAAGGTGGCGGTGTGCCCCGACGGGAAACTGTTGTACCAACTCATCCTCACGCCCTCGACCAAAGGCAAAACTTCCGGTGTGTGGACAATGTCAAAAACAACGGCAGGTCTCGGAGCGGCAACAACGTGCTTTACAATTTGCACTATGAGACCTATGCTCAACTCTCCGCTCAAGACAAAAAGAGCATCTCCTAACCTGTAGAAAAGAAGTCCTGCAAAAAGAATATAGATACCGTATTCTCCAACACGGGTATAATACTTGAAGAAAGTATCCAAAAAATCAGTATGATAACCGTTCAACAGAAGGTGCAAGGGCTTTTGCGACTCTGAAAGAAGCAACCACAACATTCCGAGAAGCAGCAATCCCGACAAAGAGTAGAAAAGGATATTCTGCTTGACTACTTGCTTCACTATCTGTGTTTCCTGCGACATATCTTGCAAACCCCGTATACAGAAAGACTGAAATCAGACATCTGAAAGTTATTGAAGTGACGCTCGCGTAAAATGTTCTCAACTGCCTTGTCTCGAAACTCAACCTTCCGTCCGCAGCGCGTACAAACAAAATGCATGGACGATTCGCGAGCCATCACCAACTCAAACGCTGTTGTTCTTGCCCCCGCCGATGAGGACTGCTTCTGCAGTATTCTGCAACTGCAAAACAAGTTCAGCGAATTATATATGGTTGCCACACTAAGGTGGACCGAGTCGGGAATATCGCTCAGAAGTTGTTCGGCCGTAAACTTTTGCCTGTAAGCACAAACTTGCTTCAATAGGAACAACCGCTCTGAAGTACAACGCAAGTTATGCTCTCTGAGGTAACGATACAAAATATCGGAGGATACTTTATAATAGTCCTCTTGTTTTGCAGATGTATTCAGACTGACATTCGTCAATGTTGCAGACTTCAGATGTTTCATATTCTGCCGCTAAATCGGACAAATATAGGCACGACGGCGTTTGTGCTGTTTCTTCTCGAAGTATTCCCAATTGGCTTGGTTCTTTGCGTTTGTCTCCATGATGGAAGTGGTTTCCACGCGCTTTATGCCATATTGTTTGAAATAGGGAATCTGGTCAACCAGGATAAGACTGTTCACACCCTTGTTCTGGTAATCAGGACGAACGGCAATAAGAAGCAAGTCAAACGAATCCATCTTCTTGGCATGAAGTGCTTTGAGAATATGATACCACCCGAATGGAAACAACCTGCCCCCGCAACGCCGCAACGCCATCGATATATCAGGCATACCTACACCCACTGCCACAACTTCGTCTTTTTCATTGACAACGACGGTAACAAAGTCGAAGTTAACCAACGGGAAGTACATCTCGCAATAATACTTCTTCTGGTTTGGGGTAAGAGGTTGGAAGTTATACAGACATTGATATGCCTCATCTATCACATCAAAGTAGGTAAAACCGTATTTCCGTTTCAGTTCACGGACACTGCGCACCTTGTCCACACGCACCTGACTGCGTTCTGCCGCTATCTTCGACATTCGCAACAAGCGCTCGGGAATATCATCTGGAGGAGTAATCTGGTATTCTATCCAGTCATTCTCTTTCACCAGACCGTATGCTTCCATATGCTTCTCGTAGTAGGGATAGTTATAAAGCGATGCCATTGGAGCCAAATACTCGAACCCCTCAATCAAAAGCCCCTCATGATCGAAATCCGTAAAGCCCACGGGACCGTTCATGGCATCCATCCCTTTGCTCCGCCCCCAAGCAGCCACAGCGTCCAAAAGAGCCTTTGATACCTCAAGATCATCAATAAAATCCATCCAGCCGAAGCGAACATGGTTCACGTTCCAGTGTTTGTTGGCGGCATAGTTGATCAAACCTGCTATACGTCCCACTATTTTGCCATCACGATAAGCCAGAAACAATATCTTTTCACTGACCTCAAATGCGGGGTTTTTCTTCTCGTCCAACGTGTTCATCTCGTCCATGAAGAGTGTCGGACAATAGTTTGGACAATCTTTGTATAAATCATTACCGAATTGGATAAACTTGCGTATATCCCTTTTCGAGGTAATCTCGTGTATTTCTACAGCCATAGGCAGAACCTTTTCTTTGTATTAAACAAATTTTCTGCAAAGTTAGTTTTTTTTTTCAAAAGGCAAAAATGACCGAAGATTTTACGTACCTTTGTAGTCTCAATTCATGGTCAAAACAGAACAGATTCACATGCATACCATTCAGTCATTGGCAGTATATGCCGCTTCCAGCAATTTGGTTCCGCCATCCTATTTCAAAGCGGCACAACGTTTGGGCAAGATTCTTGCCTCAGAACACATCAGGCTTGTTTATGGGGGCGGGCATGCCGGTTTGATGGGAGCCATTGCCGATGCGGTTCTTCTGAACGGGGGAGAAGCCATTGGAGTTATACCTCAATTCATGGTGGAACAAGGATGGGAACATCAGGGCTGTACCGAGTTGGTTATAACGAAAGATATGCACGAACGCAAAAGTTTTATTGCAGAAAAGGCGGATGCTTTCGTGGCTTTGCCCGGAGGTATAGGAACTTTCGAGGAACTGCTTGAGATCCTCACATGGAAGCAATTGGGACTGCATACAAAGCCCGTTGCCCTCCTCAACACGGAAGGCTACTACAACAACCTCTTGCAATGCTTCAGACAAATGGTTGATATGCACTTGATGAGGTCTGTACATTTGGAGGATATGATGACCATTGCGGCAACGCCGGAAGAGGTATTGCCAAAGTTGCGGCAAGCACCGGTTTGGGACAAATCTGTCAGAAAGGCGGCACAGATTTAGAATGATGGAAAATGTTCTCCGTATATCATCACCCTGCTCCGAAGAATGGGGCGCATGGATAATGCTCCTTTGTCTCGCTTGTATGATTTTGGCGGTTTGGTTGCAGCCTGACATTATGAAAAACAGTATTCATAGCCTCGGAGAAAATAAACTTCGCGGCAATCAACTGAACAACACCTCTTTCACATTCTTCGGAAGCGGATTGCTCTTGCTGAGCAACATAATGGCTTTCTCTTTGTTGGTCTTCCTTTATTGTACCGGTAAACACGGTACATTCTCTTTCAGCGGCTATTTGCTCACTTGTGCATTGTTTGTCTGTATGTGGATCATACAAGACCTGCTCTTCCGAATAGTGTCTTTCATATTCCTCAATCGGGAAATTCTACGCACTTATCACTACTACAGACTGACGCTCAATACGTTCCTCACATGGATAATATACCCCGTCCTCCTGCTGCTGATGTTCACACCGTGGTTTGACAGCAAGGCGGTATCTATCACCCTGCTCATGTTCCTCGTCACCCTCTTCTGTCTCATCGCATTCAAACTTTTCAGGCTTTTTTCTTTCAGTTTCTTAGATTATCTCTATATTTTGTTGTACCTTTGCACCCTTGAAATCTTGCCTTTCTTGGGCTGGATCTATGCAACGTGTAGTTTATTAGGTACAATATAGTTATAAATATCTTAGAACATTGAAAATCAAGAATATACTTATCTCTCAACCAAAGCCAGCAACAGAGAAGTCTCCTTATTTTGACATGGAAGCAAAGTATGGAGTTCGTTTTCATTTCCACCAGTTTATACGTATCGAAGAACTTACTCCTAAGGAGTTTCGTGCGCAGCATATCAACATTTTGGATTATACTGCCATCATCTTCTCTTCGCGTTTGGGTGTCGATCATTTCTTCCATTTGTGTGAGGAAATGCGCATTACAATTCCCGATACCATGCACTATTATTGCACTACCGAGACCATAGCGAACTATTTGCAGAAATATATTCAATACAGAAAACGCAAAGTCTTCTTTGGTACAAGCAACAAGATGGCTGACTTGGTGCCAATCATGCAGAGACGTCCGGAAGACAAGTTTCTTATGATTGCTGCGGATGTCTATAACGATGATGTCATCAAGATGTTCGCGGACCGTAAGATTGAGGTCAAACCGGCGGTCATGTATCGTACCGTGCCTAATAAATTTTCCCGCGAAGAACTTTTGGACTACGATATGTATGTCTTGTTTACACCGACGGGAGTTGTCGGGTTTCAGCAAAACTATCCCTGTTTCGAGCAAGGAGAACGGGTCATTGCTTGTTATGGTGCGGCCACTGCCAAAGCAATGAAAGAAGCAGGCATGAGAGTTGACCTCGAAGCACCAAGTAAGGAATATCCGTCTATCATCTCGGCTATTGACGCTTTCCTCAAAGAAAACCATAAACGCACACGGTGAACAGGCGCAACACATTCCATAAGGAGGAACGCCTTTGTGGAAAATTACGCATTGCGAACCTCTATAAGGTAGGAAAACACTACACAGCCTACCCTTTGCGTCTCACGTACAGTATAGGCAAAGAGGTGTTTGGTGGAACAGACGGAAATGTCTCTGCTTCCGGCGCATCAAGAACAAAAATTCTCGTATGGGCACCAAAAAGCAAATTCAAACAGGCGGTCATGCGCAACTATCTGAGACGTCTCATGCGGGAAGCCTATCGCCTGAATGTTCATAGTTTGCGGGCTGCCTGTCAGGATGAGCATTGCTACGTGGAAATGGCTTTCAACTATATAGGTTCTTCTCCGTGCGATTATGCCCAAATGGAAAAAGCCATGCGCAAAGCACTCTTGTATGTGGAAAACAAAATAAAGTCTCCCCATGCGTAAGTGGCTTCGATACATATTCCTGCTGCCTGTCTATTTCTATCGGTATTGCATCTCGCCACTCACGCCCGCTTCTTGCCGCTATACCCCCACATGCAGTCAATACATGGTGGAAGCCGTCATAAAATACGGTATCTTCAAAGGAGGCTGGCTCGGCATAAAACGTATCCTCCGCTGCCATCCGTGGGGAGGTAGCGGCTACGACCCCGTACCATAATGTAAAACTTCTGATAAATCGTCTGTTTATGCGTATTGACATCATCACTGCCTGCCCCGAATTGTTGGAGTCTCCTCTCAATCACTCCATTGTGCAACGAGCAAAAGACAAAGGACTTGCGGAAATCTGTGTGCATAACCTGCGCGATTATACCCTTGACAAACACCGTAAGGTTGATGACTATGCCTTCGGTTTCGGAGCAGGTATGGTATTGCAAATAGAACCCATTGATCGTGCAATAACCTATCTTGCCTCGCAGCGACACTACGATGAGATAATCTTTACCGCTCCCGATGGCGAACGCTTCACGCAACGGGAAGCCAACGCACTGTCTCTCAAAGAGAATATCATCATTCTCTGCGGACACTACAAAGGTGTCGATCAGCGTGTGCGTGATCATCTCATCACCAAAGAATACACTATCGGGGATTTTGTTCTTACGGGAGGAGAAATGCCGGCGGCTATTATGACCGATGCCATTGTCCGGTTGCTCCCCGGGGCGTTGGGAGATGAAACGAGTGCTTTGAGCGATAGTTTCCAGGACGGACTCTTGGAACCCGGAGTGTACACCCGTCCCGCAGAGTATAAGGGATGGCGCGTGCCGGATATTCTGCTCTCCGGCAATCAAGCCAAAATAGATGATTGGCTCTACGAAGAATCGCTCCGCCACACAAAAGAACGCCGTCCCGATTTGCTCCAAGACTGAATAGGCAAATACACCATTGAGTCTGTACAAATCAAGGATTAGGCTTTCCGGCTAAATACCTAAGAATAAATATATCTCCGCTTGAACATATAGCAGAACTGCATCGGAGGTTCTGTAGAGTTCCCTGCGGCCGTACCGTTGCCTACGACCCCTCATCGAGACCTCAACGACCCCTGAAGCACCCCTAAAAGTAAGGACTGTGAAACAATGCAATGCAATCAAAAATCCATTCTTTGGAGGGGTTGGGGAGGTTTTCTATCTCCTTGGAACTTCTCGATGAAATAGAACGTCTATAATAATTCTATCTGTTGGCGGAATTAGTTTGCAAAGCGAGGGTCAGCGGGTCAGTTTCTTCCGGCATTGTGTCGGGTGTCAAAAATGGAGCGAGAATTTCGACAAGCGGAGATACTGTCTGAGCGTAGCGAGTTGTGTCTCCGCCGAAATTCGAGTGACCCTATATTTTTGGCAACGCCCGACGCACAGCCGGTGACTTTTCTTTGGTTTCTTTTCTTTTGGTCAGGCAAAAGAAAAGAAAGAAGTAAGTCGACATAAAATATGACTATGACTATAATTGTAATACTATAGTATTCGCGTACACCTAAAATAATGAGTGGAGTAAAGTATACGTAATTTCACCAACAGGTTGACATCTATAGTAAATCATTACTCAAGGTAATATCGTTTGCTTATCGCAGCGTCCGCATTGAGTTGAGGACGGCGAGGACGGTAACGCCCACATCGGCGAGGACGGCAAGCCACATATTAGCAATACCGAAAGTAGCAAGGACAAGCACCAAAACCTTGATACCGATAGAGAAATACACATTTTCGTTAGCAATGCGACCAGTTTTCTTGGCGATACGGATAGCCGTGGCAATCTTGCCCGGTTGGTCGTCCATCAGCACCACATCTGCCGCTTCAATAGCCGCATCGGAGCCCAACGCCCCCATAGCAATCCCCACATCGGCACGGGCAAGAACCGGCGCATCATTGATACCGTCGCCTACGAAAGAGAGGGTTTTGCCTTGCGGCTTCTCGGCAAGCAGACGCTCCACCTGTGCCACCTTGTCCTGCGGGAGCAGGTCGGCATGGAACTCGTCCAGCCCCACTTCGTGCGCCACAAACTCCGCTACGGCATAGTGGTCGCCCGTGAGCATCACCGTGCGGCGTACACCGGCGGCTTTCAGCCTGCTGATAGCCGTTTTGGCATCGGGCTTGAGTTGGTCGGAGATAACGATATGTCCGGCATATTCGCCATCAATAGCCACGTGGATGACCGTACCCTGCGCCTGCTGCGAGCATTCGTGCCACTTAGCCCCGACAGCGTCCATCATCTTGCTATTGCCAACACAGACCTGCTTACCATTGACACAGGCTTTGACGCCCTGTCCTGCCACTTCCTCCACCTGCTCTACCGAGCAAGAGTCCGCCTCGTGGGCATACGCCTGACGCAAGGAGACGGCGATGGGGTGATTGCTATACCGCTCCACGTGGGCCGCCAGATGCAGCAACTCATTCTCGGAGATGTCGTGCGGATGCACAAGACTCACTTGGAAAACACCGCGTGTGAGGGTGCCCGTTTTGTCGAATACCACGGTATCCAATTTGCTCAAAGCATCAAGGAAGTTGGAACCTTTCACCAGAATACCTTTGCGGGACGCCCCGCCGATACCTCCGAAGAAAGCCAACGGCACAGAAATGACCAACGCACACGGGCAGGAAACGACCAAGAACATCAAACCGCGATAGAGCCACGTGGGGAGATTATCGATATACGTTCCCGCGCCGAAGAAAGGCGGAAGGAAGGCTAATACCAATGCCAAGCAGACGACAATCGGGGTATAAACACGGGCAAAACGGGTAACGAAATTCTCACTGCGGGACTTGTTCTCCCCCGCATTCTCCACCAGAGCCAGCACTTTGGCGGCAGTGGACTCTCCTGCTATTTTGATAGTACGGACACGCAACAAGCCCGACATATTGACACAGCCGGAGATAACTTGGTCGTCTTTTCGGACGGTACGCGGGACGCTTTCGCCCGTAAGGGCAACCGTATCAAGGTGCGATTCGCCCTCGATAACTTCGCCATCCACCGGTACACGCTCGCCCGGTTTGATAACCACTATTTCACCTACTTGCACATCGTTAGGGTCAATAGTCTGCAGTTCGCCGTTGCGCTCCACGTGGGCAGTATCCGGACGTATATTCATCAGCGAGGAAATCGACTTGCGGCTGCGTCCTTCGGCAATGGTTTCAAAGAGTTCACCCACCTGAAAGAACAGCATCACGAAGACCGCCTCGGGGAACTGGTTCTCCGCTCCCGGCAAAAAGCCTATAGCGAGTGCACCAATAGTAGCAATGGACATCAGGAAGTCCTCATCGAAGACCTCACCATGCACAATGTTTTCTGCTGCCTCGTGGAGTGTATCAAAACCGACAACAAGATAAGGAACTAAATAAATAAGGAGCAGTTGCCACATCGGAAGCGAGCACGTATGCTCCACAACCACACAGACTACCAGTAGCACAGCAGCCACGATGATTTTAAGCAGGATAGAACGGGTTTCTTTTTCCATGGGGTTACTAATTAGTACATCTCTTTGTTTACGACTGCAAAAGTACTATGTTTATGCTGCAACTCGGTTGCAAGTATAGTGTGGCGGATACAAAATAGTGCGATGCTCATGCATCGCACTATAGGAAAACGTCATTTCCTTATCATATCCTCGAACTCTTGGGCGTGGTGTCCGGGAACGAGGAGATGATGGTTGGCAATGGGGTCGGAGAGCAGGTAAGGGATGATATGGCAGGTCTTAAGCCATACCTGCGTGCGGCAGAGGTTCGGTTGGTGCTGGTTGCGTGTGAGCACAACATCCTCTGCAAAGATACGCGTGAGGTCGCCGTTCACTTTCACTAATGTATAGTCGCCCAATGGTAGGTCGGCGTGCAAGGAGATACCGATACCCGACTCGAAATGCGTCTCGTACTCGTAACGCTCCGCCATATCCAGCGGAATAGTACAATGTGCCCACAGCATTTCGCCTGTGGCGGTATTGACTCGGGCAGGGTTGCATTGGAAGCCCGAACAGCCCGTCAGTCGGTGTGCCAACACCATGGTCAGCAGGGCGGGCACATCGCCCTCGCAGGCAGCAGGGATACCCTCTGCATTGAGTTTCGCCAACGCTAAACAACCCGTATTTTTAACGGTGATGAGCAGGTCGAAACAACGGAGGGTGAGCCCCGTAAGTTGATAGGTATCAACTATTTCACGCAAGCGGTTGTATATACGGAGTGCGCCTGCTTCGCCGCCTTCCACCTCACCGAGAGAGGTTACTTCGCTGATGCTTATTTCCACTAATTCGCAATGCAAACGGGTGCGAATAGCCTCCACATCGTAGGTGGAAGCGATGAGCCAGTCGCTCGGTTTACCGATGAGTCCTAATCTGTCCATGTCCGTGATGTTGATTGATCCAACTGAGTATTTCGCAGCACGCCGCAAGGGAGTTGCTCTGCTCGCTCGCGATGAGGCAAATGGGTTCGGCGAGAGTGATTTCGCCCGATTGTACTTTTTCGAGGAAGAGTGCTTCGCTGCCGCCCGTGAGTACCGCAACGACTTGATTGTCAACCAACCATTCGGGAGCAGGCTCAAAAGGCAAACTCAATGCCTCGTGGTGCAACGGAGAGGATAGAATGATGAGTTTGTGATGCATATCATTATGTTATGTAGTGTAGTGTGGTTGCAAGGATTTATTTATGTCCAAACAATACGTTCTGCCAACTGAAGGAAATAGTCATTAGACCAAATATCCAATTCGTGCAGGGCAAAGAAAGATGGTATAGTCAAATTAACATAGTAAATCTTATCAAATAGGATTATCTGTCCCGATTCCTACCCCAAAGGTACTGCAATTTCCTCCAATTACAAAACACATATGATTATTGGGATACATAGTTTGCAAATGCTTATTTGTGATTATTGATTCTGTATTCCCACTCTTGTATTAGGTCTGTATGATTAATCGAATCGCATGAGATTATTCCACGAGTTCCAATATGTGATGCTGTACGGAGACGCTCTCTTTTGTTCTTTTCCCTTTCGTCTCCCATAAAGTTGTATAGCCATTGAACAGACTCAATATATGTTTCCTTTTTCACTGTTAGCACAATTGAGGCACGGGCGATATTGCAATTCTCATATACAACTGTAACACAACCATATATTTTCGAAGGGATGGTGAATATAAAGGCGTCTTCCTCTGTACTATTCGTTGCTGAATAGTGTGCCAAAGACTCTTTTGCCGGTATTATTTTATAGTCAAGTAATGCGTGTTGTTTGATAAGATAATTGATGTATGTTTGTTTGCGCTGTTGTAGATGTTTGAGTATCATATCTTGGTCTTTTGAAGCAGAATCCATTGTAAGTTTGAAAGACTGATACACTTTAGGTTTTATGGCTACTATATTATCATCATTATAGCGTTTCTCAAGCATTTGAATGGCAGACTGCCATTGTATCGTATTTTTTAATTGGTACTTACCCGATTTGTCTTTTATGATATGGATAGGTGGTAATTTACGAATTAATAAATTACGTATCTGCTCATAAGATTTCCTGACATTTTGAATTGTAAGGACAACAGGCTTTCCTGGAATAGGAGTATCTATAGTTACTCTGCCATCGAAGAAATGGACTTTTGACCAACTGACTTCGAGTTCTTGTGGAGTTTGAATAGAAGGTGTTGTCTGTGTTTGCTTTGTGTTGTTCTCAGATGTTGATAATGCATTGTTTGTTGTATTATTACGTTCAGTCTTTTGTGCCAAGTCTTTGAATACCTGAATAATTTCTCGTGCAGTTTCCTTCTTTACTTTGTATTCACCTGTATTGGATATGACAATGTCTATTTTAGGCACGGAATTTTCCAATACTGATCTATAGTTAGGTAATTGGATATTGATATTTGGATTTTGTAGTATTATGCAACCTGGTGGAAAATTCAACTTAAATAACAAAACTCCATTTTTTTACTATGCAAGGAAAGCGCACTCCAATCTATAGTTGTCAATGTTTTGGACTCTGTTTGGATTCTGTTTTTATTGTGTAGGTGCGAAGCCCGATACCTATTATTTATTTCATCTTGTAATAGTCTATATAGTGTATCTATGTGGTGAGACATCATACCACGTTTCCTCTTTTTTTTGATTATTTGGTAGATGCTTTGTTTAATAGAAACCAATTGTCCTATTTGCATAGAACTACGGAATAATGAATCTTGTAGGGTTGCTTCTAAATTAGAGGCTGTTACAGTGAAAGAACGAATGAATTTTCCATCTTTAGAGAAACATGGTATCACGCCCAGAATATCACCTGTTTCGTGTTTTATTTCATATTTTATACGCCTAATACTATCGTAGCCATCGTTTAATTGAATAACTTTATTATTGTGTTTTTGTTTGACAGGCTCTTTATTGAATTTAGTTTGGGCATTCTCATTTTTGGCAATTTGTTTTTGTGCATTGCGGTATGCTTGGATTGTTTTTCGTACATCCTCGTCCTGCTCTAAATAGGATTTGTATGTATCTATCTTTTTCCGATTTACCTGTTAGCATTTCTATGTATGCAAGTTTTGCCTCTTGATACTTTTCTATGTTAAAACGAACAGCCATTGTAATATATTTATTATTACTGTCCGGTAAACTTTAGATTTGCGTACAAAAAAGGCTGGTTCTTTTGTTAGAGCCAGCCGTTCGTTGTAATTTTGTGTCGTCAAACCCAAAAACTCACAACGATGAGCAAAATTACAACTTTTTCCGGACAGCCGCAATACCTGCAGATACTCAATTTGGCAAATCGTGCCAAGATACAGGAAATCAGCAAGCAAAACAACTACGACCGCTATGTCAAGAAATTAGACGGTTACACCCATTTTGTGGCATTGTTGTTTGCCGTTCTTATGCGGTATGACTCACTGCGCGAGACCGTTATCGGTCTGATGGCAGAGGCGCAGAAATTCCAACACCTCGGCATCAATTATCTGGTGCGGCGTAGCACGCTGTCCGAAGCCAATAACCGCCGGAGCAGTTCTTTCTTTGGAGAGATATACCAAAGTCTCTACCAACAATACAAGGATGTTTTAGCGGACAACCGAAGTGAAGAATGGGTCAAACGGCTGTATATCATGGATTCAACGACTATCAGCCTGTTCTCGGACATCCTCAAAGGCGCAGGGCGCAATCCCAAGACGGGTAAAAAGAAGGGCGGGATAAAGGCACATACCGTCATCAAAGCGGATGAAAATATGCCATGTTTGGTACGCTTTACATCAGCG